>JAIULZ010000003.1 GCA_022565805.1 Balneolales bacterium
CCGAACGTAATTTAAATGGAATGAAGCCTGATTTTTAAAATTTTGATGAAGTTGACTTAAGTGAAATCGATGAATGAATTTGACCGAAACCGGAGTAGAGGGGGAAGTTCTGTGCTAACATTCAAACCAATTTTAGAGTTACCAAAAATCGTGAGAAAATTTTGCAATGCAGGCGTTGGAATTTCGAATCTACGCTAATTCGCAGCTTGAAAATGGTCGTAAAGCCTTGCTTACCAAAGCTATTTGCTTTTCGAAGATCCTAAAACTTTTCGGCTGCTGTATATGATAAGCGGAGTGATGACAACGGTTGGCGCAATCCAAACTATCCAAACAGGATCAGTTTCTATGTTCGTAACTAAAAATGCGGTTATAGCGGCGATTGTAGCTCCCATCATGGAGCCGAGGTGCGTACGGATTCTCTCTTTTCCTTTTACGGGTCCGTCTTTATAGGCTCTGAGGCTGGAAAAAGCCAGTTGACCGCCAATTAATCCGAAAACGCCTAAAACAATTCCAAAACCTGAGCCCTGCAAATAGTAATAAACGCCCATGCTTAACATAATCATAGAAGTAACAAGCATGATAACATCCGCGGTCTTATCCGGCCATTGCGGTAATCCGCTCCTGTTAAGCGCAGAACGCCATCCGTTAAAAGTTAAGTAAAAGCTGAAAATTCCAATAACAAGCAGAAATACATTTGGCTTAATCAGGGTCATGGGAACAGTAGTAAGGAAAACGATCGTCATTCCCCACACGAAGACCTTTCCCGAAATCACGTGAATCTTATGATTATCACGAACTACTTTTGTATAAATGGCCACAAAACTGCTTAACAAAGCGGCGAATCCACCGGCTATGTGGGTAATGAGCAAAAATGTATACATAGGCACTCTGGTTTGGGCATTGTGAAGTGTGATTTTTTTTAGCTTGAATTAGCAAAACAGCATGTAGTACGTAACACCAAAGATTTAGTTAAATGAATTACCGAATTTCCTGGGTCACAGACAAAAAGGCGGTTTGGGAGTACAAAAGCAACATATATGCTGACATCGGTTGCATTATTGCAGACACTTTAAGCATGCCGGCAGACAAAAAAGTATGAGCCTGTCTGCATCTGATGAAATAAAGGCAGGTACTAAAGAATGGAATAATATTAGCGTCTATACTTTAAAAAAAAACAAGAAATATGAAATTCCATTTGTTATGAATCTGAATAAATTTACTCTAAAAGCGCAAGAGGCCATACAGGCGGCTTTCGATCTTGCTGCAGAAACGGGGCAGCAGGCTGTGGAGCCGGCACACTTGCTGGCCGCAATTTTGAAAGATAAAGAGAGCATTGTGCCGGGCATGATAAAAAAAAGCGGTGCTTCGCTCAATCGAATTGAAGACCGGCTTAAAGATTATCTTGCTACACAACCAAAGGTGCAGGGCGCAACAGTTAGCGGGCAATATCCAGGTAATGAGCTAAAGCAGCTGCTCGACAGTGCTTCTAAGCTGGCTGGTTCCATGGGCGACGAATATGTAAGCTCAGAGCATCTGCTGCTGGCCACTTTAGATCAGAAATCAGCTCCGGCAAGCATGCTAAAGGATGAGGGCGTAACTTTGGCTGGTCTCAAAAAGCTGCTTAAAGAGGTGCGCGGCTCGAATAAAGCCAACGACCCGAACGCAGAAAACAGATATCAATCCCTTAAAAAGTATACCCGCGATTTAAACGAGCTTGCCGAGAAAAACAAGCTTGATCCGGTTATTGGCCGGGATCAGGAAATTCGCCGGGTGATGCAAATCCTCAATCGCAGAACAAAAAACAATCCGGTTTTAATTGGTGAGCCAGGCGTGGGTAAAACCGCTATTGCCGAAGGACTCGCGCTGCGTATTGTTTCCGGAGATGTGCCAGAAGATTTAAAATCGAAGCGCATTCTTTCTCTGGATATGGGCTCGCTTATTGCCGGAGCAAAGTACAGAGGCGAATTCGAAGATAGGCTCAAAGCAGTTATTAAGGAAGTTACCGAAGCCGCGGGCGAAATTATTCTGTTTATAGATGAAATTCACACGCTGGTGGGAGCCGGTGCTTCAGAAGGAGCAATGGATGCCGCAAATATTCTGAAACCCGCTTTGGCCAGAGGTGAGCTTAGATCTATTGGCGCAACCACCCTTGCCGAATACCGGAAATATATCGAAAAAGACAAAGCGCTTGAGCGACGCCTGCAAACCGTCTTAGTTGGTGAGCCCGGTGTTGAAGATACGATTTCTATTTTACGCGGAATTAAAGAGCGTTACGAGCTGCATCACGGTGTGCGGATTACAGACAGCGCCATCGTTTCGGCCGCTGAACTTTCGCATCGATATATTTCCGACCGCTTTTTACCCGATAAAGCCATCGACTTGATAGATGAAGCCGCATCACGTCTGCGCATTCAGATCGATTCTCTGCCCGAAGAGATGGATCAAATCGAGCGACAGATTCGTCAGCTCGAAATCGAGCGGGAGGCTCTAAAGCGCGAAAAAGATACCTCCAAGACAGACAGCATTCGTAAGGAGCTGGCCGACTTAAACGAAGACTGGAATCGCCTTAAAGTGCACTGGTCTGCCGAAAGAGACCTTATTCATAAAACTCAGGATCTTAAAAAGACCATCGAGTTAACAAAAATCGAGGCCGAAAAAGCTGAGCGAAGCGGTAACTACGAAAAAGTAGCAGAGCTTCGCTACGGTACCATCACCCGACTCGAGAAAGACCTCGATAATACCAAGAAAGAGCTGGCCGAACTCCAGAAAGATAAGGCCATGCTAAAAGAAGAGGTAGATGCAGAAGAAATCGCCGACATTATTTCCCGCTGGACGGGCATCCCAGTTTCGAAAATGCTGCAAAGTGAGCGTCAGAAATTATTAATGATGGAAGAACATTTGCACAAGCGCGTAGTTGGTCAGAATGAAGCTATAGAGGCTGTTTCAAACGCTGTGCGCCGCTCCAGAAGCGGTTTACAGGACGCAAGCAGACCGGTTGGTTCTTTTATTTTTCTGGGTTCAACCGGTGTTGGAAAAACGGAATTAGCACGGTCTTTAGCCGAATATCTTTTTGATGATGAGCACGCTATGGTTCGAATCGACATGAGCGAGTACATGGAGCGTCATTCCGTGAGCCGGCTTATTGGTGCGCCTCCGGGCTATGTGGGCTACGACGAGGGCGGACAGCTAACCGAAGCTGTGCGCAGAAAACCCTACTCGGTTATTTTGCTGGATGAAATCGAAAAAGCCCATCCAGACGTATTCAACATTTTGCTGCAGGTTCTGGATGAAGGACGCCTGACCGACAATAAGGGTGTTACGGTTAATTTTACGAACGCCATCATTATTATGACCAGCAATATCGGTTCACACCTTATACAGAAGAGAATTTCAGAAAAGGGTGATGGGCTTAGTGCTGCGGATTACGACGAACTGCAAAACGAGCTGTACGCGCAGTTAAGGCAAACCATTCGTCCCGAATTTCTCAACAGAATTGATGATGTAATCGTATTTCATCCGCTTAGCAGAGAGCATTTACGCCATGTGGTAGATATACAGCTAAAGCAGGTGCATGAAATGCTTGCAAAAAACAAAGTGGAAGTCCGTATTTCAGATAAAGTGAAAGATTGGCTGTCCTCACGCGGTTTCGACCCTACTTTTGGTGCCAGACCGCTTAAGCGGCTCATACAGAAAGAAGTGGTTAACGAGCTGGCAAAATTACTGATAAGGCGATCTGCAGAAGGTGTTTCAATTTTTGATGTTTCCATCAAAAAAGACGGCACCGGACTTGAATTTCTGGAAGTCTTTGAAGATGTAGAAGCCTGGGTAGAGTAAACTAAGGCTGCATCATCCCAAGCAGATGAATTCGTTTTGCCATAGTAAAAAACAGAAAAGGCGAATCTCACGATTGGTGAGATTCGCCTTTTTGGATTTCGGGCTGGAAATAGTGAGCAGTAGTTTTCGAAAAAATAGGTGCTATCACTGCCTGCATTTTGATTAGACCCGCTGAATTTTGAGTCCTGCCTAATAACCAGCCGGACTTCCATCCCGGCGGGGATCGGAGGAAGCTTCTATAATGCCATCCTGCCGCACTTTTATTATCTGCATCCCTCCAAAGTAAACATCAATAGGCCTGCGAACCCGAACCGGGTGACCAATCCGGCGCATTTGAATGACGATATCCTGAGGAACAAGACCCTCAAATTCTACTTCATCTGCCCATCTTCTGGATATAAACCGGGGTGCTGCATTGGCTTCGAATACATCCATCCCAAAGTCGATAATATTGCTGATCGCCATGGTTACCGTTACAGGTATTCTTGCCCCGCCTGCCGCGCCAATAACCAGAAACGGATCACCATTTTGCATGACCATTGTTGGCGCAATTGTGCTTCGCGGAATACGTCCGGGTCGCATGTTGTTAACAGCCGTAGAGCCAAAATTGGCCTGACCGCTATTCATCACCACGCCATCTATAGTAATACCGGAACCGAATAAAAGCCCGACCGTTGAAGTAAGCGAAACCATGTTTCCATCGGCATCGATAACGGTTATATGCGTTGTATTATCCTGTCCTTCTTCTGGCTCTTCTTCGGTGTCTGGCACCCAATCGTCGTCGTCCTCAATTTCTACCCGCACCGTATCGCGTCCTGAGCTTCTGAAAATTGTTTGAAGAAAACCGCCGCGTCTTCTGTTGGTCTGCTCGTCGCGCTGTGCACCCCAGGAATCGAACTTATCGTCGCCCCACCAGTCGTAAGAAGAAGCATCATCCTCCAGATCGTCGGTGAAAAACCAGGAAAAATCGTCTGGCACGCCCCGCTCCCAATCTGCATCTGCTACGGAAGCATCATTAAAATTGAACGGATTTCCAGGTTCTGTATCCCGTAAGCGCTCATGATTTGCCATTCCCATTCGGATATCCGAAACCCGGTTTCGGGCAAAGGCACGCGAAGCCAGGCCGGTTGCCGGAACATCAAAAAAGTCTGGGTCGCCAATAAACGACAGGCGATCTGCATAGGAGCGCTTAAACAGCTCGATTAAAAAGTGCATGGTTTCGGGAGACTCGGTGTAGTGCCCGTATCGGGAAAAATCAAAATGCTCCAGCATTTGAAGCGATTGAATTACAAGTAATCCTGCAACCGGTGGCGCCGAAGCTATAATATCGTAGCCACGATAGGTGCCGCGAACAGGATCTCTCCATACGGGTGCGAACTCAGAGAAATCTTCGGCAGTAAAAGTGCCCCCATGCTCGTTGAGCCCGTTAATGAGCCTTGCTGCAAGCTCGCCACGATAAAAGGCATCTCTGCCGCCTTCGATAACTTCCTCCATTACATCTGCTAAAGCAGGGTTTCTGAGCACAAAATCTCTGCCGACCGGCTGACCATTTTCTGTAAATAGTTCTTTGGACTCTTCGTAAAGAAGTAACTTGCTATGGGTGGCATGAATCCTGGAATAAAGTACAGAATCTGGCACAAAACCTTCGCGGGCAATCTCTACCGAAGGCCGAATGTGCGCCTCCCTGTCGAGCACGGCCCAGCGCTCACGCAATTCTTCCATCCCGGCTACAAAACCGGGTACGCTAACCGCCCGAACCGAAGCTTCGTCGGTGCCGGGTGTAAAAGAAAGGGGATTCATGGGAGACCGGGGATAAAAATCCAGATTGTAGTGCCGCCCTTCCGACTTAATATAAACAAGCGCGTTTCCGCCGCCACCAAGGCCGGAGCCGTTTGGTTCCAGCACGCCCAGCGCGTAGGCGGCAGCTATGGCCGCATCAACAGCGTTTCCGCCCTGTTTTAATATTTCAAGGGCTATGCGCGATGCTTCCGGGCTTGCCGTGGCAACAGCCGCATTTTCTGCCTCAATAAACTTTTTGGTTCGGTCTACTTGTCCGGTTGTTATATCCGGAGCAAGCAGAACGAAAGCAATGGAGAAGCTTAGCAGAAACAGGATATTCGACAAAAGCTTTTTTTGAATCATAGATTTTATTGTTGTTAAAAGTGTGATTTTGCAAAGCCTTCTAAAAGCGAACATGCCATTCCAGCATATAGCGGTGTATGGAAAATCTGTCGCGTGTTGAGCTTTCGGGCAGATTGGGATTAAAACCATCTTCGTTGGGCTGCCTTAACACATACCTGAACTGAAAACGTGAGTTTCGCGTAGCAGCATAGAACAGCCGGGCAGAAAACTCGTTGTTCATGCTGTTGTAGTTGTCGTTGTCGATAAACTCGGTAACGTAGATATATTGTAGCTGCAACCGAAGTCGTTGCATCGCTTGCGGAACAAAATAAATACGATTGTACCAAATACGACTGCCTTCGAGGTTGGCGCCATCCTGCGGAAAATCGCCACCGATTACGCCATTGGCAAAACCGGCACGGTCACCCCAGAAAAAACTGGGGTAAAGCGGACTAAAACGTTCAATTCTGTCTGTTGTTTCGTCATTTCCCTGATATGCAGCGTAGCGAGTTTCCAGTTTTACCCATCGGAAAGGCCCCATACTCCAGCGATAGCCAAGCCCGGCCATGAAACCCATACCAGACATTTCGGGGAATCCGGGCGCGGTGTTAAAGGTTTGATGCGCAACTTCACCAAAATATTCGAGCTCCGGGTCCCAGAAACTACCGCGGATTCCGGCGCCCAATATGTAGCTGTCGTTGTACATGCCATCCAGGCGGTTCAGAATAAAATACGACATCAGGTCCTGCTGAAGCACCGTGCGGGAAAGTCTTGCTATGAAAAGCTTGTCTCCACCAGAATCAGGAAAGAGTCCGCTCGGACTCAGATTCTGGCGAGTTACTGATCCAAATAGAGACAGCGTAAAATCATATTTAGACACATCTGCCCGAAGGCCATCGAATAATCGGGCATAGCTGATAGACGAGCCCTGAGACAGACCCCGGCCAATGGGGAATTGCTGCCTTCCTACCCGAAAACGCATCACATCAAAAAAGGGCGCATCCGGAACTACAATTTCAGCAAACAGCTGACTAATTCCATAATACATTTCTTCGGTTCCGGCTATGTTTCTGGTTACAGACAAAGGATTATCTGTAAAGGTCATCAGCTCAGAATAAAAGGTAACGTTTTCGCCCACATTCGAGCGAACATTTAGTCTTCCCAGATAGCGAATGTAGTAAAGATCCTGACGATCCTGAATGCCACCGCTAAACGAGTCGTAGTAAAAACGCGTGCGGAAATCGCCCGTTACGGTAAATTGTGCCTTAACTTCGGCTGCCCCGCAACAAATGAGCAGAACGAGCAGCAATACATATTTGGAATACATATGAATGATATTTTTCATGGTTGTTCCTCCTCGGTGTAAAGCACATCGGTGAGGATGTCGGGGCCGATTCGTGGCGATTCGATGGTTCGAAGGAGTTCTCCATCGCTGCTAACTTTAAGCACAAAGTCTGAGGCAAATCGGGAGATTACAATCCAGAAGTAATTGCCATCCCAGTCGATACCAATTGGCCAGCGATGGCTGTCGGGAATTCCGGCCGGCAAAGGTACCGTAAATACAGTTTCCCACTCATTATCGGAATCGTTCCAGGCGAATACAGCACCTTCGTCGCGGTCTGTAGCATGCAGTACGCCGTCTACAAAAGTAATTCCGCGCGTTTCTGATCCCGGTGTCTGAAATCCGTTCAGGATGTCGCCATTACTCGGATCAATCTGATAAACCTGATTGTCTCCCGAATTAAGCGCCCATAAATACCCGTCGTTAAAGGTAATGCCGCGAACGGTTCCGCCGTCGTTCGGGTAGGGTGCAGGAATTCTGCGAATTTCTTCAAGCAGGTTTCCGTCGGTAGCAAACTGAATGAGCGCCCGGTCTGAGCCGGCAGAGGCCATCCAAAGATGGGTTCCATCGAAAGCCAGACCCTGCGGACTTCCGGCCTGCGCCATTTGTGATGTATCCCATTCCTGCTCAAGGGCACCGTCGGCTTCACGAATTTTATAGAGCCAATTGCTGTCGAAATCGAGCACGTATAAGAAACCGAATAGCGGTGCCTCTGCGGTAACTTCGAAGCCGTTTTCAAGTTCGGCCTGCTGTCCGTCCGGGTTTGTCAGGGTGATGGTTCTCATACCTGTAGCAGCCCCTGCGCTTATTTCTATTGTTGCGCTAAGCGCTTCAGCAGATTCATAACGCAGTTCCGTTACCGTAATACCGTCGCCAAAGTCAACAGATAATTCGCTACCGTTACCGAATCCAGTTCCCTTAAGCTCGGTTTCCACGGTAGTTCCAAGAGCGCCTCGGTTTGGAACTACAGAATCGAGTACGGGAGCCGGTGCAAGACTCGCATCCGTTTGAGTGAAAACAAATGGTCCCGGACTTGTGTATTGGTTAAGCTCAAACATTTGCTCAACTTCGCCGGTACGCCTTAATCTGAACAAATAATTGGTGGAAACGCTGCTGTTAATGGTCCAGAAATGAATAGAGCCGTTGGGCAGAATTTCGTACGTAATGCCGGAAGGGAATATGGAGAACTCTCCCGTTGGCGGCACCGGAGCATCAAAAGCGTCGGTAAAAACCGGACGATCGAAGCGGAAATTCCAGAACTTATTGGCTTCACGATCGCCCAGATAAATTCCGGGCTGAGCGCCTCGCCCATACTGATCTCCGTTTGGCGGAATGTGTGAAATACCGCGTATTTCGGTAGAGGGCATATCATACTCACTTACGATTTCCCCGGTTTCGGGATTGATCTTGTACAGTGCCGGCGGAGTATTCAGGCTTACCGATCCGCTGTTTGCGGCCCAAAGATAGGTGCCATCGAAAGTAATATCGCGAACGGTTCCGCTTCCGTTTGGCGGCGCCGGAAAGCTTTGTATAACAACGGGTTCTTCACCGGAAAGATCCAGCTTGAAAAGACTGGTTGCCGGGCTTGAGGCAGAAATCCAGACGTGAGATCCATCAAAAGTAATTCCCTGAATGAAGCTGTCATCCGTAATTTCTGCTACATTCCAAACGTTGAGCTGCTCCATGCGCCCGTTTAGCTGATACAGATTCGACGTACCCCGATCCATCATATAAAAGAAGCCTTCATTCGTTGTGATGCTTCCCGATGAGGGCGTATCAGGCCCGAAAATATCGCAGGAATACAGCGGAATCAGGCAAGTCAGCATCAGAATGCTGAGCCAAAAAGTTCGTTTCATAAATTTATCTGAAATTGGTTTCTGATCATGAGAAGGCTCTGTGAAACCTTCCTTTTTTGGATTTTCCGGCTTATTTAATAAGCATCATTCGTCCGCTTTGTACTGTGTTTCCGGCCGTAAGTCTGTAGATATAGACTCCACTGGAAAGCCTGGAAGCATCGAAGTTGAGATTATGTAGCCCGGCACCGAGCTGCTGATTATTGAGTAGCTGAGCCACGCGGCGGCCATCAACAGAGTACACGCTCAGCGAAGTCGGGTAGGAGGCATCCAGCTCGAAACTGATGCGAGTAGACGGGTTGAATGGGTTCGGATAGTTTTGATGCAGCTTGATTCCGCCCGTTATTTCCGGCTCAGGCTGTATGTTCACGTTAATTTCCGGCTCGTGTGCACCCATTACCGCTGGGTCATTTCGGTCGTTTCCGAAAAAGTCTGTAGGTACCGATGAAATGGCGGGCGCCAGCAAGTTGTCGTTACTGAACATGCTTTCATCCAGAAACGGAGATTCTTCATCCTCAAATAATACTTCGAAAGATACCGAGTTTGAGTCGAAGCCGGTATTCTCCTGATGCTGAGCCAAAGTGGTTGCGTTGGTTTCGGTACCACCATGTCTGGATAAAAAGGTGTTATCTGCAGCAGAAGGTGAAGCTACAAACCAAAGATTGTAGTCGGCATCCATGCTGGAAGCCGCGCTTAGAACCTGTCTGTAAAGGTAGGATGTAACATTTGGGTTGGAGTCGTTATTAATAAGTATGTTGTTTCTGAGGTCGATCGAAATAGAGGCGCTGCTAAAAGAGGAAATGCCAAAATAGTTCCAGCCATCTCCCTGTACATCCAGCGGATTCATTACCAGGGTGTTGTGGTAAATGCGAATGTCTGCTTCGGCATTGTCGGGCGAAGCAATGTAGATGCCATCAAGCCTTTCACCATTTCCGCTGGTAGATGCAAAGCCGGTGAAGTAATTATTCGCTATATGAATGCTGTGGTTTTCTGTAAGGTCATTGGCGATTTCGATCATGCGAACGCCGCTGCCGCCATCAAAACCATTAAACGTATTTGCATGAATTTGAAAGCTTCCGCCGGCATCAACCCAAACGCCACGCGTAATGCCAGAATCGGAATATAGATTGGTGAAGCTGTTGTTTTCGATTTCAAAGTTTCCGGCTGAGCTTGCGCGAACGGCTGCAAAGGTGTTGGCGCTCGCGCTGCCGTCGAAGGAGTTTTCCAGAATCTGCACGACTGCATCGGGGCTGTAAAGCTCTTCTACATAAACGCCGTATCCAAAAAAGTTGCTCTGCTGGTTTACGCTGATATTATTTCCCGAAATCAAGCTGTTTCCACCTTTTTCACGAAGCCAAACTCCGTAACGGTTTACCTCAATGTCGTTATCGATTACCGTTAAATCCGGTCCAAATTGAGCCTCCGTGATGCCGTCGGTGAGTACGGCGCGGGATGAGTTCGCGGCCAGATTTCGGATGTAGTTATTTACTATGCGAACATTCTGATGCCTTGCCTCTGCGCGGCTCGTAATCCGAATGGTGTTGAAAGGGTTATCACTCTGATTGATGAGAATATTTGTGTTGGCTATCTCGATATTTTCGGTAGCCGCTACCAGCCGAAAACTGCTGCTGCCGTTGGCATCTTCGCTTGTTTGCAACGTTAAATCCCTGCTGCTGCCTCCAGCTGTGTTCGACCCGTCGATAATGATGTTCCGTGTAAACGTTAGCGCATCGGCACTGCCGGATATATCTGAAAGCCCGAAAATGAGGGCACCGTCGTATACACCATTATCTTCAGAAGCGCTGAAGGTAATTACCGGGCTTGTTCCGGCAGCCGGCTTAATAGTTACGGTATTGTCTTCGCCGGGATCGAAACCAATGGCAATATTCTGAGTTTCTTCGATATCGCTGCTTATGAGGAAAACAACATCACCGCTGTTTCCCTGCGCCATTAAATCGTCTATGGCAGCACGTAGAGTAGGATAGTCGCTACCCTCACCCACCGTGTAGCTACCCGATAATTGCGCAAGAGCTTTGTCATGAAGGATGAATAAACTAATAATGAGAAGGAGTTTTAGTATATGCTGTTTCATGGTTGTGATAAGGTTAATTTCAATGAGCAGGTGCTTGTGTTGTGCTTTATAGGTTGAAATCGTAGTTCATGTTGTTCCTATCCGCAAACTGCTCTTTTGGATTTATCAATGAAGGTTTTAGTAAATAGACCGGCTATTAGCTTTGTATTGAATTATTTCACATAAGCCATGTTGCGCTGTAAACGCACCGTTGAGTAGCCGTTGTTAAATAACAGGGTACAGGTGTATTGGCCGGGTTTTAATCCGCTTGATACATACCGTATTTTTTTTTTGCCGGATGTGGTATGTGTTTCTGAATACTGGAAAACGAGATTGCCAGTAGTGTCGTGGATTTGCAAAGTTGCATCTCCGGGATGGTCGATGGAATATGTTATGACCGTGCTAATCGTAAATGGATTTGGCTGATTAGGATACAGCTCAACCTCATCGTATGCGTCTTTTGAGGCAGAATTTGTATTAATTGGCAAATGGTTCGTTTTCATTACAGCTAAATTTTCTTTGCTAATTGCTTTGAATATCGATTACTAATCGAAGCGATTTAAAGCTTTATATCTACTGTATAAGCGTCATTTTTCGGATTCTGATTTCGCTTCCTGCGCGAAGCCTGTACATATACACACCCGAAGCAAGACCAGATGCATCAAAGGTGATGTGATGGATTCCCGCGGATAGCTGCTCACTGGCCAAAATGGCTACTCTTCTTCCAAGCAAGTCGAAGACCTCAAGCGTAACATTTGCGCTTTCTGGCAGCGAAAACCGTATTTGAGTAACCGGATTAAATGGATTTGGGTAATTTTGGTCCAACTTTAAATTTCCGGCTACATCATGGCTGTAACCTGCAGAGGTGGAAAGCTGTGTTCCTTCCCAGGCGCCCATGTAGGGCGAGTCGGGGTCGCGTTCTTTGCCATCGATATCGGTTGAAATACCAGCTGCCGCAGTACCGGCAAGTGCCGGGTCACCATCGGAGTTTCCGCTGAGCCTCAGGTTCCCGGAGCTTACAAACTCAACAGGGACTTCTTGTCCGCTAACATCTTGAGCCGAAAGCTGTTGCCACTCATCAAGATTGGTTACATTTCCATTTGCGCCACCCCATCTGCCAAAAAAGTTCTGGTTTTCGACAGAGGGAGCACTCACAAAGATATTGTTAAAATCTGAGGTCCAGCTTCCGGCAGACAAAAACCGGAAAATGCCGTATGAGACTATTTCGGGCTGTTCGTCTTTCAGCACAATGATGTTATTCTTTACAAGCGCGCTTATTTGGTTGTTGCTGTTCATCTGTATCCCGCGGTATCTCCAGCCATCTCCGCCGGTATAATTGAGCGGCTGCATCAATAGGGTGTTGTGAAATACATTTGCCTGTAATGCTCCATCGGGCGAGGCCAAAAGAATGCCGTAAAAATAGACGTCATCAGTCGGGTTAGCTCCGTTGTACTCAAATCCGAAAAGCATGTTATTGTAAATTTCGACGGTTCCGGAAGCGGCGATTTCGATTCCGTACAGTTGTCCCCGTGCAGAAAGCCGGCTGAATTCATTATTGAAGATTTCTATTTTAACATCACCCGTTGCGGTATCTTCTATGAACACGCCCCGCGCCAAAAATCCATCGTTTTCATGTATTCGAATCTCATTATTGTGAAACCGGGTATCGCCGCCAAACTCACGAAGCCAGAGCCCATACCGGCTTGCTTCAATCAGGCTGCTTTTAATGGTGAGTAATCCGGGTGGCGATAAGGGCCTTTCGAATGCATCGCGAACAGCAATTGCCCTGGCCGAAGAACGGCTTTTGTTTTTGATGTTAACCTTATCGAAGACCACATCAGAAACCAGATAATCGACCTGATCTCTGCGCAGATTTGTGATGAGTACCGCTTCGAAGCTGGGCTGATTTATCTCGATATTCAGGTTTCGGATTTGCAGATTCTCTGCATGTAAAATCCGTATGTAATTGGTAGCTGCTGCGTTGTTTGAGGTGCGGAACGTCATGTTTTCACTGCTCCCGGCTTCGCCATTTCCGCCCTGTATGGTCAGGTTTTTAACTTTTCTGAGCTGGCTCCAGTTGTCTGCTTCTGCTCCTATTACAAGCGCCCCGTTAATGCTGGAATTTCCATTTTCGCCCGCAAATGTTACCGTTGGAACAACGCCCTCAAGCGGACGAATGGTGAGCTCATACCCAGCGGTGTTTGTTCCTATAAATACATTTCCGGTTTCGGTGAGGTCGCTTGTAATTACTACATCCAGATCGCCGTCGAGCTCGCGCGACGATAAAAACTGAAACGCTTCTTCCAGGCTGCTGTAATCCGGATTCTGATTGCCCGGCGCAGAGCCTGGTTCGCCCACATAAATAATTCCGCCCGGAACCGCATCCTGAAACGCAATTCCAAATGTCGAAATCACCGTATTTATGGGCGTGCTCATGTCGTTGTAGTCACCCAGTTCGCGAAGGTACCGGGCCATTTCATAATGGATGAAAGTATGCCCATTGGCAGCCGACCATTGGCCCTGTGGATTTTGCGTAGCCGCAAGCAGAGACAAGTCATTCATTGTATTTTCATCGTAAACTCCGGCCGGAATATTTCTTTCTTCAAGCAAATCGGCCAGGGTGTAAAGCACGGGCTGCGGATGAATGGTGCCGTTTGAGATTACCACATCGGGATATCCATCATAAATTGGGTTGGAATCATTAAAGCCATGTAGCTGCAGTGCTTCGGCTTCTGCCCATACCTCATGTGCGCGCTGGAAAATACTGGGATGATCTCTTGCCACATCCGAAACGGGATTTGTTCCCTGCGGACCATTTGAAAATCGATGGGCACCGGCAATGGAATAAAACCTCATTCTGTGCCGGACAAACGATCGGGCTCCAACCTGTGGCGTATTAATATCAAAGAGCGGATGCGGTACCTGAACGTGTACGTTTCGGTCGAAATTCTCTCTTATTACATACATTCCCCAGCCGCGTGTGATGGGAGCCGGCTCATAGATCAGATAAAAGGTATCCGGGTTTTCTCCAGTGTGATGAAATCTGTAAAACTGATATCCATACTGATCCAGAATTGGCTGTACAGCACTGTAGTTACCGCTTTTCATATATTCGAATACCTGTCCGAAATCGTCTATTTCCTGCTGCGTTGGCGGCTGATAACCGTTGCTGCCGGAACCGGGCATATGCGATACAATTTCCTGAAACAGAAACGTATTAAAGCTGCCAGTAAAATCTGTCTGAGCCGTTGCATAATTACTTATAAATAGCATTGGAAGCATGCAGATCAGCCAGAGCAGCAATCGCGGTGTACTCGTAGTTATTTGCGAATTCGTATTTCGGATAGACATATTCTAAAAAGAGATTGCGAAGCGATAATGTGAAAGTAGGCTTGGGAAAAAACAGACTCGTAGAAACGCGACAGCGAAAAATTGGCCGTAGTCAACGCCGGAGTCCCGAATAATCGGATCGAAAGACAGAAGACGGCAAATAAACGGTTTCCCAAAGCCTTCTGAAAGCATGATGCAGTTCAAGTCTATTTTACAAGCATCATTTTTCGGGTATATACTTGATTACCAGCGCTTAATCGTATCAGGTAAATTCCGCTTGAGAGACTGCTTCCGTCGAATGTTCGGGTGTGGCTGCCTGCGGTTAAAGATTCGTTTACCACAAGACTTGCCACCCGCTGACCCAAAATATTCATCACTTCGAGGGTAACAATCTCGGCCGAAGCAAGGTCGAAGGCGATTTTGGTCTGCGGATTAAAGGGGTTGGGGTAATTTTGGTGAAGGGCTGTTTCGGCAGGTAATTCATTTCCGGGCAGGGATGTGCCAACAGTATGAATGAGCTCTATATCGAAATCAGACCAGCTTATTTGCTCTCCGTCTGCTACGGAAACTACTAACCGGTTTATGGATAAATTTCCGCTGAGGATGCTTTCATGAATTGAAAAATCCATCACAAAAAACTGACTAGCCGAAACGGGCGCTGTAAGTCCTTTGTGCACCCATGCGCCTCTGAAAACGGGAACCTCATGCTGGGAAAAACTCAGCAGATTTCCTGATTCGTACCAATTTTCTGCCCAGTCGCCTTTTTGGGTTTCATCAAGCTGAATGGCGTTGCTTCCTGCACCTTCTATTTCCAGATCGTAGGCAAGTCCCTGAATTTGAACATCTGAAGCGGGACGAATTTTGGCGGTCAGCTGATCGCCGGGGTTCAAATCGGGTAGTAATACAGTAAATGGGTTTGAGTGAGTGTCGGCACGGTTAGCGTGTGTTTTGCCAAAATTGAGCCCAACAGCAAGAAGGTCGGAGTGATTTACAACACCATCACCATTTGTGTCGGAGTAGGTAGCTACTTCCGGGTTCCAGGGTTCAGCGGGCTGAGGAGTCCAATCTGAGCTACTGTCTTCTCTTGCTGGTCCGGTAGATCCCCAGAATGTTCCCAATGAGAGTACATCCAACTCATCAACAATGCCATCATTATTGGCATCACCCGGCCAAACGATAACCAAATCGGGCTCGGGAAGGCTATCATCATCGTTAAAGAAAACAGTATCAAGAACTTGCTCAGAGCCGGGCTCGCCTAGTGTGAAAACTCTGTTTAGCATAGGATCCTCGCCAAGAAGTTCCCAGCCATCGTTTGGAAGCGTTCTGCCATCGCCAGCCTGAATGAAAAACTTGTACTCCGAAGGAGTACCGGCCTCACCTTCTATAGCTCGGCTGATGGAATAAACTAAGCTGTTTTCTGCCACAGGGCTCATTTCATCATCCAAGCCGAAATCGTTGAAATCACCTCTTAGAAATACCTGATCACCTGCATCAAGACTGAAATTTTCAAGTTCCTGCTGTATGCTCATGTCTACCGAAAAAGTGACAATGCGCTCATTCATGTTAAGCTGCGGACCCTCAAAAGCGCCGCGGTACGGATTATCCGGATCTCTCGGAGTACCATCTATATCGGCAGGCACTTCGGCTAAGGGAAGTCCAGCCAGATCGAAGTCGCCAAGGGAGTTGCCGCTCAGACGAAGGTCATCGCTACTAACAAACTCAACGGACTTGAAAATAGCGTTTTCATCTTCGCCGGTGCTGTTTTGATGCCCCTCAAGTGTAGCGGTATTTGTGCTTGCAGCTCCATGTCTCGACAGCCATGTTTCACTCGATTCCGGATTTTCTACAAACCAAAGATTGAAATCTGCGCTTAAATCCGAAGCCGCCGAACCGCCCTGATAATACGCATGGCTGATTACACTGCTGCCATTATTGTCGGCATTAACAAAGATGTTATTCAAAAGGTCAACAGAAATCCGCGCATTGCTGAATACGGATAGACCGCGATAGGTCCAGCCGGAGCCACTAACAGTAAGTGGATTCATGAGAATGCTGTTGTTATACATTCGCAAACTGGCTTCTGCGGGATCCGCAGGGCTTCTTAAAATAATGCCAAACAGATTTTCGCCACTACCCTCCGAGCTGAATCCGGTAATCATATTGTTGGTTAGCGTTGCCGTGTAGCTGCTGCTCATGCCGCTGTTAAAGCTAATCACCTGCAGGCCGCCATCGCCCCGAAAATTGGTGAATTCATTTCCATCAATTAAAAAGCTACTGCCTGCTTCCAGTTCAAGCGCGGTAAACAAGCCCTCTGCAGATAGCGCACGAAACATATTCGACTCTAAAGAATATTCGGTCGGCGAATTAAGAAGCACTGCCGTTAAATCTCCGCTAACGGAACTGTTCTCAAAGGTATTACCGGTGATGGTGATCAGCCCGGTTTGGTCTCTGAATTCGATAAACCGTACCTCAGACGGGCTATCGAACTGACTAAATATGTTATTTGAGATCGAATAATTCCCGGCGGCCTCGGCCCAGATTCCGCGCGTAATCCCATCGCCTGAACTAAGCTCAGAAAAATCATTTCCCGAAATTTGGTACGAAGCCGGAGCGCTTGCGCGTATTCCAACCATGGTATTCGGGCTAAAACTGTTTGTAAAACTATTGTTCTCAATTTCAATTACTGTTTCGGGGCTCGCTGTTTCATCAACTAAAACTCCATAGGCAAAGAAATTCCCGGTATGATCAATCGAAATATTGTTGCCCCGTATAAAGCTGCTTCCACCAACTTCTCTTAGCCAGATACCGTAACGACGGGTAAGAATATCGTTGTTCTCTATCGTAAGAACCGGACCGTTTACGGCATTTACGATGCCATCTGTTATGATCGCCCGAGCTGAATTTGCATTCAGGTTGGTGATTTCATTATTTATAAGGCGAATATCTTCATGGCGGGAGTCGGAGCGGCTCGTAATTCGGATGGTGTTAAACGGGTTGCCCGACTGATTGATCTCAAAAATGGTGTTTAGAAACTGAATATTGTCGGTATCACCTATAATTCTGAAAACATTATTTCCAAGCGCGCCTGTGTCTGTACGAAGGGTTAGGTCACGCGAATTGCCGCCCGGTTCCGAAGAGCCGTCGAAAATAATATTTCGGGTTAAAGTAAGCGCGGCGCCTCCTCCATCGGGTTCGGTAAGACCTATCACAAGCGCCCCGTCGTAAAAACTGTTGGTGGAAGTACCAAGAAAAGTTACAACTGGAGCAGTACCCGGCAGCGGACGAATAGTAACGGTGTTTTCCTCGCCCGGATCAAAGCCAAGCACCACATTGGCCGACTCGGTAAGGTCTTCGGTTATCAAAAACGCAACATCACCGCTGTTTCCTTCGGTCATGAGGGTATCAAAAGCTTCTTTAAGCGTACTAAAATCCTGATCAATACCAATAGTGTAGGAACCGCTAAGCTGCGCTTGGGCGAGATTTATACTAAATAAAAAAAGGATGATACAGAGAGAAGAGTAAAGCTTTTTCATCATAAAATCAGGTTTAATGGATGTGTTTGCCGCTTTAGTGAGCGCCGTATTTTCAGAAATTTATGTAGTGATAGCGAAGCGATAATGTTGCTCAACGGAAAGCTGTTTTGAAGCCCTCATCACAAAAATATTAGCGTGGCTGAACGGAATTTCATGGAGATTTCCGGCTTGCTTAGTTTAGCAGTAAGCAAGCCGGAATACCAGTAGTCGAATATTGCCCCTGCAATTGGGCTTATTTAATAAGCATCATTTTATTCGTGAGCTGTACAGAACCAGCCCGAAGGCGATAAATGTACACGCCACTTGCCAAATTTGTGGCATCAAATTGTGCTGTATGCACACCGGCCTGCTGCGTACCGTTAACAAGCGTAGATACACGCTGACCCTGAATATTAAAAACCTCGAGGCTTACTTCGGTATTTTCCGGCAGTGTGTAGCGAATGTTGGTTGTGGGGTTAAACGGATTTGGATAATTTTGACTGAGCGTGATTTTGCCGGGCAGCTCGTTTTCTGGCTGAGTCGATGTAGGATTTGCGGCGATGATGAGCGATAAACGGCTATCCACCGCATTCTTGCTGCTCAGTTCCGGACCTTTAATTGCCAGCTGATGCTCCATAAAGCGATCTACTTCATTTTTTTCGAGCTCAAAAAGATATCTCTGCTCGGTACGTAAATTTATTTCTGTTCCTGTGTGATGATCGTAGAGGTAGACATTCCAGTAATGGGGTAAATTATCCATTACGGGCCAGATAAGCTCAATGCTGCCGTTTGTTGCCCGAAACAAATTATTTTCATCGGTATCCCAGGCTTCAAAATAAAGCGGAATTTGAACCGATTCTGCTATTTCGGAAGGTAAATTCCGGATATCTAAAGGCTGACCATCTGTTTCGGTAAATAAGCTCAGAAACGGAATATAGTCGATTGGATAGAGACTCGGCACGTCTCCTGCATTCAGGTTTTCGGAGCCATGGTCGGTAAAGCTAATCCATAAATCAGATACCATTTTGCCGTTAAGTCTTGCTGCAAGCTGCAATCTGGAAGGCTCATTCAGATTATAGAATTCGGCATCATCGTCTGTTTGCGCGCTTTCAGGAATCGAAAGTGAAGGGGCATCTGCATCTGCATCATTGCGCACAAAAAATCCCTGAAACGGAGCAATAATGCCGTTAGTAAGGCTACCCGCGGTTCCATTCCATGTTCTCCATCCACCACCGGAGTCGCCATCGGCCGGGGCATCATCACCCGAATCAAACGGACCATCGAAGCTGTGGCTGTACACAAATACCTGATTACGCATCTGATTTCTGGTGAGTTCATTAAAGTCAATGGCCGAGAAAAATGGGTTTCCCGCGAGAGTGAAAGCATCACCTCTTATTTGCATGGGTACGTCTACTGTGCCGGTGTGAAGCGCTCCGTTAAGGCTCAAAACTTTTGGCCAAACGGCGCTATCGGGATCATCGAAATCATCCTGGTCGAAAACATAAACTGCAATGCCGCTACCGGCAGATGTTGGCTGGTTCAGATCATCAACTGCCTGCCATTCTGCATCACTAAAAAAGAAAACATTACTTTCGCTTGTCTCCGGGAAGTTTGATCCTTCGGCACCCTGCGTCCATATTGGGTCTAATAAAGCAGAAAGCGTCTCATTAGTCGGAGAACTTAATAGCCGCCATCCCTGTGTACCGCCAATTAGAACGAGTGGAGAAAGCGGACTCGCCTCAAAGGCGCCTTTGTAAGGCAGATTTGGGTTTCGAACAGACCCATCGATATCGGTAGTAACACTCGGTATTGGGGTTCCGGCAAGTTCAGGATCTCCGTCCGAATCTCCGGTGAGGCGAAGATTCGAGCCAGAAACGAACTCTACAGCCTTAAATACAGAATTTTCGTCTTGAGAAGTGCTGTTTTGGTGACCAGCAAGCGTAGTAGTGTTGGTGCCTGTTCCTCCATGACGCGAAAGCCATGTATTGGCTGTGCCGGGATTGGCGACATACCATAGATTAAAATCTGAGGAGAAAGTGGCGGTAGCCGAGCCCAGCTGAGCATAGGCATAGCTGGTAACTTCACTTCCGTTATTATCTTCGTTAATAAAAATGTTGTTAAGCAGATTAACCGTTAGTCTTGCGTTGCTGAATACGCTTAAGCCGCGATAAGTCCAGCCGGAGCCCGAAACCTCGATTGGGTTCATGCGGATGGTGTTATAAAACATATTTAATTCGGCCGTGGCAGGAAACTCAGGCGAACGGAAAATAACGCCAAATAAACTCTCACCGCTACCATCGGAGGCAAAACCGGTGATCATATTGTTCACTAAAGTGGCCGAATAATCATCAGTGATATTGCTGCTAAAGCTGATAGCCTCGACGCCTCCATCCCCCTTAATGCCCGATATTTCGTTGGCGCTAATCATGATGTCAGCGGCCGATTCAATCTCAATTACTCTCAGGACATTTCCGGCTGAAAGGTTACTGAATAGGTTTGAATTAATGCTATATGAAGCGTTTTCATTTATCGAAACTAACGAAAACGACCCGCCTGCGCTGCTGTTCGAAAAATTATTCCCCCGGATTTCAACGGCTCCGTTCTCATCCAGAATTTCATCAATCAAAATACCATAAGCCTGTAGCGTTCCGGGCTCAGATATCTGAATCTGATTACCGATGATGCTGGTGCTGCCTGCCATTGTGCGTAGCCAAACGCCGTAGCGTCTTGCTTCTATTTCGTTATCTCGAATATTAATGAGCCCCGGAGCCGATTCCGGGGTACTGAAACCTGCACCGGTAACTCCCCAAATATTGATTGCACGAGATGATGTTCTGCCCGATTGCGATGTAATTCGGTTGTTGATAATCGAGATATCGGAAGGCAGAAAATCGGCTCCATTTGTTCGTAACGGAGATATAAGGATGGTGTCGAACGATTGCTGCTCTACGGTAACATCGGTATTTTTCCACCTTAGGTTTTCTACGTTTCCTACAATCCGGAAGTAATTAGACGTATTTGATGAGGCAGAAACCACAAAGCTTAAGTCTCTGCTGTCGGTTCCGTTATTGGAACCATCAATAACGATATTTCGTGTGGGCGTTAGTGAATTCCAGTCGTCGGATGAAGCGCCAAAAACGAGCGCTCCGTTTATATTACTGTTCGATGTTGCGCTGCTGAAAGTAACAACCGGAACGGCACCCTCTGCAGGGCGTATGCTTAGGGTGTGCGGTGATGGATCGAAGCCCAAAAAAACATTTTCACTTTCATTAAGATCTTCCTGAATCAGGAAAATAACGTCTCCGCTGTTGCCTTGCTGCATAAGAGTGGAAAAGGCTTCTGCAAGCGAGCTGAAATCGCCCTCGCTACCCAGCGTATAGCTCCCGGATAGCTGGCCAAAGGCAGTATTAAGACCAGGCAATAGGAAAATTAAAAATAATAGTAGTAGATTCTTCATATAATTCTGAATTCTGATTTCAGGTTAGCAGTCCATTTAGAAGCGATATTTAGTTAAATGACAAATACTGTGCCAAAATTAAAAATGCATGATTACATTAAGTATAGCTCAATAGTATTTCTTTTTTCGGGCTGTTAAGACCCAAGGTAACGGGCTATATTAGCCCGCTTTTTTTTGACAACAGAGCGAGATTCGATTTTTTTACTCACTTTACCGGCATACAGAAAACTCCAAAAATCAGTTTGTAATAAGTTAGAAATTACCCGAAATAGCATTATGACAAGTCCCAACCTCAGAACCAAAGCGCTAATCATTGCCGCAATTTTTGCGGTACTTGTAATCGGTATGTCCGTTTATTTCTCGTCGAGTATCAACCAGAAAAAGGAAAACATCATTGCTGTAAATACAGAAGTTTCTATTAGGGCCATGGAGCATTTCAGCGAAGAAATACGCCCGATACTCGAGCAGGTTTGGCGCGATGAGCTTGAAGGCAAGGAAGCCATCACCCGAAAAGATGAACGCGAGGCCGATTCTTTGCTTTCGGCTGCCGTAAAGCGAATATTAAAGGAATACGACGGGATTGAAGGAGGGATTTATTTTTACACGCTGGATGAATTTATTGGCTATGCATACCCCTCTATCCCGTCTCCAAAGCCCGTTTTTGGCCCGCCGCCCCGATCGTATAATATCATTAGAGATCAGGTAAGGGCTTCAATTTTGGAAGACCGAACTATTGTTGAGCTCCACGGCTTTGATCCGGCAACCTTTCCGCTTTCAACCAAGCCGATAGAAATAGATGGAGAAAACGTAGCCGCTTTGTGGACACGGGTTCATATCGCCCGCGAACTTGCTGCAACCGGGAATGTAACCCGGGCGCTTATTAATATGACGCTGATTGTTACGCTTCTCGGCTTTATTATTGCGCTCGCTGTTTCATGGAAACTGAAGCACAATCTGGAAGAAATTCGCGACGGGCTGGAGCGCATCAAAAGCGACAATACCTATCGTCTTCCCGAGAAAAGAGGTCTTCCGGGCTATGTTAGCCATTACATAAACGATTTAATTACCAATCTTTTTGAAGAGCAGCAAAAACGGGAAATACTCGAAAGAGAGCTCAATCAGAAGAAAAAAATGGCGACTCTTGGAAAGATGATTGCGGGAGTTGCGCACGAAATAAACACGCCAATATCAATAATAAAAACAAGGGTGCAAATCTGGGAGAGGCAGATTCTTAAGCTAAATGGAAAAGCCGAAAATCAGCCGGTATCTATAGATTCTATGGAGCTTGTGCGTCATGAAATTGACCGGGTATCCAAGCTAGTAAAACGTCTGCTCGTATTTTCAAGGCCTGTTTCGGAGCGAAAACATGTTTTTGACTTGATGGATGTAATTCGCGAACGGGTTAAAATCATAAAAAAGAATCAGCCGGGACTGTACGAAATTATTCAAATAGAAAATTGTGATGATGCATTTCCAATTTATGGCGACGCCAATGCCATTGAACAAGTCTTGATTAATGTGCTAAACAACAGCTATCAGGCCGGAGCCGAACACGTTTGGATCAGGCTCGTTAAGCCAGCAGATTCTGCGACCGCTTTGCTCGAAATTGAAGATGACGGAAGCGGAATCTCTGAAGCTTCGCTCGATAAAATATTTGATCCCTTCTATACTACAAAAGATGATGGTACCGGCTTGGGCCTGTCTATTTCGTATGAAATAATTCGTGCGCATAGCGGTAAAATGGTTTATAGACAGGCCAAAATACAGGGTACCGTTTGTTCTGTTGAGTTGCCTCTCACGAAAAAAGATGAAATTGAAGTATATGCATAGTAATGTAACCATATTGATTGCCGATGATGAAGCGGCCATGCGCAAAAATCTGAAAGAAGTTCTTACAGATGAAGGCTACACCGTAGACGAAGCTGAGAATGGAGAAGAAGCCTACAAAACGGCCCTTCGTGACAAACCCGACCTGATTTTACTCGATATCAGAATGCCCGTAATGGATGGAATGGAGGTATTGTCGCGGCTGAGTGAGCAATTACCGCAAATCCCGGTTATTATTTTTACCGCTTTTGGAACTAGCGAACGCCCAATTGAGGCCATGAAAGCCGGTGCTTACGACTACGTAGAAAAACCGTTTGATTTGGAAGAGCTGTTATTGCTCATAAAAAGAGCCGTGGAGTATTCTGGAATGCAGCATGAGCTAAAAGAGTTGAGGCGTGAAATTTCTAACTCGCATAGCATGAACACAAAGCTGGTGGGCACGGGCGGAAAAATGCAGCAGATTTTTAAAATGGTGGGGAAAGTAGCTAACAGCGACGCAAACGTACTTATTTTAGGCGAAAGTGGTGTAGGTAAGGAAGTTATCGCAGATGCTATACAGCGATACTCAAACCGGAAAGATAAGCCGTTTATAAAGGTGAATTGCGGCGCGCTGCCGGAATCTCTGCTCGAAAGTGAGCTTTTTGGTCACGAAGCTG
Organism: Balneolales bacterium; assembly: GCA_022565805.1. GTDB lineage: Bacteria > Bacteroidota > Rhodothermia > Balneolales > Cyclonatronaceae > Cyclonatronum. The sequence continues at coordinate 24,004 of JAIULZ010000003.1, forward strand.
GTGCTTTTACTGGAGCAGGAAAACAGCGCAAAGGACGATTCGAGCTTGCAGCAGGCGGAACAATCTTTCTCGACGAAATCGATTCCATACCGCAAGCACTGCAGGTTAAGCTGCTGAGGGTAATTCAGCATAAATCTTTTGAACGCGTTGGGGGCGAGGAAACCATCACAATAAATACGCGAATTATTGCCGCCACAAATAAAAATCTGGAAGAAGAAGTAAAAGCCGGAAGATTTCGTGAAGACCTGTATTACCGCCTGAACATTATTTTTATAAAAGTGCCTCCGCTGCGCGAAAAGCCCGAAGATATACCGGCCTTAGTAGATCATTTTCTGGAAAAATACCGAACCACGGGCAAACACTTTGTTTCTGAAGATGTGATGAGAATTCTGATGGAACAAAAATGGCCCGGTAATATTCGCGAGCTCGAAAATGTAATTCAGCACGCAATTGTGATGTCGCACGGGGATGTAATTACACCTGAGCATTTGCCGCAGCGGATGCGAAACCATGTGCAGGCAACTGAAAGTCCTGATTTTGAGCTCGGTGCTAATTCCTTGAAATTTCTTACATCTAAATACGAGAAAAAACTTATTCAGAAGGCGCTTCAAAAAACCGGCGGTAATAAAACGAAAGCAGCAGAGCTATTGCAGGTAAACCGCAGACAGCTGTTTACCAAAATCAAGCAGTATAGGCTGGAGTAATTTTTCAGGTATCAGGTAACAGGTTAAAGGAGCTTACGAAAGCAAGAACAAAACGCCCGAGCCCTTATGCTGTTAAAATCAGGAAATTACCCGAGGGTAATTCTTCGAATTTACCAACAGACTCTGTTGAAGAAAGACCTGACAAGATTCTAAAATCCTGTCAGGTCTTTTGGATGAAAAACGAACTACTCGCCCTTACAAACGCAAAACCTTGAACTGGAGAATCTTAATTTATAAATCGAACTCCGGTTATAACGGTAAGCGGTAAACTTAGCTATAAGAAAGCAGGCAACTAAGGAATCAGAAATCGGAAAATCCAATAAAAACACCCTTTGTTGTATTTGTGCAGAGTCGACTGCAGACTGAGCCTGTAGGTAGCGCCCGCTAATTAAGGCTTTGTACATAGTTGAGCCATTTTTCCAGGCCGCTTACCTGTACTTTCTTGTGAACCGGGTAATCTTCGTCTACCGGAATAATCATGTAGTTGACTTCCGTGTTTGTGTCTTCGATTACGTTCAGGAAGCCTTTTTCAAGCTTAGGTGACAGACTACGCTTGGCGTCGGCGCAGGCCACGGGTACACCTTTTCGCACAATTACCATGTCGGCTTCTGCTCCGTGGTGCGTTCTGTAAAAGTAGAGTTTGCAGTTTCCTGGCAGTACGGCCATGGTCTGCTCGACCACAAAACCTTCCCAAGAGCCGCCAACGGCAATGTTTTGCTGCAGCTGATCCATAGATTCTATATCGAGCAGCGAATGAAAAAATCCGGAATCGCGCACATATACTTTCGGTGCCTTAACTACGCGCTTTTTTACGTTAATAGCCCATGGCCGAAGTAACCGCAGAATATAAGCGTGCTCAAGGTAGTGCAGGTATCTGGAAATAGTACTCCTGCTTACCCCAAGCGATCTGCCGATAGTTTCCTGATTTATATGTGTGCCCTGTTGCTGAGCTATTAGAAGCATAAAGGTACGCAGCTTATCGTAATCTGTATTTAACCCAAGCACAGATAAGTCTCGCTCAACGAAAGTAAAGAGAAAGTCACCCAACCATCTCAAGCCAGATTTATCATTCTTTGAGAGAAAAGCCTTCGGGAATCCACCTCTGAACCATAACCGGCTGAGCTCAGTTTGTCCGCCAACTTCATGGAATGAAAAGGGGAAGAGCTCTTCATAGGCTATCCGCCCGGCAAGAGATTCGCTGGTTTTCCGGATTAGCGTAGGGGATGCCGAGCCGAGAACAAGAAATCTGCCGTTTCTGCGATCTCGATCAACAACCGATCGAAGAATCGGGAATAATTCGGGCAGGTGCTGTATTTCATCAAGCACTACTAGCTTATCTGCATTTTGCTCAAAGAAAAGCTCGGGCTCCTGCAGCTTAGACAGGTCCCGGGGTGATTCAAGATCGAGATATAGCGCTTCCTTTTGCCGCTTACGGGCAATCTGTAAAGCAAGTGTGGTTTTGCCAACCTGTCTTGCTCCGGTAATGGCCACAACCGGAGAGTCTGATAATAACTCGGTTATGATGCTTTCTTTTCTTCTATTGTAGGATGGCGCTTCCATAATTATGGGTAATTCCATGATCGAATTTCACGGTAAAAATTTTTTTTTACCGTGAAATATGCTCATGTGATAATCGATTTTCACGGTAATATAAGAAATTTACCGTGAAAATCGATTACAAAATAACTGTTTTTTATGGTAAGAAAGTATTATTACCGTGAAAAATGCATATATCATAATCGTTCTTCACGGTGTTACTTTTATCTTACCGTGAAATTCGCATATATGATAATCGATTTTCACGGTAAAAAGTGCTCACCTACCGTGAAAATCGATTATATAGAAGGGATTAATATTGACTTTATTTGCAAGTCTATATTTATATTTCTTCTCTTAAAATCTTGGAAACCAGTTTAAGGAAGCTTTGAGAAACCAAAAGATTTAGTCGTATTCTAGCCCCAGGTAAAAACAAAACCGATGCCCCCTATGCTTCGGTTTTGCCTGGGGGACAAGGCAGGGGTAGATAAGTATAATTTTGTATAAGTCTTTTTTAAGTGAAGTTACTATGTCCAGCTTGTCACTACTTTACTTCCTTCTGCAGATGTATTTTCAATTCGTAAATAGACATCAATTTCTTGTTGTAACTCTTCTACGTGCGATATAATACCGACTACCCTCGATTCCTGACGAAGAGATTTTAGGGTGTTAAATACAGTTTGGAGAGATTCTTTGTCGAGCGAACCGAACCCTTCATCCAGAAAGAAAAAGTTTTGCCGGGTTTTATTTCTTTGCTGTACGCTTTCTGCAAGAGCAAGGGCCAGACATAAAGAAGCCTGAAAGGTTTGTCCACCAGATAGCGTTTTTACGCTTCGCAACCGGCCGTCGTTTAAATAATCCCGCACATGAAAATTATTTTTATCGGTTAATTCCAGTCTCAGCTGCTGACGCGTTAATACATAAAATCGTTTGTTTGCAGTATCACAAAGCTGTCGCAGATAGACCGATGAAATGTAGTTTACGAAGCCGCTGCTCGAGAATAGTTTTTTTAACACATCGAGGTCATTTAAACGAGCATCCAGAAGATCGATTTCTTTTTGAAGCTTTCGCTTGGTTGCGAAGTCCGTCTTTAGTTTTTCGGCTTGTCTTGCAGCGGCGCCGCTGTTTTCTATGAGCTGATCTACCTCGTTTGTAACAAGATCAATCTCCTTCTTAAGCTCGTTAAAAGCGTTTTCATCGAAAGTTTGTGTGCCTAATTCTGTGTCAAGTTCGGCTTTCTGAATCTCCGCAGAATGCAGCTCTCTTTTAAAGCCATCTATTTGGTTTCTTAGCTTTTCTGTGTTCGGCTCGGCTGCCAGAATAGAGGCCACTTCTTCGGTCGATTCGAACTCAGAGTTGCTTAGCCCGGCAAGTAATTTTTCGTTGGCTTCTTTATAATTACTTTCTGTTAATTTGAGCTGCTTTTTCGTTTGTGAAAGCTGTGTTTCCGTTACAGTAAGCCGGGTAGAGAGCTCTTCCCGCTTATTTTTCAGCTGCTCATATCTTTCATCCGTTAACTGAATCTCAGCCCGAAGCTGTCGCATTTCTGTGTTGATCGTCCCCGCATCAATCAAACCAAAATCTGTATATGTTATGGACTTGAGGCTTTCAATAAGCGACGATTCTGCTCCCTGCAGTTTGTTCAGCCGGCCATCGAGTGAGCTCAATATCTCTTTTTGGTTTTCAGAGGCTTCAGATTCTTTGTCCATTTTCTTCAGTAGCTCTTTTAGTTTCTGCTGAAGCGCCTTAATTTTATTTTTGGCCAATTCTTGTCGCTCAAGCTCCGCCTGAAATTTGGTCTTTGATTGCGGGTCATAGACTTCCCAAACAAACTCTTTTTCATGCGCTACCTGCTTGCCTTTCAATTCCTTTTGCTGCTTATTTAGCTCTTCATACTGCTCCCGCGTTTCATTCATTTTGCCACCAAGCTCGGCATAGCGGCTTTTTAAATTTCCGGCTTTCTCGAGCTTTTCTTTGGTAATCAGCAGTAGATTTTCCACCTTAGCTATTTCTTTGCTTGAGTCATTTTTGAGAGGAGAAGGGTGCTCGTTCGAACCACAAAGCGGGCAGGCGCTTCCCTCATGCAGTGCATTAGCAAACTCCCCTAATTTTTGGTGAACTTTTAAGTGACTTAATTGATTCTGCAGCTCTTCAGACTGCTTGTATGTTTCTGTAACAAATGACCCAAGCTGCTGTTGCACTTCTTTCAGGCTTAAATCGCTGCTAAAGCTTGTCTCAAGCTGTAAATTAGACTCTGCGATTCCCTTTCGGAGGTTTTCATTAATAGTCTGAATTCGCTTCTCAACGGTGCTCAGCTCATTTTGCTTTGCAGCGGCGGCATCAGAAATATCCTGCTTACGATGGTACCATTTTTCAATTTCGTAGAGCTCTTTCTCATCGGTAATGGAGTCCTGTTTTTCAGCAATACTGCTTTCCAGCTTTTGCTTTTCCTCACGCTTTTCAGCCAGCAATAGCGCAAACTGCTCCAGTTCTTTTTTGATCTTTTTTCTTTGTTGCGAAAGGGCCGCAATTTCCTGCTCATTAATCTTTATTTGCAGCAGAGTTTCATAATCTGCCAGCTTTGTTTTTCGCGCATCCCGCACTGCATAATCATTGCTAACCTTCTCCCACTCTTCGGCAATAGCATTTAGCTGCGACTGTATTTCAGCCAGATTTTTTTGGCCTTGCTCAGTCTCAAGGTTTAAGTTTTTTAGCTCATTTTTGAGTCTTCTCTTTTGGTTTAAGGGCTCAGAAAACAGGCGCAAACAGCGCTCATAACGGCGAAGTTTTTCTTCCAGCGCCATAATTTCGGGTTGCTGATTGCTCAGTTTTTGTAGCCGGTCTTTAAGCTCTTCACGCTTCAGATGCTTTCCTTTCTTTTGCTCCAGAGCGGCAAAGGCATCCGTTTTTTCTATTTTCAACTTCCGTTTCGAATCCAGTTCCTTCCGTAAAGTGGCCGCTTTTTCTTCATGCAGGGTGATGCTCTCCTCGCTCAAATCTTCATACTGAAGCATTTGTCCGCGGAGATTTTCCATTTTCCCAGTGCTACTCTTTATGAGAATACCCGTTTGCAAGGAAAACTCAAAACGGTCTAAGTTGAAGATTTCCTTTAGCATTCTCGTGCGGTCGGCATCGCCAAGCTGTAAAAACTCCTGAAATTTCCCCTGCGGAATAATAATGGTCCGCCTGAAATTGTCGTAGCTCAGGCCAATAATATCGGCAGGGTTAGATTCTTCGACCGCCTGCCAGTCACCGCCTATTCGCTGAAAAGTACGTCTGTTAAACGTTCTAACGTTTTCAAAATCATTTCCTGCTCGTTTGCCTTCCACGATAAAGCGCCAGTCTTCATCGCGGTGGTTGGTGCACTCGAAATCGATGAGCAGGCTGTTCGATTTCAGGTTCATCATGTTATAGTTTCGCTTATCCTGTTTGTTGAGCCGCTCTGTTTCTCCGTAAATGGCATATGAGATGGCTTCAAGTACCGAAGATTTTCCCGAGCCCACCGTACCGAAAATGCCAAATATCTGAGACTCAAGTAGTCTTTCGAAGTCGATGGTTTGCTTTTCCTGATAGGAGTATAGCCCTTGTATAGTTAGTTTTTTTGGAAGCATTATTCTGTTCCTCCGGCCTGAATTTCGCGAAATAGCTCAAGCAAACGGGCACCCGGTGATTGCCCCGCGTTTTTGTTTTTAAAATAATCAGCAAACAGCTCATCCATGGGCTTATCGATATCTATATTTTGTGATGCAACTGAGCCATCACTTTGCTTTTCGGTTACCGAAGGAATTATGGTAACAATGCCATCATGAAGACTGTTGAGCTTTTTCCGGTCGGCAGAGCTGAGATAATCTTCGGTTACCAGATTTAGTTCTACAAGGGCGTGGGCGTTTTCTTTGAGCAGGGTGATGGCTTCCTCAACTCCATTTGCTTTTAGCCGGCGAAGAGGTCTTCCGCTTTTGAGCGGTATACGCTCTATTTTTACCGGTTTTCCGGGCTCGGCATCTATCATTACAACATATTTTTGCTGTTCGGCTTCGCTAAAGCTGTAGCTGAGCAGGCTGCTGCTATAGATTACGGGCTTTTCTCCAGAGCGAATTTCGATATAGCGGTGCAGATGCCCGAGCGCGGTATATTGTATTTGTTCCGGAATTTGGTCGGCATACATTTGCTGTGCACCGCCAACATGCAAAACCGGCTTCTCATCTTCCGGCTCCGATAAGGTTTTGCCCGATGCAGGCGTAAAAAAAAGATGGGCCATAAGCAGATTGATGCCATTATTATCGCAATACTTATCGGCAAGCGTTATCCACTGTGCCGATAGCGTGTCGCGCATTTCTTTTTCGGTATCTTCGGTTCCGAAAAAAGTTTTGAGCCGCTGCTCATTGGCGTATGGCGTAAGAAGTATTCTCACGGGTACAGAATGGCCGGGAATGGCGAGTTCTGCAAATCCGGGCTCGGAGCGCATCACCCTTAAACCAGAAGACAATTCGAATTGAGGTATTTCGGAGGTTGGGTAGCCGGCGAAGATAATGCCGCATTCGCGGGCAAGCGGATCCGGAGCCTCAATACGATCGGCAGAATCATGGTTCCCGGCAATGGCTACAACGGGACATTTTCCGTCTTTTGAGAGTCGTTTCAGGGTTTTGTAAAAGAGCTCAACGGCCTGTGTAGACGGGTTAAAGGTATCGAAAAGGTCTCCGGCTATGAGAATTAGATCGGCTTTTTGCTCTCCGGCTATGTCACAAATTTCTTCAAGCACATTTTTTTGCTCTTCAATACGCTCGAAACGTTCGAGTCGTTTACCCAAATGCCAGTCTGCGGTGTGTAGAATTCTCATTTTCTGTTAGCTGAAGAGTTTTATTTTTTAGCGAAAAAAAAGGCTTCGGCACAATTACTATTGCGCCAAAGCCTGAAGATATACAGCAGAAAACAAACGAAGGAGCCTTAGCTCAGGGCTTCGTTTAACAGCTTTTCCTGCTCGGCATTATGCAGTTTCATCGTTCCGGCTGCGGGGGAAGCAGACGTGAAACGGCCTACATATTTAATATCGAATTCATTGTTTAAATCCTGCTCAAATCTGGATCGGATAAAGGTCCATGCACCCATGTTACGGGCTTCTTCCTGGCACCAAATTACTTCTTTGGCGTTCTCGAAACGGGCAATTTCTTCCCGAACATCTGAATCCGGAAACGGGTAATATTGCTCGATACGAACGAGAGCGATATCGTTTTTTTCCAGCTCTTTGCGTTTTTGGAAGAGATCGTAGTAGACTTTGCCCGAACAGAAAACGATTTTACGCACATCTGCAGCGTTTACTTCATCATCCCCAATAACGTAGTTAAAATGCCCGTTGGCGAGCTCTTCGGTTTGAGAAACTGCCAAAGGATGTCTTAAAAGGCTTTTTGGGGTAAATACGATTGTAGGTTTTTTGACGGTAGAAAATGCCTGACGACGAATTAAGTGGAAGAATTGTGCAGGCGTGGTACAGTTTACCACCCGCATATTATCTTCGGCGCAGAGTTGTAAGAAACGCTCCATGCGGGCCGATGAATGCTCCGGTCCCTGACCCTCATAGCCATGTGGTAGCAGCATCATAAGATTACTTACTTGTCTCCACTTGGTTTCTGAGGATGAAATATACTGGTCGATGATAATTTGAGCACCGTTCACAAAATCTCCGAACTGAGCTTCCCAAAGCACAACCGAATCCAGCTTGGAAGCGCTGTAGCCAAATTCGAAACCAAGTGCAGCAAATTCGCTTAACAGACTATTATAGACTTGAAAAGTCGCCTGATCTTCAGAAATATTGTTTAATGGCGTGAATTTCTGATTGGTTTCGGTGCCATGAAGTACAGAATGGCGGTGCGAGAATGTACCGCGCTCCGAATCCTGACCAGCAAGGCGAATATCAATACCTTCTACCAGCAAGCTTCCGAATGCGAGGGCCTCGCCATAGCCCCAGTCTATCTTTTTCTCATTTTTTTCTACAATTTCGTTACGTTTGGCAAGAATACGGAGCAGCTTCGGGTTTGCGTCGAAATCGGTTGGAACCGTATTAAGCTTAAATGCAATTTGCTTGAGCGAATCTACGCTCATTTTGGTCTCAATGGCCTCTTCGCGCTCAGACTGTTTGCTTTGTAGTCGTAAGGTGTCTTTTTCGCCGATTTCGTAGGAAGGTTGAGATTTTGCTGCGCTGAAAGCTTCTTCCAGGATTTCGTCGAATTCGCGAAAAATGTCGTCTACTTCTTCTTGTGTAAGTTCTCCTTTTCTAAGAAGAGTACTTGTATAAATCTGCCGCACCTGCGGATGGTCTTTAATCTCGCGGTAGAGACCAGGTTGTGTAAATGCGGGCTCATCACCCTCGTTATGCCCATGTTTGCGATAACAAATAAGGTCTATTACCACATCTTTGCCGAATTTCTGGCGATAATCGAGAGCCAGGTTTATAGCGTGAACGCATGCTTCGGGATCATCTCCGTTTACATGGAAAATCGGCGCCAGAATCATCTTAGCAAGATCTGAAGCATAGCGAGTTGAGCGTCCGTCTACAGGAAGCGTTGTAAAGCCAATCTGATTATTAATAATCAAGTGGATGGTGCCCCCGGTTTTATAACCGTTAAGCTGAGACATGGTAAGGGTCTCGGCCACAACACCTTGACCAGCAAAAGCTGCATCGCCGTGAATAAGCAACGGAATTACTTTTTCGCCGCTGTTTTCCCCACCGATGATGTCTTGCTTCGCCCGAACAGCTCCTTCTACTACCGGATTTACAGACTCCAGGTGCGATGGATTTGGCATGAGCTGTAGCTTAATTTCTTTGCCATCTGAGCTCTTAAATACGCTTTTGGTACCAAGGTGATATTTCACATCGCCGGAACCCTGAGCTGTGTCCGGATCGATATTTCCCTCAAATTCCGAAAAAATCTGCTTGTAGGATTTGCCCATAATATTTACGAGAACGTTTAAACGTCCGCGGTGGGCCATGCCAAAAACAACTTCTTCTACATCGTAATCGGCTGCTCTTTCCAGCATTTGGTGAATCGTGGGAATTACAGATTCGGCGCCTTCTAGTGAAAACCGTTTATGGCCAATGTATTTTTTATGCAAAAACTCTTCGAAAGCTGATGCCTGATTTAGTTTCTGCAGAATTTTCCGTTTCTGTTCTTTTTCCAGTTTGCTGGTATTGAGGCTGCCTTCCATGGTATCGGTGAGCCAGTTACGTTCGTCGAGATTCAGAACGTGGGTGTATTCGGCACCGATTTTGCGACAGTACGTATCGCGGAGCAGGCTCACAATTTCACGAAGCGGGGCTTTATCGTGCCCGCCCAGGCCACCGCAGTAAAACTCACGGTCCATGTCCCACATGGTTAAGCCGTGGTATTCATAATCTAATTCGGGGTGTAATACGGCTCCGTGATTCAGCGGGTTGATGTCTGCCAGTACATGTCCATGGGTGCGGTACATATTTATGAGATCAAGTACCGATACGGCTTTTTTGGTAGCAGCTACATTATCGCCATTGCCGCCAAGGAAGCCCGCATAATTATCTTGCCCATAGGGAATCGGGTCGTAAGGAATTTTCAGGTCTGCAAAGATACCATCATAGAAATCATCGTTGCCGATAAGCATGCTGTGAATTTTCGACAGAAAGTTTCCGGACTCTGCACCCTGAATAATACGATGATCATAGGTGCTGGTAACGGTCATTACTTTACTAATACCCAGATGGTTAAGCAGATCCGGAGACATAGCCTGAAACTCTGCAGGGTAATCCATTGCGCCAGTTGCAACGATGGTTCCCTGACCTTTCATGAGGCGAGGCAGGGAAGAAACAGTACCGATGGTGCCCGGGTTGGTTATGCTAACCGTAGTTCCCTGAAAGTCGTCTAACTCCAGTTTTTGGTTACGTGCTTTCGATATCAGCTCATAATAGGCAATCAGGAATTCCTTAAAATTCATCTGATCTACGGCTTTAATATTGGCTACCACAAGATTGCGCGCACCGCCTTTACCCGGCAAATCTATGGCAATACCAAGGTTAACGTGCTCGGGGTGTACCTTAACCGGTTTGCCATTCTCGTCGAGGTCGTAGTACGCATTCATCGATGGCACAGACTTTATAGCCCTGATAACCGCCCAAGCAATAAAATGCGTAAAGGTAGCCTTTGGCTCACCACGATCCATAAGATGCCTGTTGATGATATTCCGGTCTTCCATGAGCATTTTAACCGGAATTACCCGAAGAGATGTAGCCGTTGGAACCTCAAGGCTTACATCCATATTTTCAGCTATCTTGGCCGGGGCACCCCTTAGCGGCTCTATGCGTGCGCCTTCAGAAACCGCTTTTTTAGCACCATTATTTTTTGGAGGTATTGATTTTGATGCAGCAACCTCACTCTTAGGAGCAGCTTTCTGCGTAGCTTGGGCTGTCGGGCGGCCGTTTTCCGGCTTTGGCTCGGCTGCGAGTCCCTGAAGTAATTCAGAGCTGTTTTCGTCGAAATATTTTTTCCAGTACCCGGGAACCGATTCCGGATTCTCCTGATACTGCTTAAGTAGTTCCTCAACCAATGCCGCATTTGGGCCGAATAATGCTTCAAGTGACTTCAAGGCGATTGAAATATGTAGTTAATAATAACAGTAAAATTCTCTTTGCCGGCTATAACCATTTGTCCAACTTCGTTTTAAATAAGACTGATTACAAGCATAATATATGCAATAATCAAAACCAGAACCTTGTGGACGAGTCTTAAGCACAGACTAATTGTTTCTGAAATAAATGTGTGTAAATACTGAGGGTTCCCATTGGAAATGTTTTAAGTATCTGTAAAAGCATTTATTTAGCACATCAGAAACGTTGGTCTGAGCTAAATACAAACTTTAGATAAAAAAACATGCTAAAACTTCTCATTTAAGCAATTTCCCGGGTTCAGGCATAAATTAGCAAACAAGTATTTTTAGTTTAAGCTGCTATCATTTGCAAATGTATAACCTAGCTTGGAATATGCAGGTTTTAAAAGAAACTTTCACCTTAAATTATAAGATTATGGTATAAAAAAGTTTTGACCGGCAAACATAATAGATGATGGTGCTGAAGCTGAATAATTGGCGATTGGCCTGTTTAAACGAAACTATAGTCATTAATACTTAAACACCACTTTAGCAGTTCAAAAATTAGCTATTATTGTTATTGGGAAAGTTTTGTGCCAGCAAAATGACAGAAGACGGAAGACCGGGAAATGGAAGTCTGGTGTCAGTGGCAGCAAGTAGCAATTAACAATTAAGAAAGTGCATTTTCAGGGTTGGCATTCAAATACTCAAGAAAAACTCTCCCGAAGCACTCCCCGACGGTTCCCCGAATGGTGGGGGCAGGCTCGGGACAAGTTGCGAACCACTGCAGTGCCAAATAGTGTAATATGCTAAGGTTCAATACTTTAGAAGGTGGTAAGGAATAAATTATTTAACCAGAAATAAGAAGTTGAGCTAAAAAAGCGAATTAACATATCAAAACCTTGCTGCACACGGCGACCAAAACATAAGGTCTGGGTTGCTGGCCCCAACGAAGTCTGGCATTGAGTTACGGAGTAAAGCACGGATTAAAAAAAACGAGTCCGCATATTCTTGAAATCAGTATATCAGCCAAGGGTAACGATTTAAACACATCAAAGTGATAATCGCATATGTCAATCACCCACTATCAAATATTCAGCTTAAGATCATTTTTACTGATCCATTAATTCAAACAGCGAAAGTTGAAATGAAATAAAGAAATCGATCCGTTCTTTTGTTTGTGGCAGAGGCTCTATTATGATGTTTTTTTACTGCAACCAGAAATAAAAATAAACTGCTACTATAAATTATATGCAAGAAATAGAAAACGTATGAATTGGCAGAGTCTGATACCATTAGAAGGGTTATATTGCGAAACGACTTGCCGAAAAGCTTTGGAAAACCGTTTTTGCAGGTCTTATACTCCTACAGTACAAATAAATTCTGATAAAGAGCTGATGCTTCGCATTTATCCGGCATTAAATATGCTGTGCCTTACGCTTTGGCAGAATTTTAAATCTGGATTTGAAAAATTATACTATCTAAAGAATAGATGCTAGTGTGTTTGTTAGCCGTCTTTTTTATCCGGTTTAAGGGGATAAAAAAATCAGAAATATATTTTCAAAGTCTTTTACTAGCAAAAGGTTATATGTGAGACGCAGGGCCGATCTATTGCCTATGAAATAACTGCTACAATATATTATTAAGTCAAATTAAGCATTAATCTACCGATACAAGGTGCACGATGAATGCAAAAAGCTTGTTTAAATTAGCTTTCGGGCAAAAAATCAAGCCGAAGAATTAAAACTAACTCTCTTTTTTAAAATAATTGATGTTCATATGAAAAAAGTAACGGGCTCAGAGTCTATTAAATGGAACTTGGATGATCTTTACAAAAGTACAGACGATCCCGCGCTTAAAGAGGATAAACTGAAAATTGTGGAAATGGCGGAATCTTTCTCATCTAAATATAAAGGTGAAATAGATTTGTTGTCGCCAAGTGAACTTAAAGACGCCCTTGCTGCTTATGAAGAAATCTACGATTTGATGAGTAAAATTGGCTCCTATGCTTACTTGGCGTGGAGTGCCGATACCGAGAATGCATCTCTTGGAAAGCTAATGCAGGAAAGTAACGAGCTGGGAGCCGAAGTTAATCAGCACCTGGTTTTCTTTGATCTAGAAATGCTGGCTTTTAGCGACGATAAAGCCGAATCGTTCTCGAATAGCAAAGAGCTTGAAGGCTACCGGCACTATCTAAAGGTGTCCAGAAAGTATAAGCCGTATATGTTAAGCGAAGAACAGGAACAGCTACTTTCATTAAAATCGGTAACGGGGAAAAACGCTTGGGTTCGATATTTCGATGAAACCCTGGGCGCAGCTCGCTTTAGCCTGAATGAAGAAACTCTTACAGAACAGGAAGTGCTGAGTAAGCTGCATGAATCTGATCGTGCCCTTCGCGAGCTTGCCGCTAATTCGCTTACCGATGGGCTAAAAAAACTAAGCCGGACTCTCACTTTTATTTTTAACACCCTACTTGCAGACAAAGCATCTACCGATAAACTGCGCAAATACCCCGACTGGCTTACGTCAAGAAATCTGTCAAACGAAATTAAGAGCGAAACGGTAGATTCACTGGTTTCATCAGTTACGGCTGCATATCCTGTAGTTCAGCGGTATTATAAGCTTAAAGCTTCGTTGCTTGGCCTCGATAAACTCAAAGATTTTGATCGGTACGCGCCCGTTGCGGAAAATGAAACTACCGTAACCTGGAATAAAGCCAAGGAAATGGTGCTTATGGCATATGGGAAGTTTAGTCCTGAAATGGAAGAAATCGCCGCCAAATTCTTTGATGAGCAATGGATTGATGCTGCGATAAGACCCGGAAAAAGAGGCGGGGCATACTCTGCATCCACAGCAGTTTCTGTGCATCCCTACGTTTTCATGAATTACGACGGAAAAATAAGGGATGTGCAAACACTAGCGCATGAGCTTGGTCACGGTGTACATCAGTATTTGTCGAGAGAACAAGGACCCCTGCAGGCCGGCACACCGTTAACCACCGCCGAAACGGCGTCAGTTTTTGGTGAAATGCTCGTTTTCCAGGACTTAATGGCTCGTTTGGAAAAGCCAGAAGAGAAGCTTGCGCTGCTAATGGGTAAAATAGACGATACCATTGCTACCGTTTTCAGGCAAGTATCTATGAACAGGTTTGAAAACGCAATGCATAATGCGCGAAGGAATGAGGGTGAGCTTTCTGCTGAACGATTCAACGAACTTTGGATGAATACGCAGCGCGAGTTATACGGAGATTCGGTTGAATTAACTGATAACTACCAGTATTGGTGGAGCTATATACCACATTTCCTGCATACCCCGGGCTATGTTTATGCGTATGCATTTGGTGAATTATTAGTACTATCGCTGTACGATCGCTATAAACATGAGCCGAATGGCTTCCCCGATGCGTATATTGAAGTATTAAAAGCCGGCGGCAGTGCATCGCCCGAAGAATTAACCCAAAAGCTCGGCGTTGACATTAACAATGAAAATTTTTGGAAAAGCGGGCTTCGGTTTGTGAGTCTGTTAGTAGACGAGGCCGAAGAACTTGCAGCGCAGATTAAGCAACAGGCATGAACGAATACTAGAATTAGACGGCACTAAAATATTTATCACTTTTTTAGAATACTATGGCTGTGAACAGCACGGCAGAACCACTATTAACCAGCAGAAGTCTGGCCGATCGCAAGCGTGAAGACCGGGCATTGTCTCATTTTAAGGAAACTGTGGGGCAGCTCGTTCATATGCTTAGGGTTGCTTTTGGCTCAGAAACAGCATACATGTACTGGGTAAACAGGCAGAGAAGGCAGTTTGTGCTTGAAGCTTGTTCTACTACATTAGATGATGTTGTATTCCAGGACAGGGTAAATTTTGCAGATCATTTTCTCAGCGATTGGTCAGATCTTACTCAGGATGAAGTGCTGGAAGTGGGGGGATCTGTACTTTATGAAGACTTAAAGCATCATATTGGTGAATCTGAAGTTGGGGCAGTTATCATTCTTCCTTTTGTTAATAACCGCGAAACGGTAGCGCTTACAGTTATAGAAATTGAGCATGCCGACTTGCTTAGCGAAAGTCAGGGAGAAGTGGCTGCTGCATATCATAACGCGCTTAGTAATATGCTTAATACCTACCTCGAACTAAGCGATCTGATTGAGGAAGAAACAAAGTGGAGTCGGTTCGACGAAACCCTGGCTGAGTTCTCCGAGATTATGGATATGCACGAAATTCTGGGTTATCTTGTAAATAAATCATCGGCAATGGTGCCCAACGGTGGCAGCGCCCTGCTGGCTCGTGGTGCAGATGGCTGGCATGTATTACTTACGGCAGGCGACTCTCGGGAAACAGTACCGGCAGGTCTGCGCATGACCGAAAACTCGCAGGCAAGTTTGGCCTTAAGAACTGGGAAAGCTCAGTTTGCGCTTCATTTTAATAGTAACCCTAAGAGAATTTCGCCCGCCGAGCACCGAACAGAAGGTGCTTCTCTTGCAATTCCCGTACAAATACACGATAGGAGACAGGCTGTAGTTGTTGTTTGGGACGAAAACCCACTGCTTTTTAGAGAATCATCTATTCATATGTTTGAAACGATGGCGCGTGTTGCGGGCCTTAGGCTTAGCCAGGCCCGTTTCGGTATTAAAAATGAGCAGGATATGTTAAGTACCGATTCGGGAGCATATAGTCTCGAAGTACTCGAATCTTTGCTGAAAAGTAAAATAACACGGGCAAAAGAAGGCGTAAAGCTTAAAAACAGCTTTCTTATTTTTATATCCCCTAAAGATTATCAAAATTTGCGAACCCGCTACCGGCTCGAGCATCTTAAAAATTTGCAGGCCGCTCTGGTTAAAGACATTAACCCCAATGAATGGGGCTTACCCGGTCTCGTTACCTTTTATGCCGATAGCTTATACGCAGTTTATGTGCAGGCCGAAGATGAGTCAATTGTTGCGAAATGGCTTCGTGGATTTAATCAGCGGGTTACAGATGCATCTTTAGTTTCGGATAGCTACATTGGTGACATCGATTTTTTTGTGTCTATAACGGCCTTGAAACTGGATAAAAGCGATCCCTTTGATATTCTACAGGCCGCCAAAAGAGAATTTAATGAAGCTGTACGAAGTTCACGAACGCTTAGCCAAATGTACTAATGAATGCCTCCGCCCGGATAGGAGCGCATGGCGATGTAAAATCTGCGTTTCGGGGAAAAAGAAGACAGTCTAATACCCAACATGCTTTGCTTCTTATTTTTGGTGAAAAGATTCGATTTTAAAATGGCTTTTTTTGCGGAGCGATATGATTTTGATTTCTAAGCAGAATGATATTAACTAAATAAATGTATGGGAAATATCTACGTAATTGTTATTGACGGGCTAGGCTGTGGACATCAGGAAGACGCCTGGAAATATGGTGATGAAGGCAGTAATACGCTTGGTCATGTACTGGCAGAAACTAAAATAAGCTTGCCAAATCTAGAAAAGTTTGGGTTAGGCAACATCATTCCCCTGGACTCGGTCTTGCCGGTCTTAAATCCTCTTGCAGCTATTGGTAAAATGCGGGAAGTGTCGCCCGGTAAAGATTCCACGACCGGGCATTGGGAAATTGCTGGAATTAAGCCGGATTCAGATTTTCCATACTATCCGAATGGATTTCCATCAGATATATTGCAAAAATTTAAGGAGTTAACCGGGGTTGAAGGTGTTCTTGCCAATAAACCATACTCCGGAACAGATGTGATACGCGATTATGGGGATGAGCATTTAAAATCCGGTAAGCCCATCATCTATACTTCTGCCGATAGCGTGTTTCAGATTGCCTGCCATACAGACGTAACTCCACTCGAAAAACTGTATGAATGGTGCACTATAGCCCGAAATGAAATTATGATAAACGAACATTCGGTTGGTCGTGTAATTGCGCGCCCCTTTGCCGGTGTAAGCGGTGATTTTTACCGCCTAAGTGACCACCGTAAAGATTTTTCACTTCTGCCACCAGAGCCTAATTTAATGAGTGTTTTGGAGCAATCCGGAATCAAGAGGTACTCTGTGGGGAAAATTATAGACCTATTTGCAAATAAAGGCTTTACACAATACCGGAAAACACGAAGTAATGCAGAGGGCATTGCACAGCTTTTATCTGTAATGAAAGCCGTAGAAAACAGCTTTATATTCGTAAATCTGATTGATACCGATCAGCTTTTCGGTCATCGAAATGATCCCGCAGGGTTTGCGGGCTCTCTGGAAGAATTCGACCGTGCTTTGCCTGCTATTTTGTCGGGGCTGGGCGACGATGATGTGCTTATGATTACGGCCGATCATGGTAACGATCCGACGACGGGTTCTACAGATCATGCCAGAGAATTTGTACCAGTGTTGTTATATCCGGCTGCTAAAGCAGTTTCGATTAACTTGGGTATAAGAGGTCAGTTTTCTGATATAGCAGTTACCGTTTGTGATTACTTCGGTTTACATCACTCTTTTGAGGGTAAAAGCATGCTTAAATAAAACATGCTTTTATAATATTCTTCTGTAACAATAATTCTTTCATACCGTCATACTAAATACGTACTGTGTA
The DNA here is from genome assembly GCA_022565805.1 of Balneolales bacterium. GTDB lineage: Bacteria > Bacteroidota > Rhodothermia > Balneolales > Cyclonatronaceae > Cyclonatronum. Next base: position 41,418 of record JAIULZ010000003.1, read on the forward strand.
TTTTTACCAGAAGAAGATTCTGCAAACTAATTTTTTGCCTGTTTCCGGCCTAGTAGCCTGCGTTATTAACGATTATAACGATTATAACGATTATGGAGCTGAATACGCACAAAGCAAAGAAGTTTTCAAATCGCTCTTTGTAATAACAAATACCTGCTACTATAAAGATTTATTCGTGTAATAATTGAACAGCAATTGGGTACGCAAATTCAGGTTTACAATAGCCTGGCCTAACCGAAATTGCTTTTCGGCAAGGCATAAGGCCTGTGGCCGAATAGCTTTGGAAACAGCAAGAACCTGCAATTTCATAAGAAGTCTTGTAATTTAGGTAAATGAACGCTACTTTATTTTGCTAGACTAAATGTCTCAGATATTCGTTAATAATACATTGAGAAATTTATCTTAATAATTAATTTTTATAGTCTTGCTGGCAAACTTCGGTTAGCTAACAAGACTATCTTTGCAGGCCGGCACAATGCCGTTAGCAGTTCTGTAAATCGGATAGATTGCTATAGAATACAGCCTGTTTTTGAACTAACATGTAACCCAAAGCGGATTTTAACACGTGTCTAAAAAGAAAAAAAAGGATCCCAAAAATCCAGCTCCAAGCGGAATTTCAACCAGAGAGTCACAGTCCCTTGATCGCTACCTTCAGGAAATTGGAAAAGTAAGCCTTATTACTCCCGAAGAGGAAGTCGATCTCGCCAAAAAAATTCAAAATGGTGATCAGGATGCCCTCGAAAAGCTTACTCAGGCTAACTTGCGTTTCGTGGTTTCTGTGGCGAAACAGTACCAAAATCAGGGACTTTCTTTAGGCGATTTAATAAATGAAGGAAATCTTGGTTTGATAAAAGCTGCCAAGAGATTCGATGAGACCCGTGGATTTAAGTTCATCTCATACGCTGTTTGGTGGATCAGACAGTCTATTCTGCAGGCACTTGCAGAGCAAAGCCGAATAGTAAGGCTTCCGTTAAACCGTGTCGGTGCGCTTAACAAAATTGGCAAAGAGCTATCCAAGCTTGAGCAGGAATACGAAAGATTGCCCTCCGCCGCAGAACTGTCCGAGTCTTTGGATATGACGGTTTCTGAAGTCGCAGATACACTTAAGATTTCCGGCCGACATCTTTCTGTAGACGCTCCATTTGCACAAGGCGAAGATAATCGTCTCCTTGATGTAATCGAAAACGAGGAGACACCAAATCCGGATCTGGAGTTGATGAGCGAATCGCTAAAGGTCGAAATTGAGCGGGCATTGTCTAAACTAAGTACCCGGGAAGCTGAGGTAATTCGTCTTTACTTTGGTATTGGCCGTGAGCATTCTCTAACTCTTGAAGAAATTGGAGAGCGTTTTGATCTAACACGCGAGCGTGTAAGACAGATTAAGGAAAAAGCACTTCGTAAATTAAGACATCACAACAGAAGCATGGCGCTTCGGGCTTATTTAGGATAGTGTTGATATCTGCTTAAAGCGCGCTTCGATGGTTGTAAGTGTATGAATTATCAGCATGGGCTGATACGTACTTATAAACCAAAGATATTTTTTTAAAGAACCCGGCTTTGTCCGGGTTTTTTTTATGGCTTAAAATGTGGTTCAGCATTTGAATCGCTTCGGTACACTTTTATTAAACACTGTTTAAACTGCCGGAAATTTTTTTTAACCCGGATTGAATAAAAAGAATAAAATTCCGTTTATCAAGTATAGATTGAGGAGATTTTGAGACGTAGATTTTAGCTTTCCTTATTTTTCCCAGCGCAGAATTATACATTGATTTTATTTAAGATGAAGACTTGGAGTAATTTGGCGAGCGTTTGAACTTAACCGGTTTCATGCTTTAGAATCAGCAAGAAATTGAATATATTTACAACTGAATCAAGTAGTAAAAAAATAATTACTCCAAATTATTTAGAGACATAATCCGTTAGGCTTAGCAGTTGGAACAAATACTCGATTAAGGGAGTACACTATATTCCGAGCCATAAATCAGAGGTACCTATTATGAAAAGAACGTTAATTATTTTGCTTTTGGCATCACCGCTTTTCTTAGCGGGCTGCTACACGCAACTCGAGACCATCGAAAGAGACAGGGGTTCTCAAAGAGCAGCTGGCCATGGATATACAAGCGTAGACAACGCCTACGACAGTCATTACGCCTATGATGACTATGTGCAGGGATATTACGATGGTGTATTTGACGCAAACCTGAGCTTCAGGGAGTATAACCATAGCAGATTTCATTCAAGCCTTGGTTTTCACTGGGGGCGGCCCGGCTTTGCGTTCGGTTATGGATATTCTCATTTTTATGATCCTTTTTGGCATTATTACCAGCTATACGATCCATTTTATTTCTCCTTGTACGGTTTTTATGGTCATAGCAGACATCACCGTTTTCATAGATATTCTCATTTTTATTCGCCTTGGGGCTGGGGCGGTTTTGGCCATAGTAATGTTGTGATATTTAATAATTTTTATGGTTCTGGTAGCTCAGGATCCTCCATAGTTCGTGGACCACGTAACAATGGTATTCATCGCGGTAATGTAACTTCAAACCGAACTTCAGGTATTGCAGGAAGAGGTCTGGATCGCCAAGACAATCGAACTAGACAACGCGGTTTTGTGGCGCCCGGTGCAAATCGCACCGATCTTAGACCTGGCAGTAGCAGAGGAGTAAATCCACCGGCATCAGTAGATCGCAGAAGAAATGCGCCGGCACCTGCAGTAAACAGAGGTAATACAAATACCCGTAGCCCGCAGGCGAGCCCTCAGCGGCCAAGAAGCGGTAACAATTCCGGTACAGTTAACAGAGGGAGGTCGTCTTCTGGCAATAGTTCTTCGGGCACAGCTAACCGCAATCGTGGCGGAAATAACCAAAGTTCAGGAACGGTTAACAGAAACCGTGGAAATAATAATTCTTCGTCTTCTTCCAATAACAGAAACAGGAACAGAGACAACAATAACCTGCAGGACGACAGTATTTCTATGATGAAGGAAGTACCGTTGAAGGGTAATTTGTTGAAAATTAACCTGACCTGACTTTTTGCTGTAACAATCTCTTCTTTAAGCTATTTGATTATAGATCTCATCACCAAAAGCAGCTTAGATTCTTAAGCTGCTTTTTTTAATCACATTCATTGCTCGTACTATGAAATACATTTTGTTTAGTGGCTTGCTAATTGGGTTTATTATGATGTCTGCCCTCCCTGCAGAAGCTCAAAACAGATTCGACGCATTGCGTTTTTCAACTCAATATCCCGCTGGAGATGCAGCCAATGTGGCACGGGGTGGTGCCTCGGTTGCCGACTATGCCGGATATGGATCTGTATTGTTAAATCCCGCAACACTTGGTCTTGCTCCGTCATCATCCTTTCATATCGGTATTGGCTTAAGAGATGTTTCTGAAGATGCTCTGTACCTTAACCGGAATAACTCATACGATGATTCACAGACTGCCTTTACAAATATCGGTTTTGTGTACCGTTTCCCTACAGTACAAGGTAGTTTTGTAATTGGTGGTGGTTATAATCAGCTTGCAGACTTTAACCGCGCGTACCGTTTGAACGCGCAAAACCCGACGAGTTCAATTACTGATTTCTTCTTTGACAGCCCTTTTTATTTTGATACTGCATTTAATGCATTTGCTATAGAAACCGATGATTTTGGTGACTTCCCCATTTTTCGTCCCTTTTTTGATGAACCTTTCAGAGGGATACGGCAAACTGCAACTGTTACCGAAAGAGGTCAATTAGGTGAATTTACTGCATCTTTGGGTACAGAGTTTATGGAAAACTTTTTTGTAGGGGCAACGATTGGAATTCCTGTAGGTTCATATTCCTATCGGCGAGATTTTCTGGAAAGGGATGTCGACCGGGTATTTGGCGATCTTGATACGCAAATTAATGGAGAAGACTTTACCATTCCGGCACCAGATAATGTATTGCTTCAGGATCGAATTGACGCTGATATTAGCGGATTTTCTGCAAGGCTGGGGTTTATTTATAAACCAATTGAGTTCCTCAGCGTTGGGGTTAGCTATGCGCTACCCACAATTTACAGTATAGACGAAAGCTATTCTGTTTTTATTCAAACCACCTATGAGGCTGGTGGAACCGAGTCGGACAGACTCCGGGGCGAAACATCCTATAGAGTTAAAACGCCATCCCGCCTCGCTTTTGGTGTTGCTACACATCAGCTTCCGGTTAATTTTAATGCATCTGTAGAGCGCGTTGGAAATAGTAGCATACAGTTCAGGAATTTTGGAGACCTCGGCCTGGAAGTTCAGGAGAATGAGGATATTCGTGAAGATTTCAGGGATGTTTTTAACTTTCGGGCTGGTGTTACGCTAGATATTTCCGATGTAGTACAGCCTTCTGTGGGCTATGCATTTATGCCTGCTGTAAGCCGCACTAATAGTGAAGATCTACAATTTGTGAGCGGTGGTCTGCGCCTCGGTGTTAACCAAAGTTTGAGTCTTAATTTTGCAGTTCAGTATCTTTTCTTTAACGACAATCAGATTGTTTACAGCCATTACGATTATAATCTTGATGACGGTACTTTTCGAGACGTGGGCGTGCGATCGTCCGTAGATCGTTTTCATGTGATGATTGGCGCAAATTTTAGTTTCTGATAGATGGTTTTAAATAAGCCAATAATTGAATCCTTTTCCCTGTTTTTGTATTAAAAACAGATCTGCAGAAATATCATATATTTTGGGTGTCGAGCGGCCCAAATGTCGTTTATAATTCTGCTCTGACTAAGTGAAAAATTTGTATTCAAATAACCTTACGTCGAATCTTTTTTGTTGAAATCTATTACCCATCAAAAAAAGCCTGAATTTACTTTTAAATTCAGGCTTTTGTATATCAGGTTAACTGTAATGAGATTTCTGAGTTGAATGCTAGTCAGATTTCTCGTTTTCTATAGCTTCTTTTTTCATTTTGGTAGCTGCATCCGGATTAATACTTAGCACAGCGCATTTCACGTGTCGTGCAACCTGAGATGTTGTGCTGCCAAGCATCATATAGTCTAGCCCGGTGCGACCTATCGTAGAAATAACAATCAGATTGTAAAACTGCTCCTGAGTCCGTTTAAGTATGGCTTCGTGAGCAGAGCGGTTGCTCATTATCACTTTTGGAGTAACTTTACCCGGTAGATTGTTGAAATAGGTTTTCGCAATGGTATTTAAGCCTTCTTGTCTCATATCATAGGTAGATTCGGCCTTAGCAAGAGAATCGAAGTTATCGTAAATAACTGCATGGAAAAGATCAACATCTGCTCCGGTAATCTCTGCAATTCGTGCAGCATGCGGATATGCAGCCTTAGCGTTCTCCGAAAAATCGGTTGGGACTAAAATTCTGGTAAGTGGGGCAAATTCTGTTTTGTCTTCTACAATCATAACCGGGACTGCAGACATGCGCAACACCTTTTCTGCTACAGAACCTAACAGAAATCTTTTAAAACCTGTTCGGCCATGTGTGCTTAAGACAATCAGATCGTAATCTTCACTCGTTTCTACAATCGCGTGTGCGGGGTTTCCTATGCCAATAAGTCCATTGTCTAAACGCGTCTCGTGAATGTAGCGACCGGCTAAATCATTAAGCCTCGTAGTAAGGCTGACCTCAATATCCGAGAGATTTTTTTGTGTCTGTGAACCCGAACTCATGTAGTGAAAGCCATCCAGATCTGTAATAGGTATGTAGGAATGAAAGGGGGTTACCGTTCCATTCAAAATACTTGCCATCTCTTCTGCGACAGAAAATGCCTTCTTACTAAGATCTGAAAAATCGGTAGGTACTAAAATTCGTGCTTTATCCATATTAACTCCATTGTTAGAATTCAAGGGCCGGAAGGGTAATTAATTAATCTTAAATACGGTCTTTTCACTTAATATCAGCATTAAAATTTTAAAGTACATCTATTTGATAAATGTCTTGCCTGCTTTTTAATAATTAAGTGGATTTAAGTAGTATTGTTATGTTTTAGATTGGTTTAAAAGCTGGAAGATAAGCCGAGTCTTGCTAAATTCGCGATGATGAAATCATCACTTGGTTCAGATTATCTTTATCTAATGAACTAAATTCTTATTCAATTTGGTGAAAAAAAGTGTGAATCTCAATCATAATCTAATATAAGTATTAAATTATTGTTGTCTCAATATAATCGACTCTGCTTATCGCTTGTTTTTGAGATAAATGTAATTTAATAAAGCTAAAGAAGGTGTTTTTCTGGAATGATGCTTTCACAGATCGATAATAATTTTGCGATAGCAAAGTAGCGGTTTGTGTATTTTAGTTTCTAACAGGCCTTAAAAATTATTCGTTTGTCCGACCTCATATTTCACACAGCCTTATCATTTGAATACGACTCAATTTGCTTGTATTTCTGAAGTTTCATAAAAAAATAAAAATTCGGTCTGCTATACTTAAGCAGGATTTTTCGGAGCCGCATAAATCATTACTTTAGGATAATGATATTTCGTAGAAAAATTGTTAATTGAGTCATCGAAGATATAAAAGGCTATATTTCCACTGTAAATATTCTGTTTTTATAGAGTTTTAAAAATAAAATCTTTCGATAGCTAAGTGCAGAATAGTTCCTTTCTAAATCAAATTATATAATACTTTATGTCAGCAGATGAATCTCAAAGATTTTGGGGCACTCAGATTCTTGAAAAGGCAGATGAAAGAAGGTTAGATCTTGGCGACCAGTTAGCTATCTTCCTGAAAAAAGTACAAAATGAAATATGGATAGCCCACGAGACTCCGGATAGCGGGTTTTCGAAAGACCAAGGTGTGTTGCTGCCCCCTTCAGGTGATGAAGATACAGCAGCTGCAGATACTAATCCTGAGCAAGTGGACACTCAGAATGAAGCTGCTGACGATACAGCTGATGAAGCTAAACCTGAAGCCAGGAAATGGAATCGTTGGGCCTTTAAAGCATCAGAGACTATACTTGAAGTTTTACCAATGATGCCGGCGAGCCCTTTAATTGTGAGACCTGAATATCCATTTAAGTTAGTACCCGGCGCAACAGCGCGCTTTTTTACGCGGATACCTTTAACAGTTGGTTTATACGATAAGGCCGATGGTATGATAAAACTCCTTGAAATACCTAGTGTAGTTTTGTCCAATACCTGGTTTGGAGATTTTGAAAATGGTGAGCTGTGTTTTTGGCTAAAAACTACAGCCAGAAGAAACTTAGAAGAAGTCGTATTTAAACCATGGCTTTGCACCTGTCCTATCTTTATCCAAAATACGTCTGATGAAGAGCTGAATATTGATAAACTATGTTTACGGGTAGAACGCCTAAGTATATTCGAAAATGAGCAGGGAATCTGGTCAGATGAGCTGGATATTAACTACAGAGGGGGAGACAGCTTCTCAGATCTGCGAGTCTCAGGCTTACCTCCCGATGATGCGAAAAATGCTAAATTAATAGGTAAACCCAGAAATCCTGCCAGAAAAGGCATAGCTGAAAAAACGTTTAAGGTGTTAAATACGATTCAAAGTCTTAAACTTCATCTTGGGTAATACAGAAAAATTATGCAGCCAATAGTAGATTATTTATCTAATTATCTGGATTTAGATATCTTTTTAAGGGCTTCCCTGCTTATTCTCGTGGGAATTCCTTTGTTACTTTTCCTGCGGAGATGGATTCGCTCCATAATTCAGGAAAATTACAGCCCGCATTATGCCATGCTTTTTGGCAAGATAACCTATTATATAGGTTTTGTTATCCTGATGGTAACAGTTCTTAATCAGCTTGGTTTTAAACTGGGGCCCTTACTTGGGGCAGCTGGTATTGCGAGTGTTGCAATAGGCTTTGCATCTCAAACCAGTATATCTAACATTATAAGTGGCTTCTTTCTTATAGGGGAAAAAGCTTTTGAAACCGGAGATATAATTAATGTAAATGGAACAATAGGCGTAGTTCTGTCTATTGATACGATGTCTGTTAAGTTACGCGCTTTTGACAACCGCTTTATTAGGATACCGAATGAGATGATGTTAAAAAGCCAGGTTATTAATATTACGCGCTTTCCGATTCGGCGGGCGGAACTGAAAATTTCTGTAGCCTATAAAGAAGATCTTACCAAAGTTCAGAAAATACTTGCAGATGTTGTTGAAAAAAATCCACTTGCTTTGCAGGAACCGGCTATGAACCTCATTTTTGAAGGCTTTAACAGCTCTTCTATTGACTTTCAGCTAAATGTATGGACAGCCAAAGAGCACTTTTTGTTGCTGAGAACTGGTTTGTATATGCAGATTAAAAAGCGGTTTGATGAAGAAGGAATCGAAATTCCGTTTCCGCATCTGTCTATTTATACTGGTGAAGCCAGTAAACCTTTCCCGGTTATGAATATGACTGAAAAAGAGCCAAAGCAGGAGCCTAAACTAAACTAAACTAATACGGAAATTAGGGTTCCGGCTTCTTTCCTCCTTTACCTTTATATGACATAAGATTTCGTAATTAGCAGGAGTTTATTATGATTTATGCTGTAACTATTTTTATAGATAAAAGTGTAGAAAAAGAGTGGTGCCGTTGGATGGTAGAACACCATATACCAAATGTGCTGTCTACGAAGTTGTTTCTAGGCTGCAGAATGATGAAGTCTTTAAATAGCTGTAAAGATGGTAGCAAAAGTGCTTACCGTATGCAGTATGTGCTTTCCGGAAAAGATAAGCTGGAAGAGTATGAAGAAAGATTCGCTGGTGAAATGAGAGCCGAAGCAAACCTTTTGTTTGCCGGTAAATTCGAAGCAGAACGGGATGTACTCGAGGTGCTTAGAGAATTCTGACTTTCAGGATTAAGCCGTCAAATATCTGGTAAAATGCTTACAGTCTCCCAAGTTCAAGTTTCAAAGCGCACCTTCAGCAAGTTTTAATTTGAAAGTTCCGCAGATGTCCTTGTTCGACCTATCATTTTATTAAAACAGTCTTTTTACTTAAAATCATTAACAAAAAAAGGCATCCCGGTTACCCGGGACGCCTTTTTTTTGTTTAAATGTTGCTGCTACTTTAGCGTTAAAATAAGTTACTTACTTAACCAGCATCATCTTCTGTGTTTGTATAAAGCTGCCGGCCTGCAAACGGTAGATGTACATACCGCTTGATAGTTTGGCGGCATCAAACATTACAGAGTGTATACCCGGGTTTCTCATTTCATTGTTTACCAAAGTAGCTACCCGCTGCCCCTGGAGGTTAAATACTTCCAGCGTAACATTGCTGGCCTCAGGCAGGGCAAACTCTATTTGAGTTGTAGGGTTAAACGGGTTCGGGTAATTTTGATTCAGAGCAAAATCTCTGGGTATTTCTTCATCTCCGGCTGTTGAGCTTGGCGTTACTACCGTCATATTAAGCTGTACGGTACGTACGGGGTTGGCAGGATCATTGCTGCTTACGCTCATTACGGCAGAATATGAACCTGGCTCTACATTGCCACGGAAACGAACTGTTACCGGACGAATTTCACCCGGATCAAGAGAACCAGTGTTTTGTACGAATAAAATCCAGGATGGAGTTGACTCAAGATCAGCATCGGAATTTATTTCAGAACCAGGTGTGGTGCCACTGCTATGAGAGGCCTGTGTAGTTTCTGAAAAGCTAACGGTATAGTTCAGTATGCTTCCACCTGCATTTCTGAAGTTGATGTCTTCGGGCACAATCTGACCTTCTTCAACTTCTACATTAACTATAGCACGATTGAGACGAAGGTCCGGTGCGCCAGCTGCACTACCATTTAATACGATCTCGATGGTATCTTGTTCGGGATTTGCGCTTTCTATCGAAAGCGTTCCGGAAAGTTCGTCATCATCGGTTGGGTTGTAGGTAACAACAAGCATGGCCGAAGACAGCGCAGGAACTACATTAGTGCCGTTGCTTAGTTCAGCAGAAATAAAGGGATTATCACTGCCAAAATTGTCGATAACCAGATCTGCGCGGCCACTATTTATAAGTTCAATTTCTATTGATTCAGGATAATCGATGTAGACAAGTCCAAAATCGACACCATCCGATGCCGGGGAAACATCTGCCAAACCACCTACGGCCTCAATAGCTATTGGAACGCTGGCAAATGCGTTGTCCAGATCGTTGTTAAGGAACATGAGGTTCCATTCGTAGAGACCATTCACAAAGTCTGAGCCGTCTACATTAACAGTTACCTCTACAGATGCGCCCGGTTCAATTGTTTCCTGTACAGGAGAAACAGCTAACCAGGAGGGTAGCCCTTGTGATAGATTTACGCTTTTAAGGCTTTGTGCATAATCCGAGTTATATGCAACCTGAAGCGCATCTTCTGTATTAGGCGACTGAATACCGATAGTGGCGCGGTCGGTAACCCCATCCATTTCAAGGTATTGGAATGTGATGTTTCCACCTGCACTCAATATCGCCTGGAAAGTATAGGAGTTTGCTCCCTCATCATTATTTCTATTAAGCTGATCCCACTGAATGATGAAGGTATTATCGGCTTCATTGTGTGCAACATAAACCGCCCCGTTTTCACCCAGCTGTAAATTATTCCAGAATGGGGCAATTAAGTCGCGGGGAAGAGTGGTTTGTACCGGAAGGGGTGCATTATTCGGGGCACCTGTTGTTGGTATTGTCACAAAAGAAGCAAAACCATTAATGGCAATATTAATACTTTCCTTCATATCGCCGTAAAATGGGAAAGCAAAAGGAAGATCAACGCTTGTAGAGCCGCTGCTTTGGTTTCCAAACGATAGCTCTGTTCCGGTTTCGGAAATGTCGTTCCAGGAGAATGTCAATCCCTGAAGTTCTTCATCGTCTACCCAGAAGTAACCAAACTGATCCGGACCACCGGTTCCTTGTAATACGGGGTTACCGCTTTCGGTTCCATCGCTGGCTTCTGTAACTCTAAATCGGCAGTCCAGAGCATTTACAGGGTTTAAAGAAGAAGCTGCGCGTTCGCTAAAGCTTGCTGGTACAAAGTAACGTAGCGTGCCTTCTCCATTATTGGTTACGGTAAACGTGTACTCCGAAGATTCCTGAACCGTTATTTCGTCGGTAATATTATCAACCGAAATAGAAATAGATGCGGGATCATCGGTAGTTGACGTGGCTACATTGCTTAGCCCAGATTCATTACCAAAAACATCTAGTGTGCGAATGGCGAAATAATAAGTAGTAGAGTTTTCAAGGCCTCTCACAAAGAAAGATTCCTCAGTACCGGCATTTGCAGGCCTAGGGATATTCATAGCCATAGATGCGCTCTCAAAGTTTGTATCGGTGATGGGTTCTGTGCTGAAACGAATTTCGTAGCTTCCTGCACGTCCTTCCATACCGCTGTTTCCTACAGCTGTCCAGCTAAGGCTCGCCAGATTCTGACCAATAAAATCAATGCTAAGATCCGAAATTGTTGCCGGGGGCACACCATCGTCTACAAGTACGGAATTGGCAGCGTTAATTCTGCCACCCGAAATAGAAATATTTTCGAAAGCAGGTAATACGTCAACGCCTTCCATTATCCGGTCGCGGATAAAGTGGTAGTCGGCATCCGGGTTGGCAGAAAGAATAAGACCGGCTAAGCCGGCAACGTGTGGAGATGCCATTGAAGTACCGCTAAGGTAGGTATAACCACCATTTGGAATGGTAGAGCGGATGTTGGTGCCAGGTGCGAAAACGTGTACAGTTTCGGCTCCGAAGCAAGATCCGGGATTTCTGGTATCCGATGGAGTAGAATTTCCAACTGAGAATACATTATCGAAATCGCGCATCAGGTTAGCGGGATATACATTTAGAATGTCGTTATTATTGTTTGAATTTCCCGCTGAAGTAATAAAGAAATGCCCGGCCTGTTGTGCTGCTTCTGCCATGGCAACATAGGCAGGAGATGGCCCTGCCGAGGTTGGTGTTTGCGTGCCATAACTATTGTTAGAAATCATAGCGCCGTTTTCAATAGCGTATGTAACGCCCTGAACAATTGCTGATTGGGGGCAACCATTATTTCCACATACCCTTACGGCCATAATGCGGGCGTTCCACATTACTCCAGTAATTCCGATACCATTGTTACCTACTGCAGCAATGGTTCCGGCTACGTGTGTTCCGTGACCGTTGTTATCCATTGGATTATTAATCGGGCCGCCGGCAAAGTTTGCACCAAAATTACCATCGGCATCCTGCCACATATTGGGTGAAAGGTCGGGGTGGTTATAATCCACACCGGAATCCAAAACAGCTATAACCACTTCTTGATCCCCTGTTTCCATTTCCCAGGCTTCGGGGGCAGAAATGTCGGCACCTGCAATACCATTAAAAGGCGGGCCTCCCATATTACGTAATCCCCAAAGAAGGTTAAACTGAGGATCATTTGGTATAATACCTTCTTCCATCGGGAAGCCATTTGCTTCCATTATTTCTTCGAAGGTAGACTCTACCACTTCCGGCAGGTCGTAAATAATGTCTGGCTGTATGAAATCTACCAGGGGGTGAGAGGCATATTCTGCGATGATATCGTTCATGCTTCTGTCTCTGAAAGACCACACTTCTGCACCAATAAAATTAAGGGAAAATTCAGCTTCTGCATTCATTTGCTGCTGTATAGAAGCAATTTCAGCAGACTGAACACCCTGATTGAATCGTATAATTACTCGGTTTGGGATAAAGTTAATTTCGCCAAAACCCTGGATTTCCGCAGTTGTTACTTCAAAGTCCTGAGCATTTGCAGGACTGAATTGCAAAGCAAGGGTAAAGCAAACAACTAACGCTGTTAGAAGGCGTGTAGTAGTTTTAGTCATGTTGTTTGTAGTAGATTAGTTAGTTTTGTTTCCATTTAAATCCTACCGTCTTTGGAGCTGTCGTTCGTTTGTTCCAAGTTCCATACTATCTGTAAGTAATACCATAGCTTTTAGAATACATAAAGATACTTGCTGGTTCTTTTAACAGAAGCCATATTATTATATACAGTTAATAGCCGGTGGGTAAGCCTGGTCAATTTTAACTCAATTAATTTTAAGAAATTTAGAGTTTGTATTTTAAGTGCTTGACTGGCATAGTGGATTTATAATTACAAAATATTGATTCAATTCTGCTTATCCAAAGACCGGTACTCACTTTTTACATTTTTAGAGTCCATTTCAAGCCATTTTTAGTATTATTCTGTTAAAAAACTATTCGGGACCCATAACTAAAGAATCCGTTGGCAGAAAATGAGTGCATTATAGACCAAGTTAAGATGTGTATTCTTTCGGTCATTTTTTTAAAGTCCTTGCAGTCAAACGATTTAATACAAAAAAGGCAGCCCGAAAATCGGGCTGCCTTTCAGCGTTTGAATTGCTTTAAGCTGTAAGTATTTAAAATGTTATTTAAGCAACATCATCTTACGTGTAGATACATAGTTCCCGGCTTGTATTCTGTAGATATACATTCCGGAAGATAGTCTTCCTGCATCGAAGCTTACGCTGTGTCTGCCTGCATTCTGCTGTCCGTTAACCAAAATAGCTACACGCTGGCCCTGTACATTAAATACCTCCAGGCGAACCTCTGATGCTTCGGGTAGAGCGTAGCTTATTTGTGTAGTAGGATTAAAGGGATTCGGATAGTTTTGATCCAGAGAGTAGGCTTCGGGCAGATCTGCAACCCCTTCTCTGTTGCTGGTTGCGTTACGAGGCATTAGCACGGTTCCGTCTGGAAAGACTGCCATCAGCTGCAACAGGCCATCTGTGGTTGGAACTTCCCCTTCGCCGCCTGAGAGTACCATAACAGCGCTTTTGCCTGGTATGAGTGAGAAGTCTTCTTCAAAAATGGCAATACGGTTACCGCTTATACTATCAAAAACATCGAAGACGTTACGATCTGCTTCGAAATAAAGGTAGTCTGTATGTTCGCCTGTTGAAAGGCCTTCTGCGAAAAATGGCTGATTTCTTAGGGAAAGGTCAATTTCTGTGAAGCCATCCAAGCCGTTAAGAAATGCAAAAGCCATTCTGTTAGGATCGTCTGATTCGAGCATTACCGGATGTACGACCGAGAGAAGTATGCCACTTTCTTCGTTCACACTGCCGGTGAGGGCAAATGTATAGTGCTCGCCACGCTCTAACAGTAGAAATTCCCTTAATGCAGCGTTAGCAGGGCTTTCCCCGGCAGGTGTAATCAAGAGTTCAAGCTCTGTTTCTGCGGGTATATCGCGAAATGTAGTAGCTTCGCCATAGGCAAGGCCTTCTGTAAATAAAACGTCATTCACATAAATATCTACCAGTTCCGGGTTGGTGCTGGCGCTGTGCACAATTTGCCCGCGTGCGGTTGGTTCGCCCTGTACTTCTACCCGAAGCGGCATACTTATAGATTCCTGTAGCGGATCATTGGTAAATACCATTAGCATAACATCATACTGAGAGGGCATTAATTCTGTGGCGTCTATGCTTAGCAAGCCTTCGGTTGTGGCGCTGCTGTTTACAGAACCAGAAGCCGGCTCTGCCTCAATCCAGCTAATATTACTGCTGTTAAGCCCGCCCGTATGGGAGATGGCGGTCCAGTCGGGGGTTCCGCTTAAAGTAGCAATAACGCTTGAAGAACCACTAACAGGCTGAACAGCATAAAACACAGTTTCATCAGCAGATTGAGCTGTGGCAACTGCGTGCCCAAGAGCTACATTCCAGCTAAGCTGTTTAATCTTATGCGTTTCGGGTAATATTACACCTGTATAGGTAATACTTGTGTTTCTTCTATCGCCGGGGCTAAACCGAAGTAGTTCGTTCTGCTCGTTTCCGGCTAAAACCGCTCCGGAGGGTAACACAGTAATGGAATTTAGCCTGGTTTCTGCCCGGTAGGTTGCAATGGCCCGGTTGCCATCTACCCGATAAATAACCGATTTCTCCGCTTCTGTACTAAGTACATAAAGCTGCCCCGTATTGGGATGGATGCCTAAATCTGCGAGCTCACCGGTTATTCCGCTAATTGTGCCTTGGTTTCTAAGGTCTCCGGAGCTTAGATTGATGTTTACAATCTCATTTTGCCCGTTCACAGCATAAGCAGAAGTGGCTGAGCCTGGAATCATGCGTATATGGTTAAGTGCACCTAGTTTGCTATGGTTGCGTTCTTCAGAAAGCTTCGCATCGAGACTGTAATTATGCATCAACAAACCCGATTCTCTGGTGTAACCCGCAACAAGTGTAAAGTTGTCGGTAAAGGATTCTAAAGAGGCTGGAGAGTCGCTTTTGTTGCCATACAGCATTCGGTACGCATTTGCATTTACGAACTGCAGCTCATAATCCAGAGTTGCCGAACCTGTGTTCGCAATACTAAAAGTGGAGGAGCTTGTCTCGCCGGTTATAAGTACGTAAGATTCTTCTTCAAGCAAAAAGGCTGCAACTGGTGGCTCAACTCCTTGTCCACTAAGTGGAATGATGAGCTCAGGTGTGTTTTCAAGACTTGTTTCAAGCAGCAATTCAGCTGCTACGGCTTCATCGTTTTCGGGGGTAAAACGTACATGTACAAGCTTGCTTTGCCCCGGTGCCAGATGGAAGGGCTCGGTTTCTACAGTAAATAGTTCAGAATCGGTACTGATGCCGGTTATATTAGCGGCCGCGGTTCCGGTATTTTCTACACTTACAGACTGTAGTTTAGATCCGTTTAGGAAAGTATCACCAAAATTAAGCTCATCAGAACTTAGGCTAAGCGTGGCTGAGCCTTCTCCTATCTGGAATATTATGGGTAATGCCAGACTAGGCAACCCAACTGTATTTGAGATAATTGAAAGCTGATCGGAGTAAATACCGCTAGCCAGACCCTCGGGGCTAAAAATAACGTCGATATCCATCGACTCTCCGGCATCGACAGTTCCGGTATTATGCGAGAAGCTAACCCATTCGGGTGCACTGCTAATTTGTATCGCTAAATTACTTTCAAGATAACTTGTATTGTAAGCAATCTGCAGGCCGTCGCTGCCGTCCTGATTTTCTATACCAACAGTGTTTTGGCTTAGGTTTCCTGTTAAGGAGAGGTACTGGAACTTTATCGTACCGGTGGATCCAAGAATCGCTTGAAACGTAAAGTTACTACCTGTGTTAAAGGATTTTGGTACCCCATCCCACTGTATGATAAAACGGTTTTGCGATTGGTCGTGGTATGTGTAAACGCGCCCTGTACTCCTCATGTCGAGATCGTCCCAGAGAACGGCCAGAAAGTTAGAAGGCTGTGCCGATCTGGGTATTTGATAATTTGTAAAGCCATCACCCGTGAACCCCCCGAAATTAATCCAGCCGTTTACAGAAACTCTGGCTGAAGAATAGCTGTCGCCGTAGAATGGAAAATCGAATGGGAAATCAATGGCCGTATTATTATCCCAACTGCCGGTTAATGCAGATACTTCCGTACCAATTTCTGATATATCGAACCAGTCGAATTGTACACCACTGCCTTCCTCGTTGCTGTCTACCCAGATGTAGCCAAACTCATCGGGCCCACCGCCACCAAATAGCACGGGGTGACCAACTCTTTCGTCTGCCAGACCCCTTTCGGCCGGAGCGTTATCCTGTATTCGGGAGGTCTGGTTTTTTACGGAACCGCTGCGGGAAAGTAGTTCTTCGATTAGCGATACATTTGGTATAGAAAAAGACATAGCTGCATTGCCTTCGTTGCTTATTGTAAGCAAAGCTGGCACGTCTTCACCGCCTTCTTCTGCTACGGCGAATAATTCGCCGGGCTGTGCTACTACTTGAGGACTACCCTGTGTTTCTGCGGATACGGAATTTGATATTAGGGATGTGTTTCCAAAGAAGTCGGAGGTCTTTACAGCAAAATAATAGGTAGTAGAATGCTCCAACCCGGATATGCGGTAAGACTCATCGGTACCAGCCGATTGCGGACGCGAGTTTATTTCGAAACGTAAAGCACCATAAAAGTTGGATTCTGTAATTGGGTTTTTGGAATAGCGGATATCATAGGAAAAAGCTGTTCCCTCCATTTCTGAACCACCAGGTGCCGACCAGTTTAAATCGGCAAATGTGGAGCCGGTTTCTGCTACTTCAAGATCAGAAATAGCCGCAGGCGGTATGCCGCTATCCACTTCAAGGGCACGAAGTGCATTAAGGCGACCGCTGCCAAGCTCATAATTCGGGTTAAGGTGATCAATAGGATCGGTAGTGGATACTAACCGCTCGAAGATTTCGTCTGGCGTAATGCCTTCATCTTTAAACTTGGAGGCAATAAGAGCCGCAACACCCGATACGTGTGGGGTGGCCATAGATGTACCCTGATAAAACTGGTAATTGCCGTTTGTAATAGTGCTTAAAACACCTTCGGGATCGTTGGTGAAAGCAGTTTCTCCACCCGGAGCAGACATATGCACCCACGGCCCCCATTGCGAGTACCAGGATCTTTGGTCGTTCATGTTAGTAGCAGCTATGGCCATAATTTCGGGATTTGAAGCCACTGGCTGGTTAGGGGTACTTACGTTGCTGTTACCCGCTGCAAAAATAACGAGACCACCTTGTATGGGTCCACTTGGCTCACCGTCGGGGCCGTATCCGGCGGTTTCTATGAAATAGAGAATAGCGTCTCGAAGCACTTGAGAAAATCCACCACCACCCCAGCTGTTGCTGGAAATTACGGCTCCATTGTCGGCACCGTATACAATGGCTTCTGCAAAACCACCGCCTCCCGTTGCTCCAACAAACACCCGGCTTGTCATAATACGTACACCACTGCCAGATGTGCCGTCGCCACCGGCAACGCCGGCAACACCAACTCCATTGTTGTTGGTAGCGGCAATGGTTCCGGAACAGTGGCTGCCGTGTCCGTTAGTATCCTGGATATTGCTGGAGTTGGTAACATGCGACCAGCCATGAAAGTCATCTATATAGCCGTTTTCCGGACCAGGTACGGGATTTATCCATAAAGCATCAACAAGGTCGGGATGGTTTAAATCGATACCGGTATCCAGAACTTGTACAATTATATCGGAATTTCCGGTTTCAATTTCCCATGCATCAAAGAGAGAAATGTCGGCTCCTGGGGTGCCACCGTTTTGGCCGGTATTATGGTAATGCCATTGATCGTCCAGGCGAGGGTCGTCGAAGGGGAAGTCGCCGCTGTTTGTATTGCCACGCATTTCAAGAAGCTGTTCGGCAGTAAATGGATCAGAAACCGGGTTTCCGTAAATTTCATATTGATAAGCTCTTTCGGCATGCTTTATGTTCGCATCTGCACTAAAGATTTGGATAGCAGTGCCAACTTCTGTGTTTGAAGCAAAGGTAATTGTATACCAGCGATCCAAACCGTAACGGGCATGTTGTTCGGCATAACGGGGATCAGTGGTAATTGTTTGCCGCATGGAAACTACGTTCAGCTGCTCACTTATGGCATCAATTGAAGGAATTGCTGTTCTTGCTTCCAGAGTTGCTGCCTGACGGTTAAAAAAAGGCATTGATTCTTCTGAAAGCTGTATAATTAGCTTGTTATCGTGATATGGGGTGTCGTTTGATTGCGAGTATACAAGATTTGTTCCGGCTGTTAAGCCCATGAAAACAAATATGCATACAGCGCTTACGACTGACGTAAATATATGCTGCATGATGTATTATTTGCGTTAAGTGAGGGTTTGTTTTATATCAGGTTTCGGATCTATATAGATAAGGCAGAAGACCTGAATCATTTTTTGTGATAAGATGATTTCTACGGTTACGGCCCTGTATGAGCCAAGGAAGAAGACGGGTGGACTACTGGTTTTGAAAACCCTATACCCACAAAGAAATAAAAGTAATGCCAGCTATCGAAAGCGGAGTTATTTGTTTCTTTTAGGTAGAAAGGTGGGAAGAAAAAAACTGGAGTTTTGTAGATCAAAATAGAGGCTTAACTAACATTTGAAGGGCATACTATAAAATCGGCCAGATCAGTGCTTGCAGTTCGGGATACAAAATATCAATTGTCGATAAAATGCCTGAGCTAAGGCGGTCGGTATGGTTTAGGGTGTTTTTGTTTTTTATTCTAATTTTAGTCTAATAAAATACTTCTATTATGTTTGATAATGGCAGAAGCTGAAAATAGACAAGTATTTGGGCTACTTTAATACTTTACCGCTGCATACGATCAAATGGTCAAATTTTTTTCATAGTCATCTGCAAGAAAATCATTCGATGGTTAATTTTGGCTTTTGGTAAGCAGTATCAATAGATTTGATTGTGGATAATTTTATTAAAATAGTAATCTTCTTTGAATCATAAAAAAACGAAAGTTTTCTACAACTTTTGAAGCTTGAACCGAAGGATCAGCAAAAGTGATATTAATCCTAAAATTTGGTTGTAGGAGATTTGATGATGTAAGTTTGCCACTTTGAGGGGTATCGATTTTTGCACTCGGCAGATTCTCTGAATCCAAGGAAAACCGGAGGTTTTTTTGTGATTCATTAAATCGCAGGATTCCAGAATATTTTGCGAAGTCTACCATCCGGGCTTGCAATATCTGTATCTTTCATGCCTGACGGCTCTCTTCGATTACACTGTTTCAAAATAAAGTGAATTACTTCGGAAGTACTTGGCTTTTTGATGTCTCCTTTTATTTCAGCGATTTAAATTTTCCAACAAATGTGCTACACTGGGGTAAGATGTTTTTATTTATCTGCGTTTTTTCAACTCATAATAAATTGCTTTTCCCTAATCTTCGTTATTGGATGCAAACATGTATGCTTAAGCTTTTGGATTTAAATTGAAGACAAAAATTGATGCTCAGTTTTCAATGTTTTTTTGATTATAAGAGCTTTTCAATAATTGATCTCAAATTTCAGTATTTTGAGATATACGTTTGGGAAGCGTGTTCAAACTAATTGTTCGTAAACTCTTTTAAGATTAGGCTTAGAAATGCGTTTATGTAATTTTCAAACGTTACTCTTATCATCATTACAGGCGATTTGGCAGAAGAGTAGCAGTGCGCCGAGAATAGATTTATACGTTCTAAACTTCGCTTAAACTTCCCGTTTATTTGTCCTAATAATTTTAATTCAAAACAAATTTATGAAACTAAATCGAGTTTACCCCGTTATTATTTTTCTACTTGCATCATATGTTACTCTGGCATGTAGCTCAGAATCTGCGCAGGAAAAGGAAGACTCACATAACGAATCCGTTTTTTTTGGTGATTCCTTTGAGGCTGTTTCCTTTACGAGCATAGATGAAGTAATTCCGGTAGTAACCGCAGAAGAAAGCGGAATGTATACGGTTAAAGGAGAAGTCGTTCAGGTTTGCCAAAGTAAAGGTTGTTGGTTAACGCTATTTGCCGAAGACGGTACTCAGGTACGGGTAACTTTCAAAGATTATGCATTTTTTGTACCTAAGGATATAGCTGGTCGCGAAGTGGTTATGCATGGTATAGCCTGGGTAGATGAAGTTAGCGTGGCAAGTCTAAGACATTATGCAATGGATGCCGGCGACACAGAAGAAGAAATCGCCGCTATAAATGAGCCTAAACGAAGCTACTATTTTGAAGCTACTGGCGTAATGCTTCTTTAATTTTATGAAGGTTGCCTTAACCCAATGCCCGCCCAAATGTTATTAAAAGGTTTAATTGATAAAAAATATCGCCTGATTAGTTTATTGGGCTGTTTTGCACTATTCGTTGTTTCTTCTTTAGTTATGGTGGCTTGCCAAAGCGAAAAAGATGGAGCGGCAACGCTCTCAGAACTTATGAGAGACCGAACAAATCAGCTACAGGAAATTAAAGATATGCTTGAAGCCGGAGACGAGATGGAATCTGCGACCTTCATTTATGATGCCTTTATCGCCGGTGTGCCATCAAGAGATGCCCTAGGTGAACCTGCAGTGCAAGGGCAATTGATGGCCTTCGATCGTTTTTACGCCTCTTTTTTGAATGATATTAACCGGGACAGTTATACCATGGTTATACAAACTTGCATCAGTTGTCATGAAAGACTTTGTCCCGGCCCGCTCAGGCTAATAAGAAGTATGGCGCTCGAGCCCATTCCTGAACCCGGTTTTACGAGGTTTTAATCAAATAAATTCCTCTCTGCAATAGTGCTCATCAATCGTATTCCGGCACGTATCTGGTTTCTTAATCTATTTGTGTATACATAGGCTGGGGGAAAATATTCTGTTCATCACTAAATACATTTATGGTAAACCTAAAGAATAAAGCTATCTGATGAAGTTCGTTACTTCGATGCTTACCACGTTTTTACAGGAAAAAGATACGAAAACTAATATTGCTGGTTTAGTTAAGTTCTTTGCTTTTCTTGCCGGCTTAGTTGTGCTTTATTCTGCAACGTTTATTTATCTAATGAAGCTGGAGGGGCAGGAGCACAGTGTGCTCTCAAGTGCCTACTGGACCCTCACGGTTATGTCTACGCTAGGTTTTGGAGATATTGTTTTTGAATCAGACCTTGGCCGTGCGTTTTCAATGCTGGTTCTGTTGTCGGGAATTATATTATTGCTGGTAGTGCTGCCTTTTACTTTCATCCAGTTTTTTTATGCGCCCTGGCTGGAAGCCTATCAAAAAACAAAAACTCCATCAGAATTGCATCCGGATATTCATAATCATGTAATTATTACAAATTTTGATTCGGTGACCCGTTCGCTTATTGCCAAGCTTAACGATTTTAATCATAAGTATTATATACTCGTAAAAGATCAGCAAATGGCAATCGATCTATATAATGATGGCTATAAAGTAGTTGTAGGTGAACATGGAGACCCCGCAACATACGAGCGAATTCAGATAAAAAATGCAGCCATGTTAGTTGCGAGCTGTAACGATATGGTTAATACCAGTATCGCATTCACGGTAAGAGAGTTAACAACCAAGGTGCCAATTGTAGCGTTGGCTAGTTACGAAGCTTCAGTAGATATTTTAAAACTGGCTGGGAGTAATAACGTAATTCAGCTTGCCCGTATGCTTGGTCAGTCTCTTGCGCGTCGTACTCTCGGCGGTAGTGCAAGAGTTCATGTAATAGGTCGTTTCGATCAGCTTGTAATTGGTGAAGCGCCCGCCATAGATACCCCACTTGTGGGCAAAACAATTGCAGAAAGCCAGCTTAGGCAGACTACCGGAGTAAGCGTTATCGGGGTTTGGGAAAGAGGGAAATTTATACCCGCCATGCCCGATACCATGATAAATAAACATACTGTTTTGGTATTGGCCGGTAAGGTAGAACAGCTCCGTAATTACGACGAATATTTCGGGATTTATCATGCAGACGACAGACCAGTTATTATTATTGGCGGTGGGAGAGTTGGTGAAGCCACCGCAGCCTCTCTAGAACAGCGAAAAATGGATTACAAGCTGGTAGAAAAAGATCCCATGAGAATAAAAGATCCGGAGCGTTATATTCTGGGGGATGCCGCCGATCTGGAAACTCTCAAAAGAGCGGGAATTGATACAGCGCATACGGTTATAATTACTACCAATAAAGATGAGATGAATATTTATCTCACACTCTATTGTCGCAGACTAAGACCAGATATCCAAATTACAGCCCGTTCGACCGACGACCGTAATATTAATAGCATGCACAGAGCCGGTGCCGATTTTGTTATGTCGTATGCAACGATGGGCGCAAATGCCATATATAACCTGCTCGACGGTACAGAGGTACTAACCCTTGCAGAAGGCCTTGAAGTTTTCCGGTACGCAACCCCTGAACGAATGGTCGGTAAAACGCTTATTGAATCTAATGTTCGCGCAATTACAGGCTGCAGTGTTATTGGTATTAAGATCGAAGGTGAAATGATCCCTAATCCGGATCCCACCATGCCAGTTACAAAAGACAGCGAACTTATTCTTATTGGTGATCAGTCTTCGGAGCAGAAGTTTGTTGAGTTTGCCTCGAAAGTATAGCTCATGGAAGTTAAAAAATATTTAATAGTATGAAACTGTTTATGGGTTGTTTTACTTTTGAGATGAATAATGAATCCAGCGGTAGTTTTCAAATCTTAACCCGCGCTAAAACGCTCTTCGCTGCCGAAAAACAGTTCCGTAAAAAGATAAAGAAGTGGGTTAACGATGATTTTAGAGATGCCCAAACGCTAAATATATATATTACGGATATCATAGAAATGGAGGATGAAGCCGTTTCTGATTCTGTGGTGCTTAATTATTTAAAAAAAAGCTTTCAAACAGCTGATGTACAAAGAGAGGCCGGCGCAGTGCTTTACAGTCCGCTACCGCAGAGAGAGGCATATACCGAGAGCTGGTCTTATGGCTCGGCTCTTGATAAAGAACTTTTTTTTGAACTGAAGCGCGATTAGACCGCACTTGGATCATGCCTGATCTACCGCAATAATTAGTGGGAACACTGGTTTAGGGATATATTTTCTCTGTTTAGAATGAATAATCGCTTACAGCCCGTAAAGCTGATTTTAAATTACGCTCATGTTATTGAGAGTACCTATGGATGGGAATGCACCTCGTTGCATCGATTCCAGCTTCGTTCTGTGCAAATCAGTATCTCATGATAGTTAATGCATGAAATGGATGATTTGGGAATAATGTAAATGAGATAATAAAGGGTGTGGAGCTTTGTCGAATCTTAAGGTATGGCAGAGAGAGTATATTCTACACTATTACAGAAACGAATCTTACAAAAGACGGGAAAAATAGTTGTGTAAAGCCTTCATGCAGGCAAAAAAATTTCCCGCAGTTTTGTCCATTTTTTGGGGAAAACCTCATTGTGGGAATCATAAAAGCTTCTCCCACGCCTTCAAAAATAGTCTTTTCGCAAAAAAAAATTTAGCGACCAAGAGTGAATTTTTTGTAAATCAATAAATAACAGGTAACTGAAGGCCATAAAAAAAATAACAAAATCTGTAACAAATCCTCCGGAATTTTATCAGTACTAATAAAGGCAAAACATTAACAAATTGGAAAGAGATACTTACTCTTAAATGCTGATTGAGTTAAACAAAAGTTTTAAAGTTAAAGCCAACGTTACCTGTACATATGATATTTTCGGATAAAATTAATAAACATACAGCTAGAAATGCAGGTCAGCTCCGGTTGACGCATACCGATTTGGGTGAAGTTATCTCCCGAGACGCTGATAAGTTTCAGGTTATCCACTCACAGCACTACAAGGAAGCCAGTATTTCGAGTGTACAAGCTTTTCTTAAATCTAATTATGCAGAAAAGTCGCTAAATGTACTGCATGTAGAAGACTCGCACGAAATACAATTAATTACCCGGATTTTTCTCAGGCAGGATTTTAGAATTAGTTCTGCACTTTCGGGCGAAAGTGGTATTTCAATGGCGAAAACAGACCGTTTTAATCTTGTAATAATGGATATCAACTTGGGTGAAGGTATAAGTGGCTTTGAAACAATTAGAAGAATCAGATCGATACATACCTATAAAAATATCCCGGTTATTATTGCTTCTTCAAATAGTTTTTTAGATGTGCGCGAAAATGCAATCGAATGTGGCGCAGATGCATACTTACAAAAACCATTTACAAAAGAAGAATTATATCATGCTATTAACTACGTACTCAAGAGTGCAAAAAATCTCTCCTGACAGTTAAACATTTATGTCCACACAGTACCGAAATAAGGATAAGGAGATCCGGCAAAAAGTTGATCTTTTTCTTGAAGATAAGCTTTCAGAAAGTGAGACCGATCTGCTTTGGGAAATACTTCTTAAGGATGATAGCGCCTATCAGTATATGATAACTTCATCATCATTGAGGAAAATGGCTGCAGATAACGAATTTAGCATGTCTGCAGATACATTTGCCGGCAATATAAACATAGACGCAGATTCTTTGCCAGAGAGCTGGGGTGAATTTGTTGGTAAGCCGGTTACGAAACTTGATCCGGATACATCGCAAAAATCAGATCCCGAATTTACAAATACCTTCGGCTGGCCTATATGGAAAAAAATGGTTGCTATAATGTTAATGGGGCTTTTTCTGATATTGGCATATTGGGGAATTCAAAATCGAGACTTTGTTACCGACCCAGCCGAGCGAGTTGCGGCAGTTGAATATATACCTTTTGAAATTTTCAGATCCGCTGATGATACAGAGTCGGGACCAATAAGCGATGTGAAGCAGGAAATAATACGATTGTCGACAAATGGGAATCATGACGACGCTGTAAGTGCTCTCTATAATTTTTATCCGGGTCTGGAAAACATTATAAGTGCCGGAACAGAGGCAAACTTCGAAACCGAAACCGAGATCGATATCGATATCGATATAATCCTTTTCTCTGCTATTGTGCATTATAATGCCGGTAATTTCGAAGAGTCGGCCAGCCTGTTTAGAAAAGTAATCGCAACAAACGCAGGTCAGAATCTTGAAGATAAAGCTCTTTGGTATGGTGCAAATGCGGAGCTTATGATTGGAAATACAGAAAACGCATCTGAGTATTTGAAGATACTTTCTAAGTCAGATGGGGCATTCAAACGCCCCGCGCAGAGTTTGCTTGATAAACTTTAAGCAAAGCGATAAGTAACAGCAGTGTGACAGCTGCTGTTGCTATTTTTTTTTGTATTGAAAATGAAAACTTCCGGTCTTGTTTGAAAACAGGATTGGTGTTTCCAAAAATAATAAAAGGTCCCCAATAATATGGGTCGCTGTTTATTTCATTTAAATAGGCAAGCTGTGCAGAACGAAGCGCCTTGTGTTTGGCTTCACCTTGAGTTAGCTCTTCCATGAAACGGCTTGTAATAGTTGCGGCGCTGTGGTCTCTTACGGCCCAAGCATTCATCAAAATACTTCCTGCTCCTGCATAAAAGAGAGCTCTCGAGAAACCAAGCACGCCGGTACCCTGTAGTATGTTACCTCCCGCCGATTCACAGGAACTAAGAATTACCAGTTCGCTCGAAAGATTGTAGGTAAACAGCTGATGCATGTGCAGGATATTATCGTTCGATGCATCTCTTATTGTTGAAGCTACCTGTATTTCTGATGTATCCTGTAAGCTAACCGATGGCACAGTTTGTTCCGATGGACGAGAACGATAAAAATGGAGACTGCTGTGTAGAGGGTTATTCTTATCTATAAAGCTGTGCGTTGCCAGATGTAAAACTTCCGCAAGGGGTGCCACTGCCCTGAAATTCTCCAGAGTAGCGTTTTCATCTAAAAAAATATGAGCATTCGTTCTTTTGAGAGGTTCGATATGGGCGGCGTTTTGCTTAATCTCAAGTCCGGAAAAAGGCAGGTCGGGTAGTGCTATTTGTCTTCCTGCACTTTCAAAGCCGCTAAAGGTGCGAACCCCAAAACCCACGTAATTAACAGTATGGCCACTACTTCTATTTCTGCTTTGTTCCTTGCCAATAGACTCATATAAATCGGTAAGCGAACTAAAATAGGCGATGGAGTTATTTTCTGCCAGGTAGTTTACAGAGCCGAAATGATGAGCACCCGATGGTTTATTTACTGGCAAAATACTAAAGGGCAGGGAAAAGAGCTGCTGATCTGGAATGATGAATAAATCCTCAAAATCAGAAGGGTCGATTCCAGCAAAAAGTGTTTCATAAACTTCCGAAAACAAAATCAGATTGGTATTGCCGGGTTGTAAAGTTTGTAGAGCCTTTTCCAGATTTAAGTTGAATGCGCCTGCTGTGTCGAGCTGCGTAGTTTGGATAAAATTTCGGCTAATACTCACCCGGTTGAGTATTTTGCCGGCTACAGTATAAAGCAGAATCAGCTGATCATCCTTTAACTGATTTTGTAATGACTGCAGTTGATTTGGAGTTTCAATTCCTGTATACGTTCTTCCTCTGCTTAAAAGAGCGTTTCGGCTGGAAATTGCGGTCAAAATTTGATTGTTAATTCGAACTTCATCCGAAGATTCGGTAGCAAGCTGATTTCTGAGCCGCTGTATACGGTTATCGAGAGAGTGTAGCTGAACTAATTCGTTTTCATTCAACAGCTGACTTTTCAATAGCGGGTTGTTAAAAAACAAATCTCGACCTGCGGCGCGAAGCTGTTCCGTTACAAATATTACGGATGATGTATCTCCAGATTTGGAGGCGAGAATAAGATGAAACCCGAGCGAAGCACTAAAGTTGGGATGCATACGAATTTGGCCGGTTTGCGTGTCTACAGACCCTTGCAACCAGTTATTAATATTCTGCATTCTGTGCTCAGAACGCTCAAGTAGAGATGCGGTAAGCAGTTCATTATTGCATTCTGCGCTGATTGAGCAAAGCCCCAAGTTTACCTGATCGCGAAGCAGATTGTAAAGAATATAAAACTCGAACCGAAGCAGTCGAGCGTCTTCTTCGGTAACCTGCCCGAGGTAGTTTTCTGCATCTTCATAAGACCCTCTTTGTACGAAATTATTGGCAATTCGAATATCGGCAGAAACCTGTCCGCCACGGTCTTCTCTGGCTTTTGCCAACTCCGCAGCCTGCACAAAATAGCTAATGGCAGATTCGTTATTTCCCGTTTGCTCGTGCGTAGAAGCAATTTCTATCATTGCGTTATAGGTGTTCCGGTAGAGGTTGTTTTCCACCGAAAGCTCCAGCGCCTGATAGAAGTACTGCAAGGCACTCTCCGGATTGTCAAAATCGTTTCGCTGCATAATCCCAAGAGATACTAATATGGGCGAGATTTCTGCAGTAAATCCATTTTCTTCCGCAATCTTGAGGGCCTGATTCAGGTATTCAGATTCGGTACCAGGGTCCTGAAATTGTCTGTAGAATATGCTTAAGTTGCGTAAAACATGAAGCTGTTGTTCCGGTAACTCAAGTGCTTCGGCCAAATCGTAAGCTTCGAGCTGATAGCGTATATAGCCTTTAAGGTCACCTGTATTGTACAATGCCGTCGCCAAATTGTTATATAATATTGATAACTCATTGGCGCTAAGAAAAGCTTGCCCTTCTTCTATTAAAGTAATGTAAACCTCTATAGCCGCCTGATGATTTCCAATTTGAGTTAAGGTTGTGCCTAACCCAAGCTGATGCTTGCTTTTCTCAACCGGGTCGTTTAATCTATTCGTGAGAGGAATTAGCTCATAGCGGTAAACAGCTAGCGCATCCATATATCTTCCGTTCATCAATAAGCCATAAGTTATAAAATCAAGAACGGTTAAATATGTATAACTATCGGGTAAATCATAGCTTTCAAGAAGCTTTTCGCCATAGCGAACTACTTCATTTAATTGTCCAGTTCTGAAGTAACCATGTACCAAATTTTGAAGGAGCAGAGCACGGATATTCTCATCATAAATACTTTGAGAGCTTTTAAGCTGTTCGCTCCAGTGCTTCAGAAGAGATGATGCGGCTGGTAATTGCTCTGTTTGCAGTCGAATATTCTGGAAGAGGTAAACATCATGCAGAGAAAAATCACGTACTGCAAGCAGCTCAGCCGGCATATTCCGGTCAATTAGTTTCTCAATCAGCAGGGGTAACTTTGGGTCATCCGGCAACTGACCCAGCTGTGAAAGCATTCGGATTCGGTCTGATCTTGAGGCCGTATGAAGCGCAAAATTCAGCAGCCTGCTGTCTTTAATTTTAAGGTAGTGGGCAAAGAATAATTCGGCCTGAATGTCCAAAATATTGTTTCTAAGCTTAGTAGCCGACACTCCGGACGCAAGCAAAGAATCGGTGGGTATATAGGATACAACCTCAGTCCATAGTTTAATCAGATCCTGCTCTTCGAGTTCACCGTTTTTAATTTTATTTAAAGAAGCTATACCTATTCCATTGGCATGAGCTTGGTTATGCTGAAAAGAACTACATGTTAAAAATAGCGCAAATAAAAAAGCGATATTCAGGGGATGAAATTTAAAAATCATCCCTAAATATCGCTCTTTTTGGTTTAAAAAGATGTACTAACAAACGAAAAAGTTAATCATCTGTCGTCATCGGTATCCGGCTTTCTTATAATAACAGTCATTTCTTCCCCATCGCGGAAAATAACTTCACCATTGCTTTTTTCGTCGACAGACAAAGAGTTGAAATCAGCTTCGGTAATAATTACCTGATTTTGATCAGCTTCAGCTTCAGATAGATTTGCATCTGAAATTCCGGCACAACCGCCAAGGAGGAATGCACCAGTTACGAGTGTAGCAACGCTTTTCGCAGAAAATAGATTTTTCATAAGAGTAGAGTATTTTTTTGTAAGTGTTTTTAAGTAATGGCTTCTACTCTTACTGATGAAATTTTATTAAAAATGTTACACTTTTTGAGAAAAAAAATGAATTTTTTTAAAATAGATTAGAAATCGGCCTATACGGCTTAGAATGGCCACTTTTTTTATTGAAAAAAATTAAATAAACGATAGGATTAGAAAAAAAGGTAAAAAAATACTAATCCCACAAGCGTTCTGTGTGTCATTGTTGGCCAAACGTGCTCAGAAGAAGTCACGCAGCTTTAGCCGGAACAATTATGTGGAGTTTCATTTCATTAGTGAGAGGCTTCGATATGTACCTGCCTAAGAAAGGAAAAAGTAAATTGATGTATGCGTGATTTATGCTATATCTAAGTGAAATTTGCTACTCTGTAGTTTTCCCAAATTGACTCTCGCAAAGTAGTATGTTGGTTTTTGGGTTGTCTCTCCGGTTTTCGGGCATATTCATCCTTATTGGGCCATTCTTTAACGCACTTTCTCTAAAATTCGAAGAATTTCTAAGGAGAAGTCAGTAACGATTAGTAGATAGCTACTGAAATTGCAAAGCTCGGGTAGATAATATCCAGGTTGAGGCTGTAGTTTAAACTTAAGGTTGAGTAAATCATGCCTCTTGATCTTAAATTGGGATTAGGACGACCTCCATAAGTTAAAAGAAGACGGGGGCCAATTTCATGCGAAAATTGAGTCTCGTTGTCTCTGCTAATATCAAGTAAATTATCTCCAATACCACAAAATCTGAAGAAATTAGATTCTTCGCATTCTTTAAGCCAGTGAGTGTACTAATAATTCATTCCGATCGCTAAACCAATGGGGTTGCCATCGAGTATTCTTCTTTGAGGGATAATTTGAAAAGATGCATTGCGCAGCCCGGATAAAGATGCTGTTAGATAATAGTTGTCGCTATAGCGCGGGAACATCTGTGTAGTCATATCTACCCCAAAACCTGAGCCAATTGCTATAGAATAGGCCGTATGGCTTTCTGGAGTGCCCATATAAATAAAGTGAGTTTGTAGCTGATTGGCTTTGAAGATATTTTCTTCATTATGGCTGAATTCACTAGTTAAGGCGCCACTCAAACTTGCGATGCCATGCGCGTAGATATTATGGGAAGTAGTGCCATCTGATCCTCTTTTTTCATGAAACATTTTGATTTCACTCATTGGGGTATGTGAAAGGCATCCTGTAAACAGCATAAATAAGCCTATTAGCGCAAGTGAGCTCCCAACTGGGGTGCCGATGAAATAATTCATAAATATATCCTCTGTTAAGAAAATAATAGTGATTACGTAATTGGGAGATTTCTGCGTGTAGCAGCTTCTCTAGGAGGGAGATTGGGTTAATCAATAAACTGTTGTGATAAATGTTATGGGTAAAGTAAATAAATTATTGATTTATACAATGTTCAAAATGTTTTGTTAAAAGCTATTCAGGCTTTTCCGGCACGAATGATCGCTAAGCAATTGGTGCATTGGGCGACTAAGTTTCTATATTTTATCTAATTAAGATATAGTGAAACCTGATATGTTAACTATGGTAAAATATGTAAAATTGTATTGGGGCCGTAGTTGTTGGAAAAAAAACTGTGTTAAGATTATACCTAACCAAAATAAGTGGGTGAAGTTTTAGATGTCTAAACTTCTGTAATTCAATTTCAAATCTACACAAAGAGCTATGTTTAAAATTGCATCCGGATTTTTCGTGCTATGTCTCATCCTATTTTCTATAACTGCTTGTCAGGATTCCTCTACATCAGCATCTGTAGACTCAGATCCCTCAATTGCCACAGTGATTGAAGAAAACGAAGAGTTTTCATTTCTTCTATCGAGACTAAATGCAAGCGGTGTAATCACAAAACTTGAAGAAGAGGAAGGACCCTTTACTATATTTGCTCCCAGAGATGGTGCAGCCCAGTTTTTTATTGGAACAAATATTATATCATTACCGCTTTCCGAACAACGTGACTTAATGCTGTTTCATATTGTAGAAGGCAGAATTCCGGCTGAGTCCCTAACAGATCCTGTCAGATTAGAGAACCTTGCCGGCCGCGAACTATTTGCAAGCAGAGATTCTGAGGGCGAATTGAAGATTAATTTTGCTACATACATCGAAAACAGTTTTGAAGCACCCAATGGTATCGTTCATAAAGTTGACAGATGGCAAGTGCCGGATGAGTATGATATTATTTACTTTAATATTCTTAAGCGATATTTTTTGAGCGATTTTGTGGATGCTACAGGTCAGTTTGATGATGTAAGGACTCCACTCGCAAACGGAGACAGAACCCTGACGGCTTTCGTACCTTCTAATGAGGCATTTGAGGCTGCTGCTGATCATCTCGCAACACTTACGCACGAACAACTGAGAGAAGTTCTCTTGTACCACATTGTGGTAGGACGTTTCCTCTCCGATGGTACCCAAGGAGAAGCGGAAATTGAGACTTTGAGAGAAGGATCAAATCTGAATATTTTCTTTGATAATGGAAATGTTAGGATCAACAATGTTTCTTCTGTTACTGAAGCAGATATAGATGGTATTAACGGAGTTTTCCACGTCATAGATACTGTTTTGATTCCTGAATTTGACTGATACTCAGTTAGAATAAATTATTTTTGAATGAATTAGCTCAACTTCATCAAAATTTTAAAAATCAGGCTTCATTCCATTTAAATTAC
>JAIULZ010000004.1 GCA_022565805.1 Balneolales bacterium
TTTTTTGAGCTCGGCCACTGACTTCTGACCTCTTTCCCCCGGTCCTCCGTCTTCGGTCCTCGGTCATTTCGGTACAGCAATTAACGCGCCTCGATCACCCACTCACCCACTCTCCGTCCAATCTTTATTTGATGTGCTCGTTCAGAATAATACCTTCCGGTACTTTTATGTCGTTGATGCCCATCCCAAACAGGGCATAGTCGTATTTGGCAGGATCGTGCGGATCGAGTAGTCGTAGCTTTTCGGTTAGCTCGACTACGGCTTTCCAGTCGTTTTGTTTTCTTCCTAGTAGACCAAGCCTTCGGGCGTGTCGCGCTACGTGAACATCAAGTGGTATCATGAGCTCGGAGGCTGGCATGAAGGAGTAAATTCCCGTATCAACGATGCTGTTTTTCCGGACGGTCCACCGCAGGTAGAGGTATAAGCGTTTGCATGAGCTGTTTTTTTCGCTGTTGGCGATGTGTTTGCGACAGCGGTCGGGACCTTCATGAAACTGAAAGAAACGCTCATGAAACACCGCTATCAGCTCTCTTTTTTGATTTTTTGCCTGCTGATAAACCTCATGCCAGAAGGGTTCAAAGTTTCCGTATTTGATGAAGATTCGGTGGAGGATAAGGCAGAGGTAGTGCACATCTTGTGCCGTAAAGGTTCGGTGTTTGAATCCGAATAGCCTTTCTTCGTGTGCGGTTGAGTAGCTGCGAATAAATCGGGCGGGTTCATGATTCATCCGCTCCATCAATTCATTAACTTTGGAAATCACAATATCCCGTCTTCCCCATGCCATTATAGCCGCGAAAAATCCCGCAATTTGCTTGTCGGCAACATCATCATAGGCATGAAGAAATAAAACCGGATCGGATGGTATGTATGATGGTACTTCAGTTATTCGGATAACCTCATCCAGAAATGGGCCAAGCTCAGGTATTTTTTTGATGCCTAATGTTCGGTATCGTTTTCCGGCCATTTATTTCGGTTTTCTTAATGAAGATGAACTGATAAAGATTTTTTACTGATGTATTTTTTATCATGTGTAGCTTTATTCGGTTGACGCATCCCTTCTATTTCCATTCAGGTAATGTTCCGTGAGGAGCTCGGTTAATTTACGGTTGGCTTTTGGAAATGGATAGGTGTGAAGCTCCGACGGATGAATCCAACGTATTTCTTTGCTTGCCTTTGGCTTCAGAATCCCTTCATCCACATTACAAATCCATGCGTGAAGCGTAATTTTAAAGTGGGAGTAAGCGTGGCGAATTTCGGTTATTTTTTGCTTAGGAGTTATCTTAAGCCCCGTTTCTTCATAAAACTCTCTAACAAGCGTTTGCTCAATAGTTTCTCCTGTTTCTTTTTTTCCGCCTGGAAATTCCCAGAGTCCGCCAAGCATTTTATCTTCGGGACGAAGTGCGATTAAAATTTCGCCCTTATCATTTTCGCAAACGCCCACCGCAATATGATGATGCGGCACTTTCTTTTTCGGCGCTTTGTAGGGTATGCTATCGGTTTGGAGCGTCTTAAAGGCAAGGCATCCATCCTGAACGGGACATTCCCCGCATTTCGGATTTTTGGGAGAGCAGACTGTGGCGCCAAGTTCCATCATTGCCTGATTGAAATCAGAGGGAGACTCTCGTAGTAGCAGCTCATCCGCTATTTCCTGAATTTCATTTTTTACCGCGCTTTGACTCACATCCTTATCAATTCCAAAAAATCTGGAAATAACGCGAATTACGTTTCCGTCTACAACGGCGTGTGGTAGACCGAATGCGATACTGCTAATCGCGGCGGCTGTATATGGTCCGATTCCTTTAAGCGCGATAATTTCGTCGTAGGTTTCAGGAAATTTGGCCTCATGCTTCGAAACAACCGTTTTGGCGGCGTCTTGTAAATTACGGGCTCTCGAGTAATAACCGAGTCCTTCCCAAACACGCAAAAGTTCCTGCCGCTCTGCCCGGGCAAGACTATCAATATCCGGGAATCGTTCTGTGAAGCGGTGATAGTAGGGGATGGCCTGATCTACCCGTGTTTGCTGAAGCATAATCTCAGATACCCATATTAGGTAAGGGTCGCTGGTTCTGCGCCACGGTAAATCACGCTTATTCTCCTGATACCAATTTACCAGAGGTTTGGAAAAATTTTCCTGAATAATTTGATCTCCGCCTGATGCAGAGGAAGAGTTTTGCAATGGTTCGTCGATTTATTTAGTCCGCCATTCAAGAACGGAATTGCCAGTTTCGTGGAAAGTGTGTAGTTATGGCTGATAAACGGCTTTCAGATCCGAAACATTTCAAGCTACGGTTAATTATTCCTGCTAAGCTGCATCACGTTTACGGTAATGGTGATGGAGGAAGCTGCCCCAAACTGATCGGTAGCAATTACCTGGAACTGATGCTCGCCCGTTTGACGTCTTGTTGGTACCCAATTTAGTTCTCCTGTAAACTCGTTGATGCTTGCTCCTTCGGGTAAATCCATGCCAAGATAACGAATAAGCTGTGGATCGGGTCCATCCGGATCGGTGGCGCGCAGAGGCAGCGTAAAGGTTTCCCCAACAGGAATAGACAGAGGCCGCACAGGATTAAAGCGTGGTGGTGCATTAAATGCACGAACCTCAATATTAAAGCTGGTAGAATCAACCTGACCGTCGCTTGTACTTGCGATTATGGTAAAATGGTTGGAACCCACATTTCTGGATGCCGGCTGCCAGTAAAAACCCTGATCACGAATAACGGCATCCTGTATTCCCGAACGAATTTGAAACCGCACATTTTCTGCGGTTATGGGCTCTTCGAACTGTATGGGCAGGATTACCGGTCTTGGAAAGGGAACAATAAGATTCGAAATGGGGGTAAGACGCAGCGTCTCGATAACAGATCCGGAACGGCCGCTTTCCTGGGCCGTTGATGATGCAGTTTCCGGCGCTTTTAGCATGAGCTGCGTAAGCTGATTATATTCTGAAATCCAAAGCTGGTTTTTGGTGAGGGCCATGAAATTATTTGCACGGGTATCTCTTCGATAAATTCTTGAGGTTCTGCTTTTGTCTCCGATAAAGACACGCCCTTCAATTGTTCGCGCAAAATAGGTGCCATTCCAATAAAAAACCTGATCTACAGCTGCATCGGCTTCTAAAACCGGATTCAGTTCACCCTCTGAGCTAAGCTCGTAAACAGTGCCTTCTGCACCGGCAATTAATGGCTGATCATCAGCTAAAAAAAGTCTCGCAACCGCCGGACCAAAAGTAAATGACTGAATATGCTCTAAATCGGAGCCGTTTTGCCTAAACTGATGCAAACGATTATTGGATGTAAGCACTAAAATATTATCGTCTCTGGTTTTCACAGAATACACTCTGTTCCGGCCAATTATACTAGTAGCAACGGCTTCGGGAGTTTGATCTACCGACTCAGGCGTTTCCAGCGATATGCGGTATAAGCCCGGGTTATCGGTACCCAGGTACAGCCAATTGCCGCTGCGGGCAGCGCTTAGGGGGCGTGAAGGCAAGGTAGTGGAGGAGTAAACACCCAAAACAGAAGTAGGTTCTACAATTGTTAGCTGATTGCCATTACCTGTTAAATATGCGAATCGCACATCGGCCGATATGGTATTTCCCCTGCGCTGCATGCCTTGTGAGGTGTATAACCACTGTAAAGAGTCGGCATGCACTCGAAATACAACTAAGCCTTCTTCTGATGAAAGTGCGTATAAATGAGTTTCTGAAGCCGCAATAGCCTGAAGTCCCGGAATTTCCATCAGGTGTCTGAGATCTTTCTGAAAGTCAGACCGGTCGTTATTAACAGCAATGCCTGCATATCTTGCAAAAGCCTGATTGCAGGAGTACAGGGGGGATAAAAATTGTGATAAGGTGATAAGACTTAAAAGCAGAAATAATGCTTTCATCAAACAAAAAATTTTAGTTTAGAAAAAAAGACAGCATTTAGTTTCGCTACATCTTAAAGCCATCCATGCCGGCGATACCAGCTTATGGTATCACTAATCCCGTCTTCGAGGGTAAATATTTGCCTGTAACCAAGTTCCCGCCGGATTTTTTCTACCGAGCAGGTCCATTGCAGGGTCATTTCCTTCGCTTTGTCTTTATTCATAATCGGATACTGACCAACAAACGCACCAAGGGTTTCAAGAATTGTACCGGCGGTAGATACGAGGCCGGGTGAAACTGGTAAAGTTACGAGCCGGCGGCCAAGTGCTTTTGCGGTAGCGTCTTTAATTCGGGTCCAGCTGTATTCTTCTTCGCTCGAAACAAAATATCTGGATATGCCTGGCTTTTCTGCCGTTGATGCGAGAAGCAGGCCTTGTACTACGTCGCCGACATGCACCATAGAAATTAATTTAGCTGAGTTTCCTCCAACAATAGGGCAAATACCACGACTGGCAATTTTGAAAAACGAATAAATTTGCTCCTCCCGAGGACCGAAAACAGCCGGCGGACGCAAAATAGATATGCAATCGTCGGCCTTGGCAACACGCTGGATCATTTCCTCCATAAGTTTCTTGGATTCTCCGTACATGCTAACCGGCATAAGCGGGTCTTCCTCATTAAGAGGTCTGGAAAAACTTGGCCCGGCCGCTGCCAAAGAGGATAAGATTACCATCTTTTTAACGCCGCTTTTCTGCGCGCACCTGATGATATTTTCAGTAGCCTCAACATTCGATTTATAAAAAATATCTGGTGTTTTAGCCTTTACGAGCGCTGCAAGGTGAAATAGAATATCAGCTCCATCCAGACCTTTCTTTAGGGCTGGGAGGTCGTGAAGGTCTCCTTTAATGGGAATAATTTCTTTGCCATCGAGCCATTTTGGCGACGATCGGATAAGGCATCGTACCTCATTTTCCGGATTTCTTAGTAATGCGTCTGCCAGATGGCTGCCAATAAAGCCTGTGCCACCGGTTATGAATGCTTTCATAAAAAAATGAAATGTTCGTATATTAATAATCTGCCTCAAAATACAAATTATGGATGTTTGATGAGGCAATAAAGTTTAAATTACTGTATAGTTGGGGTTCATGTAATGGCAGAATAAAACAAGCTGTCAGGATTCGGCCGTAATTGAGCAATTAATGTATTTTACTGAGTGTGAATATGTTGCAGTTTAAAGTCACAAGCAAAAGTTCAGGCTGATGGAAACAAATTAAGTAGTTTCGTTTGTGGAGGTGGAACAGCCGGTGCCATACTGAGTACTCATGATTGTTTGTGAACAAACAGAAGGTTTGCAAAGCCATTTAAAAGGTGAAAATGATAAAGCGCATTAATTACAAATGTGCTTTTTTATCAGACTATATCGGCTAAAAAAAAGGTTTTAGGAAGCCACTTAAACTCCTTTTTGGGCACAAATAAACGTACACACGTTATTTCATTAAAACTTATATAGAACCCCAAAAAATATCTCAACAAGCGATAGAAAGAATATGACCGGGCTCAAAATTGCCATATTTACCGGAAACTATGTGCACATTAAAGATGGGGTATCCCTTACTTTAAACCGTACCGTAGCATATCTTGAAAAACAGGGGTGCAGTGTCTACGTTTACGGGCCTGATGTTCAGGAAAAAGTGATTGAGCCGGCCGGTATATTTCGTGGAGTACCATCGGTGCCATCACCGGGCCGCCCGGAATACCGAATATCGCTATTTTTGCCGGAAGCATATCGTATGGAGCTGGAAACCTTCAATCCGGATGTCGTACATATTGCAACACCCGATATTTTAGGGCTGGCAGGGCTAAGATGGGCCAAAAAGCATAAAAAACCCGTCATATCATCCTATCATACTCATTTTCCCAGCTATTTAAGCTATTACAATCTGGGTTTTTTGGAAGGTGCACTCTGGAAATACCTGCTATGGTTTTATGGAAAATGCGATAAAATTGTGTCACCGTCTTACTCTATGAATCAGTATCTCATTAAAAAAGGGATACCATCCTCGAAAATCGGGCTTTGGACCAGAGGAATAGAAACAGACCTATTTACTCCAGACAAAAGATCTCAAGAATGGCGAAACACCTATGGCTTTTCAGCTGATGATGTTGTCGTAACTTTTGTTTCACGATTGGTTTGGGAAAAAAATCTGGTCTGTTATGTTAAGGCAGTTCAAAAAGCCATGAGTGGAAACAAGCACGTAAAAGCAATGGTGGTAGGAGACGGACCTGCACTTGAGGAACTTAGGCAAATGTTGCCGGATGCCTTTTATGCAGGCTACAGAGAAAAAGAAGAACTCGCTCTGTTTTATGCAAACTCTGATATTTTCTTTTTCCCTTCTGAGTCGGAAACCTTCGGGAATGTTACGCAGGAAGCCGCTGCGTCGGGTTTACCGGCACTTGTAGCAGATGCCGTTGGCAGCAAGTCTATTGTATCTGATGAAATAACAGGTTATGTGATTCCACCCCATGATTACGAAGGGTTTGCAGATAAAATTCTGGAGCTAGCTTCAGACGCGGGGAAAAGAGCGCAAATGGGGACCAAGGCCAGAGAAATGGCATCTCAAAATAGTTGGGATAAGGTGCTTTCCCGGCTATACTCTCATTACGAAGAGCTTTTAAAATTCTAACCGAACTGAAAACAGTTAGCAAAGGTTTAATATGGTTCTGCGCAAATGCTGCTGTATATCTTTAAATTTTTAAGCGCAGCTATAACTTATAGTAGGTATTGCATCTCTGTAAAAAACAGAACCATAGAACCTTGCAAAAAAAGTAACCTGAACATTAGCGTTTTTAAAATTAACTTCTGAATCTGCCGGGCATTATTTAAAGCATAGCTGTAGAAGCTGAGGCAGGGCAGCATATAAGTAAACTGTATTCAGAAAAACTCACATTTCGTTTGAAAGTACTCTACATTTCTCACTTACATCCACCTAAAGAGGCAGCCCTTAAAAACATGGGTGGTATGCAGCGCGTTAGCCTTCAGCTCACCGAGCAGCTGGAAGCATCACAGAGTGTAGAACTTATCGAGTTTACCAGAGAAACAAGGTGGAAGTTTATCGTAATTAAAACAACCTTCTTTCTTTTAAGGCTGTTCTTTTTTCTGCCAACGTACGTAAAACAAAATAAACCAGACATCATTTTGTTTTCTTCTATGGTAACGGGTTCGCTTGCTTATTTCCTGCGAAAACGAATTGATATTCCAATGGTCAGTATTTCGCATGGGCATGATGTTACGCTCAATATCGGCATATATCAGTGGCTCATTAAAAGGGTATTCCGTAGCCTTGATGGCGTGATTTCAGTTAGCTTGGCAACACAGCAGGAATGCCTGAACCGTGGCCTTAAACCCGATAAGTCGGTTGTTCTTCCAAATGGATTTGATACGCGCGATCTGAATTTGATTTACAATAAGTCGGTTGCGAGAAAAGAAATGAGCAGCGCTTTATCGAAAGATTTTGGTAACAAAAAGATACTCTTAACCGTAGGACGCCTTATTAAACGAAAAGGGCATGAGTGGTTTATTCGTGAGGTGCTCCCCGCTGTTAAATCAGATGTGGTTTATCTTGTTATAGGAAGCGGGCCCGAATTAAATGCTATAGAGAAGTCAGTGCAGGATACGAAACAACACGATAAAGTTATACTTGCCGGGCGTTTGTCCGACGAGTTTTTAGCGTTGGCTTATTCTGGTGCAGATCTCTTTATTATGCCGAATGTTAAGGTGAAAGGCGATATGGAAGGTTTTGGCGTTGTACTGCTGGAAGCCAATATTCGAAACACTCCCGCTATTGCAACAAACATAGAAGGAATCAGGGATGTAATAAAAGAAGGAAAAAATGGTTTTCGTATAGAAGAAAGGGATAGTCTAAACTTTTCTGCCAAAATAGATGAAGTATTAACCGGAGACTTACAGCAACTGTCGGAAGGTAGTCGTTTATATGTGCAGCATAGATTTAGTTGGGAAACCGTTGCCAAAGATTATATCAAGTATTTGGCATCTGTTATCTCAAAAAAACAAAACCTTCCGTAGCGAATGAAATAAAATGGTTATATTACCACGTTAGATACTTAACACTGTTAGTCTTTTCCAAAAAAAAATATAAAAATTGGCTCGTTCTCGGTGGACTAAGCGAGTTTAGAGGTTAACTAATATTGATATAGCTATAATTACCTGATTTATTACAGGGTGAATGCTGCAAGCCCGTATCAGGTTTGATCAAAGGATTGAAGTAGCTATATTAGAATGATTTTTTTACATATTTAATAGATACAGTATGAGTAGTGCCCATACAAAAAAGGCAAATGTAGACGTATTTTCCAAAGCTTTTAATTTTACCAAGGCCGACGAAGTTAAGGCTTTGGGATTGTACCCATATTTTAAACCACTAACAGAAACAGACGGTACTGTTGTTGTTATTCAGGGGCAAAAAGTTATTATGGCTGGCTCTAATAATTATCTGGGGCTTACCAACGATTCCAGACTTATTAAAGCGGCTAAAGACGCCATCGATCGGTATGGTACAGGTTGTACAGGTTCGAGGTATCTTAATGGTACTCTGGATTTGCATCTCGAGCTTGAAGATAAGCTTGCCGAATTCCTTCATAAAGAAGCCTGTGTTTTATTTAGTACAGGTTATCAAACAAATGAAGGCGCTATACAAACTATTGCCGGCCGCAATGAAGAAATCTACAGCGATAAAGACAACCATGCCTGCATTGTAGTTGGTACGCTTTGCTCAAACGCAAAGACGATCCGCTATCCACATAACGATATGGATCAGCTCAGAAAATTACTGGATCGCTCTAACCCGGATGTGGCAAAAATTATTGTTAGTGATGGTGTTTTTTCTATGTCGGGCAGACTTGCGAATGTACCCGAGCTGGTCAAAATTTCCAAAGAATATGGCGCACGACTGTACCTGGATGATGCGCATGCAATTGGTGTTATAGGTGATGGTGGTCGTGGTTCAGGTTCTGTATACGGCCTTAATGACGATGTCGATCTTATTAGCGGTACATTTTCGAAGTCGTTTGCTTCTTTAGGTGGTTTTCTTGTCGGCGACAGACCTGTAATTGAGTATATTCGCCATAATTCTCCTGCACATATTTTTAGCGCATCTATGCCACCCGCAAACGCGGCTACTGTTCTAAAAGCGCTGGAAATCCTGAAAGAAGAAACATGGAGATTAGATCGATTGGAATACATTTCTAATTATATGCGCGAAGGCCTGAGAAAACTTGGGTTTAATGTATGGTCGAGCAATACCCCTATTATACCAGTTGTAATTGGTGAAATGATGAACTGCTTCAAATTTTGGAAAGATCTTTTTGAGGCAGGTGTCTATGCTAATGCCGTTGTACCACCAGCTGTACCGCTGGGGCAGTCGCTCATTCGCACGAGCTATAGCGCAACGCATACAGACGATCAGTTAGACCAGATAATTGAGGCTTTCTACAAAGTAGGAGTAAAGCACGGTATTATAGATAAAAACGGTCACTCACTTGTATCTATAGCCGGAACCTAAAAATCTTTGTCATTTTGGAGTTAGTGTTTTTGTACGGATTTTACCGATTACTCTGCACATGAAAATAAATTCACAGGTTTCTGAAAGATTGATTACTTTTTTTTGAGGCTTTGCGAAACTACTATTTTAATCGTCTGTAGCCGTATTTAAAAATAAACCTCGAATATTATCTATAGAGCCTATGAAGAGGTTTATGTTAGTTCCGGCACTGAATACGAACAAATTATAAAGCTGTTCAGAGCTTTCACTTACAGACTTATTTTTAATTGACCTTTGTTATATAGGATGGTTCGGCTAACTAAGTTCTAAAAATTACTAATCGCATTCAGAATTGTGCTTCAAAATCCTGCAGAGTAATTGCCGGAATTAACTTCATCAATATAATTTCACTCAAAAAGCAGAACAACCAATTGTGCACCTGTACAGGCACGGGCACAGATTCCTGTAGCTTTTGCTTCATTTCGCTTGTTAAATCTTAAGATGACGCAGACTGTTAATTCTTATGAAGTAAGTATTGTGGAAAATTCTTCTCAGATGAAGACTTTTCTGAAATTCCCTTATTTCCATTATAAAGATGATGAAAACTGGATAGCACCGCTGTATATCCAACAACGGGATTTACTGGATCCGGCTAAGAATCCTTATTTTAATCATACAGACGCTGTCTATTTTTTGGCCGAAAAGAATGGTAAACCTGCCGGTAGGTTGGCTGCTTTTATAAACCATGAGTGGATTGATTACAATAAGCAAAATACCGGATTCTTCGGTTTTTTTGACTGTATTGATGATGTGAAAATGGCCAAACTTCTGTTTTCTATTGCCAAAGATTGGCTTAGAGAAAGAGGCATGGATTCTGTTATGGGGCCGCTTAATCCCGGCTGGATGTACGAAATTGGCATGCTAATAGAAGGGTTTGAGCAAAAGCCCTACATAATGATGCCCTGGAATAAGCCTTACTATCAGAAGCTTGTTGAAAAACAGGGCTTCACAAAAGCGATGGATTTATTCGCATATATTGTGAGCGATAAAGATGTTGCCTTAGACAGAATAGAGCGGGCCGAAAAAATTGTACGGCACAGGCTACCGGATTTAAATATCAGAACGGTTAATATCCGCGATTTTAAAAACGAAGCAGAAACCATACGTCAGCTTTTTAATCAAGCATGGGCTGCAAACTGGGGTTTTTCACCCGTTGGACAAGAAGAGTTTAACCATATTGCTAAAGATCTTAAGCTGATACTCGACAAAGACTTTGCTCATATAGCAGAAATAAATGGAAAACCGATTGGGTTTTCGGTTGCTCTGCCCGATATGAATCAGGCGTTCAGGCATTTAAGAGATGGTAAATTACTTCCAACAGGAATTTTTAAACTGTTGTATCACAAGAGAAAAATTAACAGAATTCGTACAGCCTTGATGGGGGTAATTCCCGAGTATCAGGGTAAAGGTGTAGATGCATTGTTACACCGGGAAGCTATACGGAAAGGATTGCCGCGCGGTTTTAACGAATCGGAGCTGAGCTGGCTTCTGGAGTCTAATACAGATATGCTGCGGGTAGCCGAAAAAATTGGCGGTAAAAAAGACAAAACGTTTCGACTGTTTATCTGTGAGTTGTAATTTAGTTACTTTATTTTTGAAAATTGGCTGTATATGAGGTCATCTATCGTTTTCATTTATGCTAAATGCAATACTACTG
Organism: Balneolales bacterium; assembly: GCA_022565805.1. Lineage (GTDB taxonomy): Bacteria > Bacteroidota > Rhodothermia > Balneolales > Cyclonatronaceae > Cyclonatronum. Next base: position 11,141 of record JAIULZ010000004.1, read on the forward strand.
GCTTAAGGGCGTAGTAAAACTGAGCATCATCTAAGTTGATATTACAACAAAAGCTTTATCGCAGGCATTACTACGATTTACAGGTCTGTTTAAAAGCGGTATGGTATCTAAAGAGCTATCCCTTAAAGATTCGTTCAAATAGAAAGTTCTAATAGTATTCGATTGTTCTCAGGTAGGAAACCTTGTATTCACATTTACGAAGTTGATTCTCAAAAAAGGAGGATTGAAACTGAACTGTGTAATTACCAAGTCTGTTTAACTTCTTTTATTTGGGAATAATGGCATTTCGCCTAAAAAAATAATTTTTTTTAGGCGCTACTGCCAAGCTTAATGCAAAGACATATTATTACGTTAAAAAAGTCTTCCTGAAAGCGGTTTTCTGATTAAATACGCTATGTTACAAGGGTGTAAAATCCTTGCTCCGTGTTGGGAGAACTGTGCCAAAAAGTGTATTTTAGCCGCGTTATTAAGGAGGATCAATCACTAAAAAATATTAGGTAAATGAGTGTAAAAACATTAAACGGCACATCCGAATTAGTGCCATCTGATTCCTCGTTTAAGGTCAGATCCGCAAGTATTAAGAAATTCAGTAAAGAACACTTAATGGAGTCGCTGCGTACAATGATGCTGTCGCGCCGTCTCGACGATAAAATGCTTACACTTCTTAAACAGGGAAGAGGATTTTTCCATATCGGTGGTTCCGGACATGAGGCTATACAGATTGCTGCGACCCGAAATATGGTGCCCCGGAAGGACTGGGGTATGCTTTATTACCGGGATATGGCATATTCGCTTGGTATGGGTATGACAGCGCGGGAGTTGCTTTCTGCTCATTTGTCTAAAGTAACCGATACTTCTGGTGGGCGGCAAATGCCATCACACTTCAACAGCAAAGAATTTAGAATTTTGTCGGTTTCAAGCGCACTTGGGGCTCAATTTTTGCCGGGTCTTGGGTTAGCGCAGGGTATTAAGATGATGGGCGACGACGAAGTTGTCTATATATCAACAGGAGATGGCGGAACTTCAGAAGGGTCATTTTTCGAACTCCTGAACTGGGCCACAAGAGATAAGGTGCCCGCTGTTATTGTCGTTCAGGATAATAAATATGCTATTTCGGTTCCGGTTAGCGAACAAACCAGCAATAAATCTATTTCTAAAACAGTAGCAGGGTTCGAAAATCTTGAAATTATTGAATGCGATGGTACAGATTATTTTAACTCATTCGCGGCTATGGAAAAAGCCGTTGCCTATGCCCGCAGTGGTAAAGGGCCTGCATTGGTTCATGCGCATGTAGTTCGTTTGCTACCACATTCTTCATCAGATGATCACAGAAAATACCGTAACGAAGATGAGCTGGAGGCAGATAAGCTTCATGATCCTATTACAAAGCTTTCTCAAAAACTGATCAAAAATAAAATTGCGGATCAGGAAGAGATTGATGCTCTTTTTGCAGATGTGAAAAAGCAGGTAGATGATGATACCGAATGGTGCAGAAAACAGGATGAACCAACTGCTGCCGATGCACTAACGCATGTGTTATACGAAGGTGAACTGGATCACGAATACGAATCGGAAGAACCATCTGGCGAGCCAATTGTGATGGTTGATGCTATTAATCACGCTATTGCTGAAGAAATGGAGAGGGATGAGCGCGTTATCGTATTTGGTGAGGATGTTGCCGGGGGCAAAGGCGGAGTTTTTACGGCCACAAGAGGTCTTACAGATCGTTTTGGTAAACAGCGTTGCTATAATTCTCCAATCGCAGAGGCTTCAATTATTGGTACTGCCTGCGGACTAAGCGTTAAAGGTTTCAGGCCTGTTGTGGAAATTCAGTTCGCAGATTATATATGGCCGGCTATGCAAATGCTCCGTAATCAGGTGCCGGTACTTCGCTATCGCTCAAATAATGTTTGGGCTAGCCCGATGGTAATACGCGTTCCTTGTGGAGGCTATATCCACGGCGGACTCTGTCATAGCCAGAATATCGAAGCTACATTTGGTCATATTCCCGGTTTTAAAATTGTAATGCCTTCTAATGCTGCAGATGCTAAGGGCCTATTAAAGACGGCTACCCGATCTGAAGATCCGGTTTTATTCCTTGAGCATAAGTTCTTGTATCGGCAGGGTTTTGCCAGATCACCGGAACCGGGACCGGATTATCTCACTCCAATTGGCAAAGCGAAATTAGTTCGTGAAGGCAGCGATCTTACTATTGTAACCTACGGAGCTTTGGTTCAGAAGGCCTTAAATGCAGCTAAAGCATGGGCAAAAGAAGGATACGAGATAGAGGTGATTGATCTCCGGACTATAGTACCCTACGATGCTGAAACCGTGCATAATTCTGTACGCAAAACAAATAGAGTTATAGTTTTACACGAAGATTATGAGTTCCTCGGAATGGGTGGAGAAATATCGGCTCAGATCATGAGCCACTGCTTCGAATATTTGGATGCCCCGGTTAAGCGTGTTGCGGCTAAATTTGCTCCAATCGGTTTTGCTGCTCCGCTCGAAGAAGAGTTACTGCCGAACGATAAAGATATTGATAGCGCTATTCGCGAAGTGAAAGCCTATTAATTAGAAAAAAGTACATACAAAATCTTTATTCCCAAAAATTAAAGCCTGATAACTTTATGTGAGTTGTCAGGCTTTTTTATGGATCAATAGTATCGGAGCGCGGTAAAAGAAAAAGTAATTTCTGCGTATCAATTCCTCATTTTCAACAGCAAATTGTCTTTATGAGACGATACTGCAGCGGGTAATAAGCAAAATGCGAACTAAGGTCGAATATCCTTCACCAGTTTTCCATTCCCGGTGAATTAGCTCGACGTTTTCGGTCTGCCTCTTCCGTCTTCCTTAATTTACCGTTTCGAGCAAAATGACTGCATAAATTACCAAGCGTGATGTGATCAGTGTAATGATCACATCACGCTTTTTGATTTAAGAAAAGGAAGACCGGGCAATATTCATCTTAGCTAATTCAAATCTTCTCTTACTTTTTGTATAGAATCTTTTGGGTCTCAGATTGTTTGCTTATTGTAATTTCTATCATGATAACCTGATAGAATTTACCGTGGATTGGAAAGTTGATTTTAGTCTCCGAAAAGCCATACAGCAGCCATGGGGAACTCCCTACTCCATTCAACCTCGCTGTGTTTGCCCTTAAGGTTTACAGATAGGGTAGAGGTAATATTACGACCGCTAAGCCTTGCTGCTTCCAGACGGGTATGAAAGGTTTCGAGTCTACCGAGCAGGAACTTGCTTTCATCACCACCGCCGTAAATATAAATTCTGCCTTCAAAGGTTTTTGCTTCATCTATAAATCGGTCGGGCAGACCGGGAGTTACCCAAAAAGATGGAGAAAAAAGCAAGAGTCTGGAATATGTTTCGGGGAAAAGTTTGGCGGCATAAATGCTGATGAGTCCGCCCATAGAGCTGCCACCGATTCCCGTATATTCCCGTTCCGGTTTGGTACGGAAATGTGTGTCTACATAGGGCTTTAGCGTTTCGGTTAAAAACCGTGCATAGCTTTCGCCTTCACCCGCGCCAAGTCGGGAAGTAGGGATGCTCGGCGTAAATTCTGCTATTCGCTGATCTTCTGCGTGATCTATGGCTATCACAATAAATTCTGCCATATTGTGTTCCGAAAGAAATGCGAGTCTTTTATCGAGCCCCCAGCTCCCGAATGGGGCATGATCGTCGAATAAATTTTGTCCATCTTGCAGATAGAGCACCGGGTAGTGCTTGTCGCTGTTGAAATAATCGTATGGTAGCAGGGCTGTGATTCGTCTTGTTTTTATTAGCTGCGGTATTTCAAAATTTTCGTCAAAAATATTAATGAGAGGCCGGTATGCATCGCTATAATAGCAATTATTTCTTTTCCAATGAGGTACCCGGTCTTTGGTGCGCACAGCATATTTCGATATCATTCTTTCGGAAGCTTCATTGCCGAAATGGTCCAGCTCTGCATCGCTCCATCCCCCTCTTGTAAACTTGTATTCGATTACATCGGGCAGGTCGTCTACAAGTTCAAAAACAAATTCATACTCAAAATCATTGTTTTTTTTTAGTTTGTATCTGTCTAATGCCGGAGACCAGTCGTTGAAATTTCCAGCTATATAAACGGGTCTGTCATCGGCTTGATCCGTAAATAGCTGAATAGTTAAGGATTGTGACATGGTAGTATTTTCGCAGTTAAATTCTGTTGATTCAGAACTATTGGAGCCGATTTTGCAGGATGTCAAAACCAGCGTAAATAATAAGCAGGTAAACTGCCAGACAAGCGTATATTTGTTTGTAAGCACTCAGATATGTTTAGTCCCCATATTATGTAAAAACAAGCATTTATAAAAAGCAATAAACAGTTTATTTGATATTTACCCCGCTTCAACCCGATCACAAAAACCTGTTTCGGGCTTTTACGTCTACTGGACTTGTATTTAGTTTTAGCTACGACTACAAGCAAGATCCATTGCAGTTTTTCTAAAGTTTTCTAAAACCAAGCTCTGCCCGAAACATACAATAGTTTCTGGGAAAATTCCTGTGCTGTGGTATAATTACGCATTAGCTTTAAACCAACTGGTTTATATCAGGTAGCTAGCTCGGAATCGAAATTAATGCTTTTCCAGCCAAAATCAATCAAATTAGAAAATCAGTACATTCTTTATTTTGCTTTCTCAATAGCACTAATAAGATCTGCCGGAAAGCTTTTATCGGGGAGTAAGCTCAGGATCGATAGTGTCTATTACAACCCAGGCACCGGGAAAGTAGTTACGCACAATTTGCAGGAATTCATTCGCGGAAGACCGGGTTCGGAAATCACCGACACGTACTCTGTAATTGGGCTGACGAAACGTGATATAAGACTCGGGCACGAGTTCAAAAGGCATATTCGGGTATTCATAGGCCCAGTCGTAGTAGGCGTTGCTAACGGAATCGGCCTTGGCTACATTATCGGTATTCAGAAGCTGAATACGAAACCCTTGGTTGGAGTTGATTTCCCGAATATCGTCTTCAGAAAGCATAAAAGCGTCCGGAATTTGATTATTCAGAGATATGAAATGGGCGTTGGGATCGGGCCTTAAGCTATTGAGATCTTCGGTGCCGAGCAGAGATGATGTTTTTAAAGTAACGGTTTCTTCGGCTGCATCTGCTTCAGCTTCTACAAGTTCGGCCGGCCCGGCACAGGCCTGCATAACCAACAGGACCGCAATTATGGGTATAAGGTGGTAAAAACGATTCATCATTTTGTGTAAAGGAAATACATGATTGTACAGGAAAAATAATAAGGATGATGGCTTTCGGTCAAGCAAAGAAGCCATCATCCTTTAATATAATACGGCTAAACAAACTTTCGTATTGTCACACGGGAAAGTTGTTTACTGCTTAAATTCCAACAGGATGCCAGGTTGTCTTGATTTCCTGAAGATCGAGTATACAATACGGGTTTTTGAAGCTTTCGTCGAAAAAGTTATTGCTTGTTTCTACTACTACATGCTTTACATTTTTGGATGCCTGTTCCTGAATAAGTTTCAGGCTTTCGGTATCAGAGCCACCATAGATTACGGCATTTACGTCCATATGGGAAGCGAACTGCTCTAAAAGCTCTTCCCTGAAACCACTCAGGATATTAATAACTCCGCCAGGCATGTCTGATGTGTGCAGAATTTCTGCAAAGGTAAGGCCTGCCAGCGGGTTGTTTTGTGGAAGAAGAACAATTACGCTGTTTCCACCCGCAATTGCCGGTAGAATTAGCTGTAGTAATCCAAGAAGCGAGCTTTTCTCGGGCATTATTACAGATACTACACCGGTTGGTTTTGGTACCGAAAAGTTAAAATAACTACCGGCCACTGGATTAACCGTACTGAAAATCTGCTGGAATTTATCGCACCATCCGGCAAAATATACAACCCGGTCTATGGCTTCATTTACTTCTTCGACAGCTTTTTTGGAGCTTAAGCCTTCAAGTACGAGTTCTTCGGCAAGCTGTGAAGCGCGGCCTTCCATCATTTCGGCAATGCGATACAGAATCTGACTCCTGTTATACGCCGTTCTGGATGCCCAGCCGCTTTGGGCCTTGCGGGCCGCTACAACTGAGTTGCGGAAATCTTTTCTGGAGGCCCGGCAAATATTGGCAATCTGGTTTCCGTTTTTGTCTTTAAGGGAATAATACCGCTCGGATTCGGATCGCGGAAAAGCCCCGCCAATATACATTTTATATGTTTTCTTTACTTCTAGTCGCTTATTCATAATAGCTTTGCTGGAAAAATTCGGATTAAATTTTAAGGTAGGGCAGTAAACCATGCAGGCCGCCTTCGCGCCCCATGCCGCTCTCTTTGTAACCGCCAAAGGGCGAGGTCGGGTCGAACTTGTTGAAAGTATTCGCCCAAAGCACACCCGCATCAATACCTGATGTCATTCGGAAAATCTTGGAGCCTTTGTCTGTCCAGACACCGCCCGATAATCCGTATGGCGTATTATTGGCTTTTTCCAGCACTTCATCCGGCGTGCGAAAAGTTTGTATAGTTAAGACGGGACCGAAAATTTCCTCCTGCACTACGCGACTGGCCTGAGACACATTCTGTAGCAGCGTTGGGCGACAAAAGTATCCTTTTGAAGGTATCGAACAGGAAGACTGCGTGATAGCCGCGCCTTCGTTCAGCCCGATTTCGATGTATGAATTAATTCTGTCGAGCTGTTCTTTAGAGTTGATGGCACCGATATCTGTATTCTTGTCGAGTGGATCTCCAACAATGAGCGTTTCCAGTCTGTCGGTGAGCTTTTGGTGCACAGCATCTGCAACGCCTTCTTGCACAAACAATCGCGAACCAGCGCAGCAAACGTGACCCTGATTGAAGAAGATTCCGTTTACAATTCCTTCTACGGCTTGATCCAGCGGGGCGTCTTCGAAGATGATGTTTGCTGCTTTGCCACCCAGCTCAAGCGTAAGCTTTTTGCCGCTTCCGGCTATTGACCGCTGTATAAGCTTGCCGACAGCGGTAGAGCCGGTAAAGGCAATTTTGTTGATATCCTGGTGATTCACAATGGCAGCCCCGGTATCTCCGGCGCCAGTCACGAAATTTACAACGCCATCGGGCAGACCTGCTTCCTGCATTATTTCTGCAAGTTTAAGGCAGGTTAGCGGAGTTGTTTCTGCTGGTTTTAAAACCACCGTGTTTCCGGTGGCTAGAGCCGGGGCAATTTTCCATGCCGCCATTAGTAGCGGGAAATTCCAGGGGATAATTTGCCCTGCAACACCCAAAGGAGCAGGAGTTCTGCCAGGGAAGGCGTAATTAAGCTTGTCGGCCCAGCCGGCATAATAAAAGAAATGAGCTGCTGCCAGCGGCACGTCTACATCTCGGGATTCCCGAATGGGTTTTCCGCCATCCATACTTTCGATAACGGCAAATTCACGCGCTCTTTCCTGAATCATGCGCGCGATTCTGTAGATATACCTTCCGCGCTCGGATGCCGGCATCTTAGACCATACTTTGTCGTAAGCTTTTCGGGCTGCTTTAACCGCAGCATCTACATCGGCCTTACTACCCACGGCTATATCGGCAAGTTTTTCTTCTGTAGCCGGGTTAATGGTTTCGAAATAGTTTCCCTCGGCCGGCTCAACGAATTTCCCGTTGATAAAGTGGCCGTATTTTTTCTTGAGGCTTATATGATCGGTGCTTTCCGGAGCAGGATCGTAGGCCCAGCCGGTTCCGAAATCCAGGGTATATCGCTTTTGTTGATCGGTAACATTCATAAATCGTATGCTTAATCTTAGAACTTAGTCTTTGGAAAAATAATCTGCAGATTGGTACACGCCGGTTTGTTGCTTAATAATTTGCATAAGCAGATCGTTGGCGAGCGAGCTTGCTCCGAAACGGAACATATCCGGGTTCATCCAGTCGTTGCCCAGTGTTTCGCGTACCATAACGAGATAGCGCAACGCTGTTTTGGAATCTCTGATGCCGCCGGCTGGTTTCATACCAATTTTGACTCCGGTTTTGTAGTAAAAATCCCGGATTGCCTCCAGCATAACAAGGGTTACAGGCTGTGTTGCGGCGGGAGAAATTTTGCCGGTAGATGTTTTAATGAAATCGGCCCCGGCGTACATGGCAATGTCGCTGGCTTTACGCACATTGTCTAAAGTTTGAAGCTCGCCGGTTTCGAGAATAACCTTGAGGTGGGCAGGTCCGCAGGCTTCCTTAACAGCGGCAACTTCATCAAAAATATAGCTAAAATTACCTTTCAGAAACTCACCCCGAGAGATTACCATATCAATTTCGTCGGCGCCTTCTTCAACACAATAGCGTACTTCTTCGAGCTTGGTTTTTAGTGGAGCCCAACCGCTCGGGAAAGAAGTAGCAACGCTCGCAACATTAATGCCGGAGCCTTTAAGCGTTTCTCTGGCAATTCTAACATAGGTTGGATACACGCATACAGCCGCAACCTTTGGGATATCCGCATCAGAAGAATAAGGCCGCATGGCTTTATGGCATAGCTGTTTTACTCTGCCCGGTGAATCGGAGCCCTCGAGGGTGGTAAGGTCTATCATTTGCATTGCGAGCTTAAGAGCAAACATCTTAGACTCTTTTTTTATGCTACGCGTATTAAGTTTGGCAACCCTTTCCTCAACGTTTACCTGATCTATAGGTACCGTTTTGGTGAAATCGGGTATGTTTGAAATTTCCTTTTTCATGTAAATTATTCGTGGTTATTCTTCTGGAGAAGTTTACGGTTGTATACAACAACCGAAATAAAACTACACTATTTCTAATGATTATGCCGGCACCGGGTATTAACCTTTTTAAGGCAACCCTGTTGGCTAATTTAGCGTTTAGCCTGCAGCAGTCGAATCTTTTGGCTCAGACGCAAAAAATGTGAGCCATTAAATGCTTTGGAATTATTGGAATTTACTTGGCTTGCTATAACCGCATATATTTTAAGATAAAGCAGAAGACGGCAATAGAGTGGTTTTGCAAAGTCTTTTTTGCAAGCATTATTACTGTAGTAACTTAGTCGAAACCCGGAGTCTTTACAAATATACTGATCGCAACCTAAAATTTCTGAAAACATAAAAAGCGACACTAAGCGCAAAATAAACGGATGGTCGAGGCTTTATGAATTAGTGAAAACCACAATTAAACCATCCTGAAGCCATAATACTACATGCATAAATAATCTGGCAAGATTGCAATAGAAAAAATCTATCCGGTTTTTTTCTAAGTGGGGTAATATATGGATACTCCGGAAAATGATTGCTACTGTTTTGCATCGTTTATCAGAACCCGATCCCAGGAATATTTCAGGTTCTTGATTTACGTTTGAAAGTATTATTGCTGGTTATCGCTGGTCTTCTGCTTTAACACATAATGATTGAAAAAAATACTAAAAGGATTTGGTTTAACCGCAAGCATATTCTCATCCGATTTATTCTTGTTTGTTTTGGTATCCTGCAGTTTGTTCAATAATTCACCACGAATTTTAAGCCAATACGGCAATTCTTTATAAAATGCTGTGTAGGCACGGGGGACCGACCATGCTGTTTTTCGGTCATTATCGATTAGTAACTTAATGAATGCAAGAAAATCCAGGAACACACGTACCATTAGCACCGGAAAAAGTGCGCTTTGCTTTACGTTTTTGGCAAGCATAGCCAGGTTATTGCGAAAATTGTAGAATGTTTTCCGTGGATCGGTATAGGAGAGGGATCCGCCACCGAGATGATATACTATTGCTTTGGGCATAACGCGAATTTTCCAACCCATTCGCTGAAAGCGCCAGCATAAATCGATTTCTTCCATATGAAAACCAAAGGATTCATCGAATCCATTGGCCTTTTTGAAAACTTCGGAACGAACGCAGAAAGCTGCACCTGATGCCCAGAAAATTTCTTTATCGCTATCGTCGTACTGCCCTCGATCTATTTCGGTAGTATCTGCAATTCGTCCGTAACACCATGGGTAGCCTAATTTGTCTATCATTCCTCCGGCGGCTCCGGCATAGTCGAAGCGCACAGGCGAGAGTTCCGACAGCATTTTTGGTTGCATTGCCGCTGTATCGGGATAGCGTGCAAAACCGTCGGTAATATGTTTCAGCCATTCTGAATGTACGCGTACATCGTTGTTCAAGAAAACCAGAATGTCGCCATCAGCATGAAGTGCTGCTCTGTTATTCCCACCGCAATAACCGTAATTTTGATCGAGCTGCACCACTTTTACCATCGGGAAGGTCTGATGCACCCATTCTGCCGAACCGTCTTCTGAGGCGTTGTCTGCTACAATGAAATCAACATTCTTATACTCTGTTTCCAGAAGTGCGGGCAAATAGCGTTGCAAAAGTTTTTTGCCGTTCCAGTTGAGTACGATTACAGATACTTTCAACACTTTGATTTTAAATAGTATGATAGCGCGTAAAGCCGGAAATAGTGCCACGAATTTAATCGGTTGAATTGGTTTTAAATTCAACCGGGCAGCAGTAGAGTGCAAAATAAAAGGTTTTAAAGCCTTCAACTAATCAAATTAGAATAAATGATGTTTTCTTTTTTTGAGTTCATTATAATACAGGCTAGAAAGCGAAGAACATTATGCCACATTTTGGCATATTTTAGATGCAGGAACTACTACAGGTAATATTTCAAGATATCATTATGTCAAAAAAATCGGCACAAACAGGAAGTGTGTTCTTTAGCTATTATGTATAGCTATGTTTACCAGCATGCTTAAATAATTGAATTGCCAGATTTTGATAGCTTAGTTTAAATTTATCGTATGAAAATTGGGTTAATCTCAGACACTCACTCTTACCTTGATCCGCAGGTTAAGGAATATTTTAAGGACTGTGATGAAATTTGGCATGCTGGAGATTTTGGCACCATTTCTGTCGCTGAAGAACTACGCGAAATTGCGCCACTTCGCGGCGTTTTTGGTAATATAGATGGTCGTGATATACGTAATGAATTTCCTCATGATATAAGATTTACGGTCGAAGGTGTAGATTTCTTTATGACGCATATTGGAGGCAGCCCGGGTCGCTACGCAATTCCAGTGCGAAGCTTAATTAGCCAAAATACACCCGACGTTTTCATTTGCGGACACAGCCATATTTTGAAAATTGCGAGAGACAGAGAGTTGAATAAAATGCTTTATATGAATCCCGGCGCCGCCGGCAGGCACGGATTTCAGGTCGATCGCACTATAGTACGTTTTAATGTTGAGTCAGGAAAACTGTCGGATGTTGAGGTTATTATTCTGGGCTCAAGATGAGCTTTTTTTCTGTTCATTCATTTGATTATTTGCAGTGTAACAGAACTAAATGCTACCGAGTCAGCAGTATCTTAAAACAACCTAAAAGCCTATTCAAACATAGCTCGAAGCACTCTTTTCTTCTCAATTTTTTGAAAATATTGAAATCAACCCACAATAAGCTCTACTTCTGATACCTGATACCTGATACCTGATACCTGATACCTGAATATTATGAAAATCACCGTTTTTGATGCCCTCAAATTTGAAAAAAAATATCTGCTTGAAGCAAATAAAGACAGGCATGAAATTAGTTTTATTGAAACACAGCTTACCCGTGAAACAGCAAGACTGGCTGAAGGTGCAGATGCCGTAATTATTTTTGTGAATGATGATGCAGGTGCCGAAGTACTTGAAATGCTGCATTCAATGAACATTCGGTATCTGGCTTTAAGAATGGCGGGCTTTAATAATGTAGACCTCGAAAAAGCCGAAGAGCTTGGTATTAAGGTTGCAAATGTGCCGGAGTATTCTCCTCACGCGGTTGCTGAGCATACGGTTGCGCTTATGCTGGCACTAAACCGCAAGCTAATGCGCGCTCATAACCGCATTCGGGATTTGAATTTTTCTCTCGACGGCCTCATTGGTTTCGATATGCATGGTAAAACAGCAGGGGTGGCCGGAACAGGAAAAATCGGTGCCGAAGTAGCGAAAATTCTGCATGGATTTGGCTGTAAAGTACTGTGCTACGATATTAAAGAAAACGAAGGGCTTATTAATGCCATACAGCCAGAGTATGTATCCTTAGAAGATCTTTTTTCAAACTCAGATATCATCACCCTGCATACTCCTTTGAATAAGTATACCCATTATATGGTTAATGAGGAAACTATCTCTATGATGAAGGATGGCGTAATGCTTATAAATACTTCCCGAGGTGGATTAGTCGATACGAATGCGGTAATCGACGGACTCAAGCAAGGAAAAATTGGCTATCTCGGTCTGGATGTGTATGAAGAGGAAGAAGGCTTGTTTTTCCACGACCACTCTGAAGACATTCTGCAGGATGATACGCTTGCTCGGCTTTTTAGCTTTCAGAACGTAATGGTAACGAGTCATCAGGCTTTTCTTACGGATACTGCTCTAAAAAATATTTCCGAAACAACTTTCGAAAATCTAAACTGCTGGGCCGATGGCAAGGATTCGCCAAATGAGATTAAGGTGAGCAAATAAAAGATTTTGCAGAAGTACGAAGCGTTATGCTTTGTTAATTCGCCTGGGATAACTTTTCAGTGATGTACTCATTCAGGCTCTTTCCTTCAATCTTTGCCAGACTATATACTTTGCGATGAATCTCAGCTGGAAGTCGAAGCATTAATCGACCTGAGAATGGTTTGTCCGGCTCCTCATTCCGCTCTCGGCAGAAATCCAGGTAATCATCTATAGAATCGCAAAAGGCTTTTTCCAATTCGTCTACACTTTTCCCTTGAAATGTAATTACATCGCGCAAATCAATAACCTCGCCATGAAAAAGACCGGCCTCTTCATCAAGTTCAACTTTTCCATGATATCCTTTATATTTTAACATAACTACTATATTTGAGATGGTTTAATTCCAGCTTCTTTTAAAAATCGTCGAACAGACTTAAGTGCTCCTTTGTCTGTTTCCTTTTGAGGATGGGGGTATCGGTATTATCGCGAAGATGAGGGCGCAACGGCAATTCGCAGGCCACGCGAAAGGTCCAGGATAAACCGGCGATCCCGGCTTATGATCATTTCAATAAGGCCGCTACTTTGGAAGTCGAAGCTGATGCTGCGGTCGATTACGCGTCTGGTAGTACCATCTGTAAGAGAGAGCGTTCTATTTTCCGGATCGGCATACACCAACGCTACCCGAAAGCCTTGCTGTCTTGCGCGACGGGATTCGCCCCGAATGAGCGTTACGGGGACTTGTTCGCCATTGGCATACAACATACCTGCCATCGTTGTTCTATTTGCGCGTCCGGCCGCGCCATCGGCAGTATTACCAGTTGATGGTAGGTCCCCATTTTGGTGCAGAATTACCACTGCAGAGCCTTTAAACTCCATATCCCGGTTATTCATGAGCCGCCACTGTATATCATCATTCATGGTTAGAATTCCGTTTTCGATTACAGAGTCTTCATCATACAGATACTGAACATCGGGAAGGTTTACATCCTCTTTGGCTAAGGCTGAATTGGTAATAAAAAAGACGCCTAAAAGAAGAAAAGAAATCCGAAAATAAGCAGAAGCAGACATTACAGTTCGATTATAAAATGAAATTGAAGGGTTATTATCCATGAAAGCTCTTCTGTTTTGATGGGAAAAGAGGCTTTATTTATTTTTTATATATTGATTCACTTAAACATATTACTAACGCTCTTTCAAGCGCTGGCGTATTTTTCATGACTGATTTGTTTGTGAAATAAAACTGATAGCCTTCACTCTTTCTTCATCAATATCTGCAGTTTAAAACGCGTCTGCGGCATCGGCTGTGCGCCTGGATAAATACAATTTTGCTGAAAATGATTCGGCAAGGGATTCCGGTTCGGGCAATAATAATGGAAATTCGGGATTTGGCTGTGTAGAAACCAGCCAGCCGAAAAGTCCACCGCCATATTCTTTTTTATTGAGTTTGCCACAAAGTGCGCGGATATGTTCATCGTCTCGGGGTATATGCTCCGGTTTTCTGTAAATGAAGCCATAAATGACCGCACTTTCGGTATAGAAATCTGGATTTGAGCCTGCCGATTGACTTTGTAAGGACGAAATGCCTTCAATGTCCGCATTGCTAAGTTTTAGCTCAAGACCGAGCGGCAAATCGTCGCGAAAATCGGAGGTCTTTATAGTCGCTATTTGAAGTATGTCTTGCAGAATAGCAGATAAAAACATTTTTTTGCTCCTATCAGATTTTCCTGAAATTTGAAGAACGGGCTCACCTGAAACTCCTGATCCAAAACAATTCATTCCGTTTTTGCGAGGTGAATCTGTGCTCATACTAACCAAAGAAGCCGGAAGCAGGCCGGGAGTGTCTGCATCATCGCTCAGGAAAAATTGCAGTTTGTCTGTTTTCAAAAACGATTCGCAGTAATCAGGAGAAATAAACAAAGAATTAGCCGCGTCATTTATCTGGCAGAGATAGGAGTTCTTTTCAATCTTTACGTATTCGGTAGTCGGCTTAATGTTGTTCAAAACGGTATTTTTAGTGAGATGATTTTATTTCACGAAATTGAGATAAGTATTCTGATACCATATTACTACAAAATAATGAAGAATTCAGCTTGTTGCTATGGTTTTGAAGCTGTGATTTGGGGATAGTGAATGCGGCGGAGCGTGTTAATTTGTTAGACAAACTTCAATCAGTTTTGGTCGATTATTTCAAACTTTAAAGATAAAAGGGTATCAGATTTCTTAGTTTAGCGATATAAAAAAGAAGCATAATTATTAGCGAATAAAAATAGTCAATTGAGCGCTGTTGTAGCCATGAGTTCGTGTTTTGGGGTTAAAGGAAGCAGCCATTATCCTATCGTATTTTAAAAGCAGAGTGTTTTAAAAACCATGATGAATAAATTTTCTCATTTACATTGTCACACGCAGTTTAGCATGCTCGATGGAGCTGCAAGCATAAAAGATTTAGTTAAAAAGGCTAAGAAGTACGATATGCCGGGCATTGCCATTACCGACCATGGTAATATGTTTGGCGTGCCTCATTTTGTGAGCCAAGCAAAAGATGCGGGTGTAAAGCCCGTTATTGGCTCCGAGTTTTATCTTACGCCTACCGAAATGAGCGATCGGTCCGATAAGACGCGCTATCATCAGGTGTTGCTGGCAAAAAACATGACGGGCTATAAAAATCTGGTTCGGCTATGTTCCATTGGTTATGTAGATGGTCTGTACTACAAGCCTAGAATCGATAAGCAAATTTTGCAGCAGCATGTTGAAGGTCTTATCGCCAGTACATGCTGTATTGCGAGCGAGGTAAACCAAACTATTTTGCGTAAGGGCGAGGAAGAAGCCCGCAAAGTTTTTGAATGGTATCTGAATTTATTTGGGGAAGACTATTACATAGAAATACAGCGGCATGGCTTGAGGGATCAGGAGACTTGTAATCAGGTTTTGCTGAAATGGGCTAAGGAATATAATGTTAAAGTAATTGCCACCAATGATTCGCACTATGTAGACAGAGAAGACTCTGAGGCACATGATATACTTTTGGCGCTACAAACCAATGCCGACCTGAATGATCCCAACCGCTTTCGATTTACCGACGATTATAATAATCTGAATCCGGAATTTTATCTGAAAACACCGGATGAAATGCTCGAGCTGTTTAACGATGTGCCAGAGAGTATAGATAACACAGCCGAAATTGTAGATAAGGTAGAGGATATAAAACTCAGCTCGGAACTCTTGCTGCCGCTTTATAAGGTGCCCGAAGGCTTTAAGGATATGGATGATTATCTTCGGCATAAAACCTACGAAGGTGCCCGGCAAAAATACGGAGATGAGCTTTCCTCGGTTGTTACCGAGCGGATCGATATGGAGCTTTCCATCATAAAGAAAATGGGCTTTGCCGGCTATTTTCTCATTGTGGAAAGTTTCACCACAGAAGCCCGCAACCGGGGCGTGTATGTGGGCCCGGGACGCGGCTCGGCAGCCGGTAGTATTGTTGCCTATTGCATTGGCATCATCAACATAGATCCCCTGAAGTACGATCTGCTTTTTGAGCGATTTCTGAATCCGGAGCGCGTTAGTCCGCCGGATATTGATATCGATTTTGACGACTCCGGACGTCAGGCGGTTATCGACTACGTGGTTGAGCAATACGGTCGGAAAAATGTGGCGCAGATTGTGACCTATGGCACCATGAAAGCGAAAACATCTATTCGGGATGTGGGCCGTGTGCTGGGCGTGCCACTTGCAGAAGTAAACCGAATTACCAAGCTTTTCCCCGAAAAACCCGGAATCGATACTTTTAAAGATATTCTGGATCCTTCAAAAAATCCTGAATCCTACGAGGAAATAAAGCAGCTTTTTAAAGATCCGGATCTGAATGTACAAAAAATGATGAAGTATGCGCAGGTTCTTGAAGGCTGCGCGCGGCAGACGGGAATACATGCTGCCGGGGTAATTATTGCGCCGGGAGAGGTATCTAACTACGTGCCGGTTGCACTCTCAAAAGAGAAAGATGTAATTACGCAGTACGACGGCCCCAATGCGGAAATGTGTGGTCTGCTTAAAATGGACTTTTTAGGGCTCAAAACTCTTTCTGTACTCAAAACAGCTATCCGCTATGTGAGTGAAAATTACGGCAAAGAATACAATCTGGACGATATTCCGCTTGATGATGTGAAAACATTCGAGCTATATCAGCGGGGTGAAACTGTGGGTACGTTTCAGTTTGAGTCGGATGGGATGCGGAAATATCTCAAAGAGCTGAAGCCGACTGTAATAGATGATTTGATTGCGATGAACGCGCTGTATCGTCCGGGTCCGATGCAGTTTATACCGGATTACATCAGGCGGAAGCATGGCGAAGAAACTGTAGAGTACGATCATGATGATCTGATCGAGCTTCTGGAAAGTACCTACGGCATTATGATTTATCAGGAGCAGATCATGAAAGTAGCCCAGAAAATGGGGGGCTATTCGCTGGGTGAAGCCGATATTTTACGCCGGATAATGGGTAAAAAGAAGCCGCAGTTGCTGCCTCCGGAAGAAGAAAAGTTTGTTAAGCAGGCCATTGAAAAAGGTTATGATGCCAAAGTGGCCAAGAATGTTTTTGACAAAATGGCGATGTTTGCGGGCTACGGATTTAATAAATCCCACTCTGCAGCATACTCGGTTCTTGCTTACCAAACCGCCTATTTCAAAGCCAATTACACGGCTGAATTTATGGCGGCCGTGCTCACCCATAATATGAACGACATCAAAAAGGTTTCTTCTTTTATTGAAGAAGCCAATTCGATGGGTATTCCGGTTGATCCGCCAAATATTAATACGGGTGCCGGTAAGTTTGTGGTTCGCGACGGACGTATACAGTATGGTATGGATGCGGTTAAAGGAGTAGGATCGGCTGCAGTCGTAAATCTGGTAAACGAAAGAGAAGAAAACGGTCCGTATCAATCGCTTTTTGATTTTACTTTTCGCGTAGACCTTAAATCCTGTAACCGGAAAACCATTGAAAGCCTTATAAGCTCAGGCGCATTCGATTGCATCCATAAAAATCGGGCGCAATTGATGGAAAGTCTCGACGATGCTATACAGTACAGCATTAGAAAAACAGAAGATCAAAACAGGAATCAGATTAGTCTATTTGCCGATAGTGCCGGCGGTACAGACATGGCAGAGCCAAAACTTCGTGAGGCTTTACCATGGACCAATATGGAGCGCCTGAAAAGGGAGCGGGATCTTATTGGGTTTTATCTTAGCGGTCATCCGCTCGACCGGTTCAAAGATGATATCCGGCTGTTTTGCAGTCATACTCTCGCAACTTCATCACTTGGAACAACCGAAGATCGCGCGCAGGTAGTGGTTGCGGGAATCATTACCATGGTAAAACAGGTGCGCGATAAAAAAGGTAGGCCATTTGCTTTTACAACGCTTGAAGACGAGTACGGAAGCTGCGAAGTAATCGCGTTTTCCGACACATTCGATAAATGTATGAATCTGATACAGCCCGACACCATTGTTTGCGTAGAGGGCAGCACAGATACCCGCAGCGGATCCCACAAAATAATTGCCCGTAATTTCGAGCGGCTCGAGAATATGAGAATCAGAAATCAGGCGAAATTACGCATCAGATTAACGCTTGATACAGCCACTTTATCTGATGAGGATATTGCCGGCCTTGCAGCTATTTGCGAAAAGTACAAGGGACAAACCCCTTTATTTTTAACTATACGAAGTCCGCATTCCAGAGATATTCGAATGAATGCAAGAAAATTTGTAGTAAACGCCTCTTCCGACGAAATGCTTGCCGACTTAAGGCGCTTGCTTGGCAAAAGTGCCGTTCAGCTCGAGAAAGGAGAGGGCGGGTAAAAAAGAGACTATGCTCAATAATTCGGTAATTTGATGTATGTTCAAAACTTTCAACATGCTTCAAACTGCCCGGAAAATCATCGCCGGAAAATGAAGGCTAGATTACAATACAGTAGTTTTCAATAGACCCCAACCTCTGTTTACAGAACAGATTGCGGATATAGGTTCGTACATTTCATCCGTGATTCTAATTCGTCAATTCTATATCAACTGATTATGGATATAAAAGAAATTAAAAGCAAAATTTCAGACTTAGCCCAAAAGCATAAAGCTATAAAAGAAAACGGCTTAGATGAAATAAAGAATGCTGAATACCTCGAGTCTGAGGCAGAAGATCTTATAATCAATTACTGCGAAGGAAAAGGCTATCAGGTAGAGGGGTTTCCTCATGAAAAGAGAAAAATTAACTCCGAAGAGTATGATGAAGATTATTTTTGCCGGGAGAGGTTCATGCTGTATTTAGATACTCTAATTTTATCTCATCAAGATGTTGCCGAACTGATGTGGCATTACAATAGTAGCTTTTGGCCCGATTTCTACGACAAGAAAGAGAACTATATATCCGAAATACGGCATCAGCGTGAGAATAAGTCTCTTTATGATGTTGAGTTTTAGAAGGCTTTGCAAACCACTCTTTTGCCCGTAACCTTTTTTGGAGCAAAACTAAAATCCCCTATCCCGAACCGTTTGGGACTCCGTCTTTATTTTGGCTCCGGTCTCGGATACGAACAAAACATAAAATTTTGCTAAGCTTTCGATTAGGAAAAAAATCATTTCATCCGATTCTCAATAATATTCAAGCGCCTTTTCGGGGCTCATTTTCGGATTTTGGAAATCGATACCCAGAGATTCGGTCATCCAGTAAAAGAAGTCGGTATTATCCACAATTCCGAAAGGTTTTACTTCTACCTTATTGCCATATACGGCAGCGGGAACAGCACCAGCGGTGTGCTGTGTAGTGCCAAAATTAATATTCAATCGGGTGGGGTCTTCATTGGTGCCGCCTTTCAAGATATATGCAAGCGTAGCTATGGGCTGTCGTGGGTAAGCCGCCGGGTCTGGCATGGTGATGTTTCCGGAAACTGCATTTTTCATCATTACCGCCTGCCCGGCTGAAATGCGGATTTTTGTCGCATTTTCAAGCACATCCTTTATATGAGACTCAGAAGGGTTTTCACCCAACTGTTCCATCACCCAGTCAAATGAGGCCGTTCTTCTGTTCAGAAAATCGTGAATATTTGATGAGGCTCTGTAGCGTTCTCCAACGCCATACACACTTGCGCCACCTGTTCCGTGATCGCTAGCCATAATCAAAACCGTTCCCGGCGTGCGGTCGGTATAATCCATAAGGAAACCGAGTGTTTCATCGGCCGCGAGCGTTTCCCAAAGAGATGCACCAGCGTCGTTGCGGTGATTTGCATGATCTATTCTGCCGGCTTCGACCAGTAGCACAAATCCATTGTTGGCACCATCCAGAACTTGAACTCCTTTTCTGGTCATTTCTTTGAGTGAAGGAGCTGCTTCATTGCGAAACTTTCGGTCGATTTCATAAGGAATATGGCTATTATGCAGAGTCGCCAGAACTTTACTTCCGGTAAGCATCTCCAATTCTTCAGGTTTTGTAATAATGCTGTACCCACTGTCGAGAAGTGGTTTATAAAGGTCTTTTCCATCGCTGCGCTGATTCGGGTCAAAAGCACGTATACCGCCGCCAATCATCACATCTGCTTTAAATTCGACCAATTGCTCCGCAATTTCTTCTTCCGCCCTGCGATTTATATGTTTAGCAATCCATCCCGCTGGAGTAGCGTGCGTAATTCGTGTTGTTGAAATAATGCCCGTTGCTTTCCCTGCAGCTTTCGCAAGTTCCAGAATTGTGGTTAGTTTTTCTCCATCGGGGTAGACCGATAGCGAGCCATTTACAATTTTTTGGCCGGTTGCCCAGGTTGTTGTTGCTGCTGAGGAGTCTGTTACCATGCTCGTTAAGCTATGGCTCTCCATACTTCCGGCAGACCCGGTTTTAAACAGCTTGTGCAGATGAAGCGGGCGCCCAAAGTTTCTCAAAGAGTAGTGCTGAGCCGAAGAGTAATCTTCCCACGAAAATCCATCATAGGCAAAAAAGATTATATTTCTTGCTTTGCCTAAAGCAGGAGAAGGAGACGGGCGGGCTCCAAATGAGAACATGGTTCCGAGACCTGCTGCCATGCTTGTTTTGAAAAAATCTTTACGCTTCATAATAGTCGGTAAACAGCTGTAATTATCTGGTAGTAAAATATAAAAACAGACATGAGCGCAATGTCATGCCTGTTTTTGGCTAAGTGAGGATTATGTTCTGCTCTACATTACTTTGGATATCGAACCTTAGAAGGTCATTCTAACTCCCATTGTAGCATTCATGTGGTTGAATGATGAGCGGTAGTGAAATTCACGTCCGCCATCGTACCAAAGTTGAGGAGAGTTAGTAAGGTTTCTGGCATCCGCGAAAATCTGAAGCGTACGCGAAGCCTGATATCTCAGGGTTAGATCGACGCGCTCCTGCCAGCGCATGTAACGGTCGTTACTGGGGAACAGATGGCTTCTGTGATTAGATACCTGCGATGTGCTTATCTGGTAGAGATAGGTGCTTTGGTAGTTATACGACAACATTCCATAAAATCCACCTCTTTCAAAAGTAAGCGCCGTATTGATTACGTGTGGTATCTGGCGCGGTAGCTCAACTTCCCGGTCGATTCGAAGCTGTGCTTTGGAGCCCGACAACGTGTAGTTTGTATATACTCCAAACCCGCTTAAGAAACCGGGTAAGAAGTGCAGTCGCTGCTGCCATGCGAATTCTGCTCCCCAAACTTCTGCAGTAGTACCGTTCTGCGGCATTCTGGTTTGGAACCCCTCGAATTGCCCGTCTGTTTCTATTGAAACTTCCTCGAAAACAAAGTCTTGTAAGCTCTTATAAAATACACCGGCAGATAAAATACCTACGCTTCTGAAGTAGTGCTCGTACATTAAATCCAGATTCATCACCCTCGATGCTTTCAGGTTTGGGTTACCTCGACGAACCGACTCACTTTCAAAATTGGCGATTTCGAAGGGTGCCAAATCTGTAAACGACGGTCGTGCAATTGCGTTGGTCCATGCAAAACGGATGTTTGACCGGTCTGTTAAATTATAGCGTAAATGGGCCATTGGAAAGAAATTCAGATAGGAGTTGCTTTCTTCCATCCGCTGTCTGCCGGAAAACTGCTCATCTTCATCTATTATGGTTCGGTTGCCTTTGTAGGTTGTTCCGGTATTTTCGGCACGCACACCGGCAAGTAGCATCCAGTTATCCCACTCGATGGTGGTCATGATATAGGCTGCACCTATGGTTTCCGTTGCAATATAGTCAGATGGATCAGAGACCAGATAAAACTCAAGTTGATCATCAGAATCCATCAGGAAATTATCCATGTTGGCATCTCTGAAAGGTACACCCAAACCCCAGTCTACCGTATGGAAAATCTGATACCTGCCATCCACAAGTCTGCGGTTAAACCCATTTGAGGCAACTTCGTTCATGAAGAATGTGCCATTTATGTCATTAAACTCGATCACTTCGTGGTCACGCTCTTTATGCTTATGGAAGAAACGCCCTCCGAATTTTAGGTTTGCGGCCGCATTACCCAGACTGTAAGGCATTGTAAAATTTACTCTTGTATTTATATCATTATCAACTACATCATCAATCCGGTTTTCGTAACGGGTCATTCTAAAACTGGCCGGATCGGAGAGCACAGCTTCTGAACCGTTTATCCAGTTTAGTCTGGCAGCATTTCGGTCTGAAATGTCGTAGGTCATATCCATCCCGTTAACTCTGTATCTTAAATACTCCTGATAGGGCGAATTATGGGTGCCGTAGGAATAGGTAAAGCTGTAGTCCATAGTCATGGAGCTAAAATCACTTTCCCCGCCAAGAGTTATGCTGGCAAGTTCATTCTGGATATGATTACGGCGACCAATTGGTTCTACCCGCACTCCTGAAATTTCATAGACATTGCCGTTCACATTAACAATGTCGCCGCGGTCGGGGCGAACCCTAAACTGATGCCGAATGCCTCGTTTGTCTCTCATATTGTACATACCTCGTACAAACAAAGAGTTATTTTCATTGAGGCGGTAATCGAGTCTGCCAGCCAGGGCATACCGATCTGTTTGAAACTCGTACTCACCGATTCTCATCTGATCGATTCGGTCAATCATGCTCCCATTAAATTCCTGCTCTCCCCAGAAATGCCGTATATCGTCCATCCTGCGGTTTTCCCGGCTTATATTAGCGCGAATAGAATAGCTTAGATTCCCGCTTGACCGCCCGTAGTGAACGCTGGCTTTAGGATTTCCGAAACCGGCAAAGTTATGCCATCCACCGGAGGCCATCACATTAAATACTTCATTTTCGCCCACCATACGGTTGGCAACAAGGTTCACAGAACCGCCAACGTCATCAGCATCCATATCGGGGGTGATAGCTTTTGTAACTTCAATAGCACCGACCAGATCCGAAGATAAGCCGGTAAGTGAAACGTCTCTGTCTGTAGTTCCTGTTGTAGCTAGTCGTTCGCCGTCGAGTGTAACGGTATTCAAGCCGGGAGCCATACCGCGAACATACATTGCTGTGGCCTCTCCGCGGAATTCTTCAGTGGAAATACCCGGCATTCTACGAAGGGCATCCGACACATTAGAATCTGGAAAACGCTGAATCTGCTCGTCTGAGACGACAGTTACAATATTAGGCGCATTTCTTTGGCGGTTAAAAGCGCCTGCCTGACCCACAGCCTGCGCAATAATACTTACGCCTTCCAGTTCGAGAGAGCTTATTTGGAGGACAATATCTTTGCGAAGTTGAATACCACTTTCAATAACAACACCAACTTCAAAAGACTCATACCCAACATAGGTAAATGCTAAAGTTTGAGCGCCAACAGGTACCCTGCGTAAACGAAACCGCCCCTCAATGTCTGTTGAAGTACCAATATTTGTACCCTGTACAATTACGGTTACACCTGTTAATGGGTCACCGTTTTCGCTATCGGTTACTATACCGTAAATGGTTGATCTTTGGTCTTGCTGTGTTGCCATAGCAGTTTGAATTGAAACCAAACCAATTAAAAACAGCAAAGAGATTGACAGTAGTAGTTTTTTCATCTTAATTGTTAAATAGTTGGAATTACAATTATGATTCGAAAAAAAGACTACGGTGTTAATCGATTGTTATCCTAATGTTATCTGTATGTTATTTGGTCATAATCCGCATATCATATAGAGATTAGAATTCAGTTATTGAACTCTGGTTTTGGCACTGTGGGGTCTGCATTATTCACCGGATGGAATTAAACTTTAAGAAAGAACCTCGGGAAAGGCAAAGCGATACCATCGATCAACTATTTGTCTTTTGTGTGAATCATGCAGGTAAGAATTCGAGTAGTTTGGCAGGCTGCAGCATGGCATGACAAGCTTCTCGTAATACCGACGGATATGCAGTAATTCAGCTCTTTTTTGACAGGGATTCACAGGCGTATGATTTTTGCGGGTCTATCTGTTAAACAAGAGTTATTCAATCCTATGATTTGCCAATTACTCCTTTATTAAGAAATGGTGTTGTTGAACGTTATTATGATTCACTATTGTTTTGCAAATGAACAGCAAATAATCTTTAAGCAAAATTTATGATCAAGATAATGTTTGATTAGTTTATCGCTTTGTCCTTCAGTTAGATAGATCTAATTAAAGTACAATTTTATATTCCATGCCTTGCACCGAGCGTAGCGGTATCCACGAAGCGAATTTAACTTTTCGTACTGCAATTATTGTGAAAGAGTTTGTCCAGAATCAGATTAATTGCTGAATAACGTATGCTAAACTTTTCCGGTTGAGCTCTTTCTCAAATTTGATCATATTAAAACCGGGTGAAAAGAAATTCTCCGTGTTGTAAAAAATACGTGAGTTACAAAAGTTAACCCATTGGGTATCAATTCATTTACATTATATAACTCTAACAAAAACAGAAAAAAACATAACGTAACGAACTTTTTTTAATGTTTCGGGCGTTTCAACTTAAAATTAAAATAAATCAATTATGTCAGCACAAACAGCAGTAGCATTTACCGATCAGAATTTCGACTCAGAAGTACTTAACTCAGATGTACCTGTACTGGTAGATTTCTGGGCCGAATGGTGTGGACCATGTAAAAAAATCGGGCCACTTGTTGAAGAACTTGCCGGAGAATATGATGGCAAAGCCAAAATTGGAAAGCTTAATGTTGATGACAATCCTGAGTCTTCCATGAAATATCAAATCAGAAGTATCCCTGCGCTTTTAATTTTTAAAAACGGTGAGGTTGTAGACCAAATCGTTGGTGCAGTACCCAAAGCTGTATTGAAAAAGCAGCTTGATGCACAATTGTAACAGGATACTGCCAAAGTGTCCTGAAAGTAACTATCATAAAACCCCCTATAAAAAGGCAGTGTCTGACCACACTGCCTTTTGTTTGTTAATCAAATAGTTACTCAGTAATGTGTGCTTAAATCAAAGATGAATCAATTTTCATGAATACTATGTTTAGATAAAAGTGATGGAGCTTATTTATACATAGAATTTTAGAAGCTGCGTTACAAAACCGTAAATTAGTCGTAGCAGAAGGCTAAAAAAAAGCTTTTGGTTACTTTACATCGACTACCGTAAGGAAAAGCAAAACTATGCAGCTGTAACCTACAATATCCACGAGGAAACTCGATTTTTGGAAAAACAATATATTCAATCGACTAATTTTTGTGTTTAAAGCAGGGTAGAGTGTTTACGGGCAAAGCTTAGTTTGCAGGTCATAAATGTGCTGTAATAGCATAAAACAAGACAAGCATTTATTTTATAACGGGCAAATAAACAGTTTAAAGCCGTCAATTCATGAGATCATCAGGGGCTCAGGACTTAGTAAATTATTATATTAGGGTATGTTTTGTGTAGAAAAAGTTTATCTGTCTGATGATGTTGCACTGGCTAAATTTAGCTGCAACATTACATTGTGCAAAGGAGCCTGCTGCGTGCAGGGCGATGCCGGTGCGCCAGTTCATGAATCTGAAATACCGGTTCTGAACAAGGCCTGGAGAGCTCTTAAAGATGAGCTTAGACCACGCGCAAGAGAAGTTGTTGAGCAACATGGTTTAATTGCAGGCACCGGAGACGATCTTGAGCTGGCTTGTACCGATGGGGCCGAATGCGTTTTTGTTAAATACAGAGGAGACGGCGCAGCAATTTGCGCTATTCATGAGGCTTGGTTTCAGGGCAGAATTAGCTGGCCGAAACCTATAAGCTGCCATTTATATCCGCTTCGTATTATAGAAGCTGGTGGGTATGATTATATAAATTTTGAATATATCCCCGATATGTGTTCTACAGCCTGCGATACCGCAAAAAAAACGGGCACATATCTTGCAGAGTACCTAAAGGGGCCGCTTGTTCGTAAATACGGCAGCGAATGGTATCAGCAATTTTTAGAAGAGTGTAAGAAAATTCGTGAGCAAACGGGGAAAATATGATTCAGCAGAAATCAGGGTTTAGTCAGTTACAGAAACAATCGCAGCAGCAGCGTTTATCGCCGCAACAGATACAGTACATAAAGCTACTACAGCTATCATCACAGCATATAGAACAACGTATTAAAGAAGAGATGGAGTCTAACCCGGCTCTTGAGGACCTCAACAATACAGATTCTTTCGAAGATAATTCCACCGAAGACGATTTTCGGGATTTTCCCTCTGATGCCTCAGATGCAGATTCTAATCCAGAACAAACTTCTGCTGCAGACCGCATCGATGAAAAACCGGAGGTAGATTGGGATTCTTACCATTCGGATGATATGGATATGGAGGGCTACAGCCGGCAAACAACGTATAATTCTGACACACCCGATTGGCAGGATATACCCGTTGAATATCGTGAATCTCAGCTCGAAAAACTCGAACAGCAGGTTTTATTACTCGATTTTAGCCCCAAACAAGAACTTATTGCAGATCAGATTATTGGTTCTGTAGACGACGACGGGTACTTCCGCAGAGACATTGTATCGGTTGCAGATGGTATTGCTTTTCAAAATGGCATACCTGTTTCGCCCGAAGAAGTTGAAGGAGTTCTGAAACGAATTCAGCGGCTCGATCCCCCCGGTATAGCCGCACGAAACCTTAGGGAATGCCTGCTTATACAGCTGGAGTATCTTGATGAACAGCTACCCGGTGTTACTCATGCACGACGCATCTTGGTTGATGCATGGGATGAGTTTGAGAAAAAACACTTCGAAAAAATTATCCGGAAGCTTAATTTTACAGAAGATGAGTTTCGAAATGCATACGAATGTCTTCGACTGCTGGATCCCAAGCCCGGGTCTTTTGAAACCGCTGCCGCAGATGCAGGGAATTATATCACGCCAGATTTTATAGTAAGTTATAACCCGAATGTAGATATTGAGAATAAACCAGTTTCTGTCAATAATAAGTCTGCATCAAATAAAGAACACGATACAGACACAGATGATGACGAAGACGACGGTGACTTCCAGATTACCATGAGTCGTAAAAATATGCCGGATCTTGTTGTTTCCCGAAGCTATGAGGAAATCCTCAAGGATATTGAAACAAGGAAATCTATTAACAAAGAGAATAAAGAGACCCATACTTTTATAAAGGGGAAAATTGAGTCTGCCCGATGGTTTATTGAAATGCTACGGCAGCGGCAGCAAACGTTAATGACTGTGATGCAGGCTATTGTTGCGCTGCAAACCTCCTTTTTCCGAACCGGGCAAAATATCAGGCCCATGATTTTGAAAGATATAGCAGAAAAGGTGGGAATGGACGTCTCCACAATTTCAAGAGTAGTAAACGGTAAATATGTGCAGACTTCTTTTGGTGTTTATGAACTACGCTATTTCTTTAATGAAGGGATTACCACCGATTCGGGCGAAGAAGTTTCGAATATTGAGGTGCGTAATATTTTGGCTGAAATAATCGAAAACGAGCCTAAAGATTCTCCCTACAGCGATCAAAAGCTAATGGAATTGTTGCGGGATCAGGGCTTTAGAGTGGCAAGGCGCACCGTTACAAAATACCGGGAGCAGTTAAAATTACCGGCCGCCAGAATGCGTAAATCAATGCTGTAAATATAAAAAAACCATCTCGCAGATTTAATATCTGATAGACAGCCTTTTTGTTTTGCTTAAAAAAATCGAGCCTGATTTACTGATTGCTTATCCGGTATCGAATAATTTCTTCGAGACTTACATCAGTTCCTCGCTCGTTCTGCAGCCTTTCTGCGAGAGACGCCGTTACTCCTATTCTTTGCAAACGAATAAGCTGATCAATGGGAATGTCTTGAAATCCTAAATCGTACATATTGCTGGTAAAGTGTGCCGTAACACCCGCATCTCTTAAACTCACAAGCTCATCTATGGTAGGGGAGTAACCGAGTTCTATCATCATAGAAATGAAGCGTGAACTTGCTCCGGCGCGAACCAGCCTGAGGGCTTCATCTATGGTTAAATCCGGATAACCCGCTGCGCGTACATTTGCAATATATGTTGCCGTAAGCCCGTCTCTTCTAAGCTCCCGGAGATACTCATCGCTAAGCTCGCCATATCCCATTTCTATCATTTTTAGCCCCATCCCTTCAACTAAAGAGTTTGAAGGACTAAACGAATGCGACGTATTTGGAATAAGATTAGACAGGCTAAATGAGTTATTTCCACCGGTTGTCATCCATAATAAGAACATGCCAATTAGAGCAAAGGCAATGTAGGTTCGCAAACTACGCGACTTTCGGTTTTCTGAAAAACCATCTGTTTCATCGGTAAAGTTGTTTTCCTTTTGAGAATCGCGGGAAATCCGATCCCTATCATAAACGTCTTTTTTTAGTTGATTCCGTAATTGTTGTCTGTCTTGTTGCATACCTTTTATCTTGAAGGATGATGATGACGGATTCTAGTTTCTAGCTTCCCTTAAGTTAGCTTTTTGAACGAATGATAGAACCTCGATAAGAAGGGGGTGCGTTAATGATTTTTATATAATCTCAATCAAAGTTGTTGTAAAGTTGTTGTAAGGTTAATTAGTACGGCAAAATCATATAAAAGTTTATTTCCAATTCTTTATTCGAGTACACACTAATCATAAAAGCCTCAACTTTTCGCCTCAACTTATTCTATGCTACACCTTCACGATGCCTTCCAGCCAGGAACGGCCAACTACGCAGGCAAAAAGCCCGGCTTCTTCCAGCAGATGCAGGTCATCTTGTGATGAAACGCCACCGCTTGCTATAAACCGCAAATCCGGAAAACGTTTGCCAAGGTCTTGGTACATAGGAATATTCGGTCCGTTCATCATTCCATCGCGATTAATGTCGGTACATAGTACCTCGGAGAGCCCGTGCTGCATCATTGGGTATAATATATTCTCAAGCGATTCATCGCTGGTTTCGAGCCAGCCGCCTGCTGCTGCCTTGCCGTCTTTGAGGTCCATCCCAAAAATACAGCTGCCGGGACCAAATATGTCCAGCGCCTGAAACCATTCGTCTTGCCGCTTTAAAGCCATTGAACTGGATACTACGCGCTTTACGCCGGCATTCATGAGCGTTTCTATATCGTAAAGGCTACGAATTCCGCCTCCGGTCTGCACTTCAAATGGAGTTTCCTGCACTATTTTTTCTATAATGTGCAGGTTTTTAAAACTGCCTTCCCGGGCGCCGTCTAAGTCTACAATATGAAGCCTTTTTATCTGTGGGTTTTCTGCCAGACTAAGGGCAAATTTAACGGGGTTTTCGTGGTAAAGAGTTACTTTATTATAATCACCCTGCTCGAGCCGGACAATTTTTCCGTCGAGAAGGTCAATAGCGGGTATGGTTAGCATAAAAGAATGTGTTCTATCGGCGTAATAATTATGAAATATTTTTCAAGAATCAGCTATTTCGATCAATCCTGAGGTACTTTTTCTTGCGTTAATTTTAAGAAATTGCTGAGCAGTAGTTCTCCGGCTTTTCCGGATTTTTCCGGATGAAACTGAACGCCCATAACGTTTTCACGCGCAGAAATGGAGGCAAACGAAGCTCCTGCATAATTTCCGGAAGCGAGTGTACATTCGTTTACGGGGGCGTAGTAGCTGTGAACGTAATAAAAATAGGTTGATGGAAAAATGCCTTCCAAAAGTGGATGATGTGGCTGTTGGATTTTAGTAAAGGTGTTCCAGCCCATATGGGGCACTTTGTCGGTAAGTGTATCAAATTTTTGGAGCGTGCCGGGTATAAGACCCGTGCCGGCTGTGTCGCCTTCGGTGCTGTGCTCAAACAAAAGCTGCATGCCAAGGCAAATACCGAGCAGCGGAAGTTTAGTCTCCCGAATCCATTCATCAAGCTGATCTTTTTTTAGTGTTTCCATAGCCGATGCAGCGTGACCAACGCCCGGGAAAATAATGCCGCTACACGAGTTTAAAACAGAAATATCTTTGCTAATGATGTGCTCTGTATCCAGCCGCTCCAGCGCGTTCGCAACCGAAGCAATATTGCCGGCTTTATAATCAATTATTCCGATCATTTTAAAGTACTCCTTTACTGCTTGGTATCTCATCCGGTCCTGTTATCGCTACTGCCTTTCTAAGCGCAATTGCAAACGATTTAAATGCGGCTTCAATCTGATGATGATCGTTACTTCCTTTAAGTTCTATGTGAATGGTGCTGCGGCTTGCTATGGCCAGAGAATAGAAAAAGTGATGCAGCATTTCGACCGGGAAATCCCCTACTTTTTCGCGGGTAAACTCTGCCTCGAAAACTAAATAAGGTCTGCCGGATAAATCCAGGGCAACCGTTGCGCGGGCTTCGTCCATAGGTAATATGGAGTAGGCATATCTTTCAATGCCACGTTTATCGCCCAAAGCTTTGCTAATGGCTTCTCCCAAAGCAAGAGCCGAATCTTCTATTGTATGATGCTCGTCTATGTGTAAATCGCCGTCGCAGCTCAGGCTAACATCCATGCGGCCATGTTTCGCAATTTGTTCGAGCATGTGGTCGAAAAAGCCAATTCCAGAATGAATTTCATGCTTGCCCGAACCGTCCAGATTTATTTCAGCCCGTATTTTGGTTTCTTTTGTGATGCGCTCAACGATAGCTATACGATGGGTTGCTTTTTCGGGTGCTGTCATGTTCGTTTTATTTTCCCGGATACGGGTTATTAAAGTTTAAGAAGCTAATTGATAATTAAACCAGCTACAGAGTGAGAATTTCGGCCAAAACGTTTATAAACTGCCTGTTTTCTTCCGGGGTCCCTACGCTTACCCGCAGGCCGTCTTCGCAATGAAGCTGATCCCCTCTGTAGCGAACAATTACTCCACGGTCGGCGAGCTTTCTATATACAGCTGGTGCATTCTTCACCCTGAAAAGTAAGAAATTGGCGTCAGATTCATGCACTTTGTAAATCCCTGGAATTTTGTTCATCTCATTTGCAAGAAAATCCCGCTCGCTTAGCAGCGTTTGTCGAGCTTTAGTGGCCGCATCCAAATTTGACAGGGCCCGAAGAGCAACTTCCTGAGAAAGTGCATTTACGTTATAAGGTGGCTTTACACGCATCATATAGTCCATAATCGCTGGACTACTAAATGCCATTCCCAGCCGTAAACCTGCTAAACCCCACGCTTTCGATAATGTTTGAAGCACTACGAGCCTTGGGTATTTATCAAGAAGATGAATCATGCTTTCGCCGGGTTTTGCAAAATCGATATATGCTTCATCTACGGCAACTATGCCGGGGAAAGAATCGAGTATGCGAATTACCAGCTCACGGGGCATGAGATTACTGCTTGGATTATTTGGCGAGCAAAGAAATAAAATCCTAACGCTGTCGGGTAATTCCAGAATAGCGTTAACATCAGGCGTGAAATCCGGCTTTAGCGGAGCGTCGGCAATATCAACGCCCAGCGTATCGGCGCTTACTTTATACATGCCGTAAGTGGGCGAAGTAATGCCAATTTTATGCTCGCCCGGCGTACAAAACATTTTGATGAGGAGCTCTATAGCCTCGTCGCTGCCGTTTCCAATAAAAATCTGCTCTGCGTTTACCTGCCGGATTTCGGCAATTTTATTTCTGAGAGCCACATAATGCGGATCGGGATATCGGTTTAAGGGAGCGGAAAACGACCCTGAGGTTTCCGGTTGAAATGGGTTTTCGTTGGCATCCAGTAACACACCGGTTTTGAAATCGTCTCTCGCTGACCGGTAAGGCTTCAGATTTCGGATGTTTGGCCTTAACAAATCGAGCGGATCTATGCCAGATGTTAAGTTTTTTGTGTTTTGGGCCATATAAATCAAGAGCTTAGTTTTGATAGACGAATGCTTACAGCCTGCTTATGGGCCTCAAGTCCTTCAGATGCAGCCATGATTTCCACAGTAGGACCAAGCTCTTTAAGACCTTCCGGACTCAGGTGCTGAAAGGTGATGAGCTTAAAAAACGAATCCAGCGATACGCCGCTGTACATAGCCGCATAGCCGCTTGTGGGAAGCGTATGATTGGTGCCCGAAGCATAATCGCCTACGCTTTCCGGTGTGTAATTGCCCAGAAAAACTGATCCTGCATTCAGTATCAGAGACACATACTCTTTGGCGTTATCACTCGAAATAATGAGGTGCTCCGGCGCCCACTCATTGCTAAAACCGATAGCTTCTTCCATGGTTTTAACAAGCAGTGCGCTACTATTAGCAAGAGCCAAACGAGCAATTTCTGCCCGCGGAAGCGTGGAAAGCTGTTCTTCGAGCGATTTTTTGGTTCGTTCCAAAATATCGGATGATGTGGTAATAAAAAGCACCTGAGAATCGGCACCGTGCTCGGCCTGCGATAGCAGATCGGCCGCGATAAAGTCAGGATCGGCGGTTTCATCGGCAATAACGAGAACTTCAGACGGACCTGCCGGCATATCTATACCAACCAAAGCATCGCTTTGGGAAAGCATCATCTTAGCGCAGGTTACGTACTGATTTCCCGGGCCAAATATTTTATTCACTTTTGGGATGGTTTCCGTGCCGTAAGCCATAGCCGCGATGGCCTGAGCTCCGCCGGCTTTCACGATATGTGTTATTCCTGTTAAAGCAGCGCAATACAAAATTTCGGGCGCAATTGATCCATCTTTTCGCGGAGGAGTAGCCATAACCCGAACCGGACAACCCGCAATCATAGCAGGAACCCCGAGCATCAGTACCGAAGATGGTAAAACCGCAGTGCCGCCGGGTACGTAGAGCCCGACTGATTCAATAGGTCTGGCTTCTCTTATACAGCTAACGCCCGGCATGGTTTCAACTTCAATTCTGCGGGGCTGCTGCGCCATATGAAACATCTGTATATTATTGAATGCCGTTTCAAAGGCTTGTTTAGTTTCTGCATCCAAATCAATATCGGAAACAGGTGGTACCGGAATTACGATGGGGCCATCGAAATCTGCGTCGAATTTCTTAGTCAGTTCAGAAACGGCCGCATCCCTCCGTGCTTTCACATCCAGAATAATTTCCTGAACAACCGGCATAATTTTTTCGAAGTTAACGGCTGTTCTTTTGCAAAGCCGTGCTTTTGCGGCTTCATCAAGCGTTGCTAAATCATAGCTTTTTAGCATGGAGAGGTGTTTTTTAATTAATCATATTTTGTATGGGAAGCATCACAATACCGGTTGCCCCAGCATCTTTTAATTCTTCCATAACTTCCCAGAATTCAGCAATAGGAATCACCGTATGTATAGCAATCATTTCCGGGTTAGCGAGAGGCAAAACGGTCGGACTGTTCAAAGAAGGTATGATTTCGGTAATTTTATCAAGTGCGTTCTTGGGCGCATTCATCATAATATAGCGGCTTTTTTCTGCCAGCTGCTGACCTTCAATGCGAACCAGAAACTTGTTGATTAATTCTTGTTTGTGTTTCGGTAGCGGCTTATTGGTTCTGATGAGCTGCGATTGAGATCGTAAAATCGTTTCAAGCTCCTTAAGCCCGTTTGTTTTAAGGGTACTGCCAGTCGAAACCAGGTCGCATATCGCGTCTGCAACGTCTAAACGGGGCGTAATTTCTACAGCACCCGAAATTTTGATGATACTAACATCAAGACCGATTTCGTCGAAGTATTTTTTTGTAAGAACCGGATAGCTTGTAGCAATTCGCTTGCCGTTAAGTTCGTGTGCAGATCCTGTATTTGAGCTAACGGGAGCTGCAATAGAAAGGCGGCAATGGCCAAAATCCAGATCTCTAAGCACTTCTACACGGGCGGCGGTTTCGAGTGTAACGTTGGCTCCAACCACGCCTAAATCACAAATTCCATCCTGTACATATTCAGGAATATCATCATCGCGAATGAGCAGCAGCTCAACATCGAAGTTAAGTGATTTAACAAGTAGTCTGTTTTTATAGCCGTCGAATTTGAGTCCTATATTTTCGAGTAGCTGTATGGTTTTATCGGTAAGCCGGCCACTTTTTTGGATGGCAATTCTTAAGGTGTCGGTATTTTCCAAGTTAATGTATTCTTGTTTTATTAAAATGAACGGTTAAAAAATTAAATAGCAGTAGTCTAAGCAGTCGAAAACAAACTGAACACACGAATAAAGCAGATTAAAACACATCCGAATAAATCTATTCTCTCATGAGCTCTTATCAAACGAAGCCAGTGTAGCTTACGTTCAGCACGCCGGGTGATAATGAGATTGATGGCGGTGCTGATGATTATGGCTTACACGATGATAGTGAGCATTTGAAATGAAGCAAAGCCGGTACAGAGTGGCAATACCGTGCCAAAACGAGGGAAGTGCAATTTTGGTAGAAGTAGAAAGGGAGAAGACGGGTAAATAAAGAGATTTCTGAAGGCTTCTAACAACAAATAAGAACAGAATACTGCTTATTGCGGCATAGTTTGCCGAAACGGAAGGCAGAACATAAAGCTGCACATAATAAACAGGATTTGTATATGAAATATTCATTAATCGAATATAAGCAACTCGCCATTTATGCGCATTTCATACGGAGTTGTATAGAATCTTTTTACATTTTGCGCCCTTATGGCACGAAAAAGAACCATTGACCGTTCTTTTTGCATAAGTCTATGAGTTAATTTTTTGGTATTTTATAAAATTATTTTTGAAACACCCTTTACCGTTTTCTATTAAATGAATCACATACGTAATTTTTGCATAATCGCACATATTGACCATGGAAAATCTACACTCGCTGATCGCCTCTTGGAACGAACCGGAGCTATAACTGAAAGAGAAATGCAGAATCAGGTTCTGGACGATATGGATCTGGAACGCGAACGAGGAATTACCATTAAAAGCCACGCCATTAAGATGGATTATGTATCCCGCGATGGCAAAAAATATGTGTACAATCTCATAGATACTCCTGGTCACGTCGACTTTTCATACGAAGTTTCACGTGCTCTTAAAGCATGCGAAGGCGCTATACTCGTTGTTGATGCCGCACAGGGTGTGGAGGCACAAACTATTTCTAATTTGTATCAAGCTATTGAGCAGAATCTGGAAATTTTGCCGGTGCTCAATAAAATAGACCTACCGGGTGCCGATGTAGAAGGCTCAGCTCAGCAGGTTATGGATCTTATAGGTTGTGAGCGCGATGATATCTTGCATGTTTCTGGTAAAACGGGTCTCGGTGTAGAAGATTTACTCGAACACATTATACATAAAGTTCCCGCACCTAAAGGTGATCCCGACAAACCGCTTAAAGCACTTATTTTCGATTCTGTATTTAATACTTACCGGGGATCCGTTGTGTATGTAAGGGTGATGGATGGGGTATTGCGTAAAGGCGATAAGGTAACATTTATGGCAACAGATATGAGCCATGATGCAGATGAAATCGGTTATTTGCGCATCAAACAAACACCCTGCGAAGAGCTTAGAGCAGGAGAAGTGGGCTATCTTATAGGTAGTGTGAAATCCCTTTCTGATACTAAGGTAGGCGATACAGTAACTCATACCAAAGGCGGCGCTAAAGAGCCAATTCCGGGCTATAAAGAAGTAAAGCCGATGGTTTTTAGCGGTATTTACCCTACAGATAGCTCCGACTTCGAAAGTCTGCGTTCTGCCCTTGAAAAACTTCAGTTAAACGATGCTTCACTCCAATTTGTGCCCGAAACTTCGGTCGCTCTTGGGTTTGGATTCAGAGCCGGTTTTCTTGGGATGCTCCACATGGAGATTATTCAGGAGAGACTCGAGCGTGAATTCGATATGAATATTATAACTACGGTTCCTAACGTAGAATACGAAGTAATTAATACCGATGGCCGGAAAGTTCTGGTTGATAACCCGAGCGATATGCCCGACCCCGGCAAAATTGATAAAATTTATGAGCCTTATATTAAGGCCCAAATTATTGCACCGTCCGAATATATTGGCGCGATAATGAAGCTATGCCAGGAAAGAAGAGGTCAGTATAAAAATACCATGTATCTGGATGCTACACGGGTAGATTTAACCTACGAGCTGCCTATGGCCGAAGTGGTGTTCGATTTTTATGATAAGCTTAAAAGCGGAACACGAGGCTATGCTTCCTTAGATTATGAGTTTATTGGCACTCGTGAAGGTAATATGGTAAAACTCGATATTCTGCTAAATGGCGATCCGGTAGATGCGCTTTCCAGTATAGTTCACCGCGATAAAGCCTATGAATGGGGAAAAAGGCTATGCGCTAAATTAAAGGAACTGATTCCGAGACAAATGTATGAAGTGGCCGTTCAGGCTGCTATTGGCAAGAAGGTAATCGCACGCGATACGATTCGGGCTCTTCGTAAAGACGTTATTGCAAAGTGTTATGGCGGTGATATTACCCGTAAGCGCAAGCTTCTTGAAAAGCAAAAAGAGGGTAAAAAGAGAATGAAGCAGGTCGGCTCTGTAGAGATACCGCAAGAGGCATTCCTTGCGGTATTATCAATGAACGACGATTAATTCTCAAGCCAAACAATTTATGGATAATGGGGCCCTGTTCTTCTTCGCAAGAACCGGCCTTTTAATTTTTCCTGTCAGCACGGTTTATTTTCTCTTTACAGGTATTTAATTTGTAAATTTTAAATCTGTGGGTAGCAATAAATACGGCACGAAATAAGTTTTAGCGTACAGTATTGAAACAGATATTCTGTTTTATATATGTCTGCTACTTAAACATCAATTTTTGTTCAGACATTGTCGCTGAACTGTTTTATCTTCAATCCTGCTGGAAAACCAAGTTTTTTTTAAGTAAGAAGCTACATTGCAAGTTAGAATTCCAATACCCCAGCCAATTATTATCCTTTTGAAATATACCCGATGATGATGTCATCTTGCCGCAAAAAGCAATTTATAGCGCTACTAACCCTTTTGGTTTGTTTCTCTTTTGCGCTATATAAAGCAGATGAAGCAGTTGCGCAGCAAACAGATTTGTTCACTGAGCCGGAATTCGTGAAAATAGAGCGCGTTGGCGCCGCAGAGTTCCAGCGTCGTTTCAGAAATACGCGTTGGACCGGTCAGGGTATGCAGGGAATTACCGAGATAGATCGTATACCGTCTATGGAGCTGCGAGCCCGTTTTCAAACGGCTTTCGGAAACCCAACCCAAACACTTGAAGACCTTATTTTTAAACCTGGCTTTCGTCTTGCAGAAGCTATACAATACGAATACTGGTTTGTGATTGATGATGAGATACCTATGATGGTGCTCGATATAGACGGCCCGTTTGCAAATGGTTTGGTCTATGCTGTTTCGGTGGCCTATATAGATTTGATGCCTCAGATTAAAAGAGCTCTTTCCGAAAAACTCATGAAACCAACTGTGCTGGATGAGTACAAAGATGTCTTTTTTTCTCCCGAGCGAAACCAATGGTACGAAATTTCGTTTAGAAATAGCGAATTTGGATACAGACCGATCTCTGTTCCTGATCGTTTCAGGAATGTAAACCTCAATTAACTTATACGCACTTAAAATTGGCTGAAAAGGATCAATCTAATACAGACCGGATTAGTAAAAGAGCTCATACCAAAACCAGAGCAAGAGCCGGCCGGAACAAAGATTTAGAAGCTAAGAATTGGGCAAAAGAATGGGGTGAAGCGATTCTTTGGGCTCTTGTTGCCGCAGTTATTATTCGTGCCTTTTTCTTTGGTGCTTATCGTATACCAACGCCTTCTATGGAAAACACCCTCATGACGGGGGATTTTTTGCTGGTTTCGAAGGTGCATTATGGCGCGAGAACACCGCAGTCGGTTGGTATTCCATTTACAGGAGTTCATATTCCCAATCTGCGTTTACCTTCGTTCCGGCTTCCGGGCTTTATGGATGTGCGGCGTGATGACATTGTGGTTTTTAATTATCCAATTGATGACGGCATTCCTGCACGTAAAACCAATTATATTAAAAGAGCTGTTGGTATACCCGGCGACACTTTAGCTATTAATGATAAGGTGTTATTTGTAAATCATGCTTCGGCCCGTGTCTTTGATACCTATCAATTTATTTATGAAATTAATCCGGTAGAGAACGTTCGTCTTAGCAATGAGAGGCTACGAAATGCAGGCGCGACTCTTCTGGGTACACGCGGGGCGCAAGCAAGCAGAGTATTTGCCCATCTTACCGAGCAAAATGCTGCAACTATTAATAGTTGGCCCGAGGTCGCCAGCGTATCGAAGTATATTAACCCTAATCTAAGCCATAATTCAGGTAGTCCTTTCAGGTTTTCTGCCGGTCTTGGAGCTTCCAATACCGATCAAATGCCACAGATTGTGGTGCCTTTTCAAGGGCAGGTAATTGATCTCGATCCTTCAAACATAAATCTATACCACGATTTGATTGTAAGGTACGAGGGTAATCATCTTGAGCTGAGAAATAACCGTATTTTTATTAATGGTGTGGAAAGGGAGCAGTACACAGTACAGCGCGACTATTATTTTATGATGGGTGATAATCGGGATAACAGCGAAGACAGCCGAAGCTGGGGTTTTGTCCCCGATGATCATATCGTGGGTCGTGCATGGGTAATTTATTTCTCTCTCGACGGTGCAGCCCCAAGAACAAACCGGATATTTAAATTAATCCATTAAACAAGCCTTCCTAAATAGCGGCTTATCAGTATTGAGGAATTTTGATTCTTGATGATTAGGGAATTATTCTTTTTTCATCTCAAAATTCCTCAATACTCTGATCCGGCCTACAAATAATGCTGTCAAGCAAATTATTTAATTGGCTACAAGCCTTTCCTTCATTGTAATCGGTCCTTAGCTTAAACTATTAACTTCCTATACTTACAGAAGTTGCAATTGTTTTTCCTTTGGGCTGACCCTCACGAATTGCAAGTTGTCCGCAACCGGCATCGATATCATCACCGCGGCTACGGCGTACGGTAGCTCTAACATTAAGTTCTTTCAGGCTTCTCATAAACGAATCCAGACGATTTTCCCGGGCACGCTGTAATTCCACACCGGCAACATTATTATACATAATGATATTAATCTTGCTCGGTATCCATCTCGAAATAGTTGCAAGCTGTTTGGCATCTTCAGCACTATCGTTAAATCCGTCGAATAGCAGATATTCGTAAGTTACCGGCATACCGGTTTTTTTGTAATAGTATTGCAGAGCAGCTTTTAGCGTTTTTAGATTTAGAGAACTGTTGATGGGCATGATTTTATCACGCTTTTCATCACTTGCAGCATGTAGAGAAACCGCCAGCCGGAAAGTATGGCCGTCATCGGCTATTTTCATTATCTGCTTGGTTAATCCTACCGTAGAAACCGTAATTCTTTTTGGGGAGAGTCCGAGGCTTTTGGGGTCCGTTAAAATGGCAGCAGATTCGGTTACAGCCGCATAATTATGAAGAGGCTCACCCATACCCATATATACAATATTGGTGATGTCGCGACCGTAGATTTCGTTAGAAACGGCATTAATGCGAATAACCTGATCAGTGATTTCTCCAGGGTGAAGCTGCCTCAGCAAGCCCATTTTTCCGGTTGCGCAAAATGAGCAGCCAAAAACACAGCCAACCTGAGAAGAAACGCATACGGTTAGCCGGTTAGCAGACCCATCATCCCTGAAATCCGGGATGAGTACCGATTCGATTCTGTGACCGTCGAGCAGGCCGAATAAAAATTTAATGGTGCCATCGGTAGATTGCTGCTGAGCAACCGCATTAATGGTTCCTACAAAAGCTTTTTCATTTAGCTGTTCGCGTAAAGCAATCGACAAGTTCGTCATTTGCTCAAAGTCGGAAACTTCTTTCTGATACATCCACTGAAAGAGCTGATCTGCACGAAACGATTTCAGGCCCATTTCGGCGCAAAATGCGCCAAGCTGCTCGCGACTAAGCGATTTTAAATTAATTTTGGAGTCAGAGCTCCCGTTTTTTTCAATGTTTTCCATAGCTTGTAAATATACGGAATAAGCCAGACTTCTATAAGCAGGCCCGATAACATTTTAAGCCTTGCTAATGGGTATCGATTCTTCGCCAATTTTCGGATTAAAGACCCCTTTTTAAAAAATCATGACATTAGAACTAAAAAGTTAAGTCAAAAAAAAATCCTTAAGTGAGCAACGTTTTAAATGCTTTTTTTAGTTTGAAAAAGTGTATGTTCTTTATGGATAAGTTGCCTGATTGATAAGCAGCTTATCATATTTGTTGATAATCACTTTTAAAAGGTTTTGCAAAGCCTTTTGACACTTTATGCTTCACAAAAATAGTAGTTTATATGAAAAAGAATATGGGATTGATAGATAAAATTTTGCGAATAACGGTCGCATTAGTAATTGTATTGCTGTTTTTTGCAGGCTTTATAGCAGATACAGTGGCCATAGTGTTGCTTGCACTTGCTGGTATTTTTGTGATAACCAGTTTTATTTCTTTTTGCCCGCTATATGCGCCATTTGGCATAAAAACGTGTAAAACTAAAGCTTGATTCACTTAGGGTAGTGCTTACACCGGGGTATTCCGAGTTTTTAAAAGGCTATGCGCATTTGCGTTTAGCTTTTTTTGTTGGTAAAGAAATCTAAGTTTTAAAATTCACATATAAATAGCTGATGGAATTTATTTTTCATCCTGTACTTCACTAAGCTCAAAAAGTATCGTAATACGGTTAATAAACTGGTTTAGTTTAGCCTGCCACTCTAAACTTTTTTTAGCTCTTTGTTTTAAAGTAATCTGCAGTTTTGGCACTGATTACTTGTTGCCTATGTATTTTATGAGCAATTTTCGCCCCTTTTATCTATTATTTATGATTGAGTAATTTATCATTTTTAGAAGACGGGCAAAAGGGTGGTTTTTCAAAGCCTTTTGTAACTGTTAAATACTGCTTAAGCAAGCAACTGAAACAAACTTACCCACAAAAATGTATCCTCTTATTTCTTTTAAATGACTATTGTGCAGTCTCAATCCTATCATAGAGTTAGTGTAGTAGGCCTTGTTTTAATTACGCTGCTGTGCTATTTCTTAAGTTTCCCAGCTACCGGTTTTTCGCAACAGAATTACAGCTCTATGGAGCAGGCATTATTTAGCGGAGCCGGGCTCAGAGGCGGCAGTGGGCCGCAAAGTGTTAACTGGATCGCTCAGGGTGAGCGCTTTTCGTATATGACGTCGGTTCAGCAGGGTATTAGCCAGATACGTACCTTTAATCCGGGTACAGGAGAAGATGTGCTTGTATTCGACGGTGCGGAAGCACGATTTCCTAATTCCGGACAGGCTTTTTCGTTTCGCTCTTTCGAATGGTCTGATGATGCGGGCTATATTGTTTTTCAAACTCGCTTCGAACCCGTTTACCGCTACTCCGGAATTTCCGATTACTATCGCTACTCTATAGAAAACGGCACAATGGAGCTCGTGGCCGAACGGGCTTTTACTGCACAGCTTTCGCCCGATGGAAACAAGCTCGCCTATCATAAAGATGGAAATATGTTTGTGTATGATTTCAGCTCAGGCAGTGCCCGGCAGCTTACATTTAATGAGGAAGATAACGTGTTTTACGGCCGTTTTGGATGGGTTTATGAAGAAGAGTTCGGTTTAGTACAGGCATGGTCGTGGTCTAACGACAGTCGCTATATCGCCTTTTGGAAATCCGATGAAAGGGAAGTTCCGCTATTTAAGACAACTAACTTTGAAGGCACCCATCCCGAATGGTTCGAAATTCCATTTCCAAAAGTAGGAGATACTAATCCAACGGTCAAAATAGGGGTAATCGACACGCGGACCGACCAACTCACCTGGATGAATCACAATGCCGGAGACGGCTATGTACCACGAATTTATTGGACGGCTAATGAAGCCGAACTTGCAATTGTTAGCATGAATCGCGCTCAAACAAGAGTTGAAGTTATCATGTTTGACGTGCATGAAGGCCAAGGAGTCTCAGCAATGAGCGAAGATTCTGATGTCTGGATTGATGTATTTGATTTCTTCGCCGGCATAGATCATTATTTCTTTTTTCCTAAAGATCATAAATCTTTTTTCTGGATTTCAGACCGTGATGGCAATAAACATCTCTATCATTACGATTTAGGGGGTAACCTAAAGCGGCAGGTAACAAGTGGCGATTGGCAAATTACTTATGTGCATGCTATCGATGCCGAAAACGAGCTAATATATTTTACATCAACTGAAGTATCCCCATTAGAGCGGCACTTGTACCGAATTCGATTCGACGGAACCGATAAACAGCGCCTTACAGAAACAGCGGGAAATCACCGGATAAATATGGGTCCCGATGGAAGATTTTTTATCGATTATTTTTCTAATATTGAAACCCCACTGCAGGTAGAGCTTTGGAGCACAGCTTCCGGCAAATTGCGCAGTTTCGAAACGAATGAGGGTGTTCGTGAGCACATACAGACTTTCTCTTATGCTCCAAGAGAATTGTTCCAGTTTACTGCTTCCGACGGGAAAATCAGGGATGGCTTTCTGATCAGACCTTCTGAGTTCGATCCTGAAAAAAGTTATCCGCTTGTTTTAAGCGTTTATGGAGGGCCGAGCGCACAGGGTGTATATAATCAGTTTGAGACGAATATGTTTTATCAGTATCTGGCTCAGCAGGGTTATGTTGTAGCAAACGTTAATAATCTTGGAAGCGGAGGCTATGGCAGGGATTTCGAAAAAGCGGTCTATCTTGATCTGGGTGCATCAGAAGCATCAGATTTTGTAGAAACGGCAATATGGCTTTCGGCAAACCACTCATGGATAGACGGCGATCGTATGGCTATTCGAGGCCATAGCTATGGCGGTTATGTGGCGGGGCTCACAATGGGGCTTTTTCCCGGCGTATTTCGGGCTGCGATTATAGGCGCCCCTGTTACCGATTGGAGACTTTATGATACCATTTACACCGAGCGCTATATGGGATTAATCGACCAAAATGCAGACGGATACGAAAGGAGTTCGGTAATTACTCATGCTCCAAATATAGAAGGCGCCCTTTTTATTGCACATTCTGCTATGGACGAAAATGTGCATCTCCAAAATACAATGCAGCTGGTTACCGCCCTTACAAATGCCGGAGTTGATGCCGAACTTAGAATTTATCCGCTTGGTGATCACAGCGTTGCCTACAATGCTCCCAGCTTTGTGTTACTGCATAAAGCTTATTTTAATTTCCTTGAGCGCGAGTTGAAACGCAGGTAAATAAATTTATTAAAATAGCTGAGCCGGAAGATTATTGAATGCCAATCTTCATTATTCTTTTTTTTAATTTTAGAATACTTATTTACCCTGACGTGCAACGCAAATTGCGATTAATCCCGCGTTAATAGCGCCACGGAAAATTCCAACTTGCAGTACGCCGACTCACAGACTCTCGTATTGAAAGGACGGGGGCTTCGAATATGTCGTATCTAAGCATAATTTTTCTTTATTTCATTACAAGCCCGAATAACTGAATGCCTTTACGGTGTTTTGATCTGTAATTTTACAGTAATTTATTCTGTTGCTATTATATCACTCAACTATCAAGCCGGGCTAATTCATAACGAGAAGGCTTTGCAAAACGCACTCTTTTGAGCGTCTTCTTCCTTGAATCAAAAATAAAATTCTTGACCCCGAACCGTCTGGGACTACGGTTTGATTTTGATTAGGCGTTCAATACAAACAAAATAGAAGATTCCTTAAAGCCTTCTACCACAGATATTTGCCGATAGTTTTAAAATTTATCAGGCTTATTATTTGCTTTTACGGGGTTGGAAAGTTGAGCCTAAAATCTCTGTTTATGAGTAGATTATTTTCAAGTTTCAGTTTTTGGAATTAGTTGAAAAACTACAAATAATACCCCGAAACAGGGTATTTCTATATCAGGAAGATTTGTCTATTTTTAAGTTTGGCTCTTTTTGATGCCGTTTCAAATAATAAAAATTTTGTAATGCAATCTATTTACTAAGCGTAAGTAACTTCTTTTATCCTGTGCCGGAGAAGACTGCTTTTTAGCAATACAAATAGCATGGCGAGTAACGTTGAATATGCTGTTATCTGTTAGTATAAAGATAAATCAGCCGTTTTTAAAATTTCTGTATTCGCTACAGCCTTACGTCTTTCAGCTACA
Organism: Balneolales bacterium; assembly: GCA_022565805.1. Classification (GTDB taxonomy): domain Bacteria; phylum Bacteroidota; class Rhodothermia; order Balneolales; family Cyclonatronaceae; genus Cyclonatronum. Next base: position 55,006 of record JAIULZ010000004.1, read on the forward strand.
AAGTAGTTAGCGTGTCCGTTAGATATCACATTAAGTAGTTACCATTATTCTATAAGGTTCTGCGTGATTCCGGATCTGTGTATAGGGTATTTGAAACCGCTGAATTTCCGGTGTCTTCTTCCGATTGCTTTTTAATTTTATGACAGAATACTGTCGTTATTTTCTATTACTGATTGTATTGTTGCTTTTCTCCACCGAATTAGCAAAAGCGCAGCATGTGTCAGATATCGATTTTGACCAAATCACCTCCATCCGTGCGCTGGATCAGGATCGGTTCATCATTACGCAGGCAATATCCGGAAACAGTATCCTTATATTTAATGCCCGTACCGATACAATTGAGCGCTCTTTTGGTGTCGATAAGGAAGAAACAAAAAAAACAGAAGCCCGGACGCCTCAGCCGGCCCCTCAGCAAAACAGACCCCCTCCGGGTTTTGCCTATCACGATGTGTCCACACAAAATAAAGGTGTGAATTATGCCTTTTATGAACCCGATAACAGGCGAATAATCGTTTTCAGCGCAGATCAGCGCGTGCTCGAACTCACCGAAAGTGGCGAAATACGGCGGGAGATTAGTCATCCTTCTTTAACTGTGCATTATGTGCAGCAAATGGGCAGAAAGCTTTGGGTTAGCGGATCCATGTTTCTTCAGCCGTTCATGGTGCTACGCAACCAGCAGGTACCGGTAGGTTTTGTTCTGGATCTTGACGAATTTACCATAGACAGGGTTTTACAGATGAGCCCAACAGACTTTGGAGTAAAAACCGACCCGTCTCTCAGAGCCACACGGGGGTTTTATTTTCAGCCGTACGTTATTCCCGTTCACTCATCGGCCTATTTGCTTACATCGGCAGGTTCGTCATCTTTTGTTTTACATGCCGCTGCGTCTGCTCCAAGAGTTTATGAATCTTTACGACCGGGCGCCATTTTTCAAGCTTCTGTGAGCGCTCAACATGGCGCCGGAGTGCGTACAGAAGCGGTTAACCTGGGAGTTTCGTTTTATGAAGGGAAATGGTGGTTTTCCAGCGGCAACCGATATCAGGGAATTCCACCCATGTGGTCGGTCATTAGTATTAAAGATCGTAATGCACCGCGTCCGGAACTTGAAATTGCGCATCAGGAAATGCCTGTATCAGAAGATTCGGTAAGTTCATCAATGGTTTGCGCACCGGGACCAACTTTTACGCTTTGCTACGATTACTTCGCCTCTCAGGCGAGTTATGTAATTCGCTATCGTACCGAAGAACTGTATTAAAGATTTATCCCTTTATTAAAAAAGCTGCTCCTCATCTAACTCCTGCGGCTTTCGAAATTCGGTTAATAAGCGCTCCGGCCGGTTCGCCGGAACTAATGCTTTCAATATCTTTAGGAAACGCCTCGATACCTATACCGGTATGATTATCATGATCGGCTTTTCGGAACCAATCGTACAGCTCCCGCGCCATTCGCGCATAATCTCCATGATAATGGATGCGTTTTCGTCCGGCTTTGATATTTTCAGCCCCTTTTGGTGTATGGGTTATAATCAAATCATTCTTGCCTGCAGAGAAAAAGCCACGACGATCTGAAGAGTCTCCCATATCTACATCATACAGCCAATATACTCGTGCTTTAGGGGCATAATGCGAGTATTTCATTCCGGGAGATTTTGGAGCTTCCGTTGCATTTTCGCTTTTAGATTCATTATGTTCCTGTGGAATAAAGCCGCAGTGATGATGAATTTGTGCCGCGCTAATGTAGCCCGGTCGTAAAATAAGCGGCGGATTTACAGTAATGTCGAGTACGGTAGATTCCAGCCCCAGCTGACATTCACCTCCGTCTATTACCGGTATGGATGATCCGAAATCTTCGGTAACGTGAGATGCTTTTGTAGGGCTTGGTCTGCCGGATTTATTCGCGCTTGGTGCCACTAAAGCGCCGGTGAGCTCAATTAAACTTAGGGCTGTAGGATGGTCGGGCATGCGAATGGCAACGGTTTCAAGACCTGCCGTGATTGCATCGAGTACACCCGCTTTTTTTTTGAAAATGAGCGTTAGAGGACCCGGCCAGAATTTTTGCATGAGCAAGCGGGCACGCGGGGGTATGGTTTCTGCGAACTCCTTAACCATATCAATCGAATTCACGTGCACGATAAGCGGGTTGTCATTTGGCCGGCCTTTTACTGCAAAAATTTGAGCAACTGCCTCCGGATTCCACGCAGATGCACCGAGACCATATACGGTTTCTGTTGGAAATGCAACTAAACGCCCTTGCTTTAAAAACTCGGCATAGGGAATCAGTTTAAGTTGGGATAAGGGCTCAGAGCCGTTCATCGCAAAAAAGGGGTTAAATGAAGAAAGAACTGTATGATGTCTTTCTAATTGAAAATCAAACTATGCCAAATGGCTTAACCTAAATACAATATGATGATTTAAAATATGATTTTTTCAAACACCAATCACTTTGTTTTGTCAGGTGACAGGTAACAGAGATAAGCGGTCAGAAGTGAGAGGGCTATATATCTTTCCAGCTTGGTATTCAAAGAAAGTGCCGTTGGTACGACTGCTATTGTAAGCCGGAATTTATTCCGGGTTTGCAGTAGTAACAACGAGAAGTCCGAGCACTCATGTTGTTAAAACCACCAAAGTGCCGGAGGGGGAACTTTCTTAATACATCAAAAGAATAGTCTTCATTCATCTGAAATCCTAAAAATTTAAACTTATTCTGCAGATACTGTTACACTGTTACACTGTTACATTATTGCCTTGTTTCTCCTCGGCTTCTTTTTCGTGAATTTCTACCAGCTCTTCGAGTAGCTTTATACAATCCGGAAGACCCGGTATTTGCTGCACTATTATGCGGATGGCCTGGTCTTTTTGTGCTACGCTTACTTCTTTCCCAATTTCCTGAATGCTTCCAATAAGGCGCTGCATGTAGTTGTCGGAATAGAATTTTTTGCCAGCTTCTGTGTCGCCCGGCGGACAAACAAGCCATACCCGGCCGGCCCGGATGGTTACCTTGGTGAGCAGAAGTCTGCTTGCGAGTACCTTTATTCTGGTGGCATCAATCAGGTTGCGTGCATCGGGGGGTATTTTGCCAAAACGGTCGGCAACTTCCTGCTCCCATTCTTCGATTTCAGTGATTTCAGATGCAGTAGATAATCTGCGGTATAAATTGAGTCGCTCTACATTGTCGCTAACGTACCACTGTGGAAGCAAGGCGCCAAGATCGAATTCAACCGTGGTTTCGGGTAGTTCAACTTCCGGAATCTGACCTTTAAACAGCTCGCTAAACTCACTCTCCTTCAGCTCTTTAACGGCATCATTAAGTACTTTTTGATATAGCTCAAAGCCGATATCGCTTATAAAACCAGACTGTTCTCCACCCAAAATATTACCGGCGCCGCGAATATCCAGATCGCGCATTGCAATATTGAATCCCGAGCCCAAATCAGAAAACTCTACCAGAGCCAGCAGACGTTTCCGACTGTCGGTAGCCATGTTTTGCAGCGGTGGCGTAATGAGGTAGCAGTACGCTTTTCGGTTCGAGCGGCCAACGCGACCTCTAAGCTGATGAAGCTCGCTCAATCCAAAACGATCGGCATGATTAATGATGATGGTGTTCGCATTTTCGATATCAATGCCGTTTTCCACAATGTTGGTGGAAACCAGTACATCAAATTTGTGCTCATAAAAATCCATAATGATCTTCTCGAGCTGCGGGCCCTTCATTTGTCCGTGAGCAAACCGTACTTTTATATTCGGAGCCAGATTCATAATCATTCCGGCCACTTCTTCAATATTTTGTACCCTGTTGTGGATAAAAAATACTTGTCCGCCCCGGCTTACTTCATTATGAATTGCTTCCTGAATAAGATGCGGATCGAAGCTGATGAGCTCAGTAAGTACAGGCTGCCGGTTTGGAGGCGGGGTACTTATCACGCTTAAATCCCGTGCTCCCATTAATGAATACTGAAGCGTGCGCGGTATTGGTGTAGCCGTTAGCGTTAGCGTATCTACCGAGTACCGGAACCGCTTAATTTTCTCCTTGGTTGCCACTCCGAAACGTTGCTCTTCATCTATAACAAGCAGGCCCAAATCCCTGAACTCAACATCTTTTGAGGTGATACGATGAGTGCCAATTAAAATGTCGACTTGCCCTTCGCGCAGTTTTTTTAGGGTTTCTTTTTGCTCTGCGGCTGTTCTGAACCGGGATAGTAAGTCTACATTTATTGGCATATCGCCGATTCGTTTTTTAAACGTCTTGTAGTGCTGATCGGCCAAAATGGTAGTTGGAACCAGCACACCAACCTGTTTGCCGTCTGATGCCGCCTTAAACGCGGCTCTCACGGCTACCTCCGTTTTTCCAAAGCCAACATCCCCGCACACAAGCCTGTCCATGGGCATATCCTTTTCCATATCAGATTTTACATCTTCTATGGCTTTAAGCTGATCCGGGGTTTCTTCGTACATGAAAGCCGCCTCCATTTCCATCTGCATGAAATTATCGGGTGGAAACTGATGCGCTTTTTGTGCTTTTCGTTTTGCGTACAGCTGTATTAGCTCTCGGGCGATATCTTTTACCTTACGCTTTGCGCTGGCCTTTTTTCGTGCCCATTCGCCGCTTCCCAGCTTGGTAATTCGTGGCTCATGGCCGTCTTTGCCCGAATATTTCTGGATTTTATACAAGCTTGATACGTTCACGTAAAGAACACTATCCTGCTGGTATTTAAGAACAACTACCTCTTGAACCGTATCTTTTACCTTTATTTTCTGAAAGCCCGCAAACTTACCAATTCCATAATCTACATGAACTACATAATCGCCAATATTTAAATCTTTAAGCTCTTTAAAAGATATACCGCCCGAATATTTGCGTTTACGCGTTTTCGGCCGGTGATAGCGATTAAATATTTGATGATCGGTGTAAACGGCCAAGCCATGTTTTTTAAGCACAAAGCCTTCATGAAGAGTGTTAATACTAAGGCTATAGTTTAGTTTTTCGGATGGCTCGCCCAGCAGCTCTTCAATCCGCTCGCGCTGAGCCACACTGTCGCAAAGTATGTAGGTTATGAAATTGTCGAGGCTATTTTCCTCGATATCACTTCTTAGCATTTTAAAGGAGGAATTAAAATGCGGCTGCGAAATACTGTTCAGGTTAAAGCTGTAGCTGTACTGTATGCTTTTACTTCTTGCTTCTCCAAGAAAGGCAGATCCGGCTTTGAGTATTTCGCCCATAAATTGTTCCGACGGGAGATAAAGCTGATCGGGCAGTGGCAGGGCAGGCGCAGGGCCGGTAGTTGTACCTGAAACATTCGTATCCTTTTTGAGGCTTTTTTCGAGCTTTATCAGCTCCTTGTAAACTTCTTCGGCCGCCTCGAATTGTCGGTCTACTTTTATGCAGCAGGAGGCATCATCAAAAACAATGAAAACAGTGTCTTTTGGGAAATAACTCAGCAAAGATTCGCGCGTGCCCTGGTTAAAGGCCGAAGTATTTGGCACAATCCGGGTCTGATCCAAAAAGGAAACAGAACGTTGGGAATCTGCATCAAAATGGCGTAGAGAATCAATTTCATCACCAAAAAACTCAAGTCGTACCGGATATTCGCCCGAAAAAGGGAAGATGTCGAATATGCCGCCACGTACGGCAAGTTCGCCGGGTTTATTTACAAACTGAACTTCGGAATAGCCGCTATCAATTAGTTTCTCGCGGAGTACTTCCATCTCGATATGCAAACCACGTTTTAACTCAATAGATGAGCCTGCAAATGCCTGTGGTGAAATTACTTTTTCGCAAATTGATGATGCCTCGGCAACAAGCAGGTTCCGGCTGCCGGTTGTTACAGCATCGAGCACTTCTGCCCGCTGAACAAGCGTTGCCGAATTGTCTACGGTTGCCTGCTGATAGGGCTTGTTGTTTGTGCCGGGGAAAAAATGAACATCAGGAACACCAAGTACCTCAAGATCGCCGGAGAAAAATTGTGCCTGCTCTTCATCGGGGAAAAGCACAACAATATGATCGAAAGTGGCGGATAAACCTGCAACTAAAAAAGCGGAACTTGATCCGTAAAATCGTTCGAGTGAAAGTAACTTTCTATTAGCAAGTTCAGCTTTAATTTCTGAAAAGGGTATAACTTTTGATAGATGTTCTCTTATTTGGCTAATGCCCATTTGAAGCAGTTGTTTTTTTCTGTATGAAGGTTGTATAAAAAGGTTTTGCAAAATCTTCGACCCGGAAGAGTCGCCCCACCGGTTTTATTTTTTGACCCGGCCTGGAATCTGAATAAAAAAAATTCAAAGTCTGATGTAAGCGTTTAAGAAGGTTTTGAAGTAATCTTACTTCTTTGATTTTGCAAAGTATTTATAACTTACAAATTGACGTTTTAATTAAACACAAATAGCCGGCAAGCCGGCTTTTCTTCGGTAACTAAGTTCAATGAATGCTCTCGCAAACAAAGTTCGAAAGATGGTGATTCGTGTAAATTCCGGACGGCACATAGTAATTGCATATGTAATGTGGCCGGACTGTGGATTGCAAAAAGTCGAATAGATATAAGAAACGTTCCTTGCTGTACTAAATATATGGGCCCGACTTCTTATTTTGTTTCCTAAACCTCATATAAATTTTAAAGAGAAATATACGGATATCAGCTTTGTTTTTTCTTTAGTTTGGATATCCAAATTTTAAAGACTTGGTAAAACAAAAACCCCGCAATCTGCAACCTTGCCCAATGTGGCTTAACTGCCTGTGTATTGTTTAGAAATAGAAATGATTTTTTCAGTTAACTATGCCTGATTCCAAAAAGGACCTAAAGACACCATCTGCTGATTCTGCCTTTGAGCAGGCATTGCTGGAGTTAAAACGGGTTTGGGGGTATCCGGAATTCCGGCCGGGTCAGGATGAGGTGGTTAAGTCTGTATTGTCGGGTCGAGAAACGCTGGTTTTGTTTCCGACCGGGGGCGGTAAATCACTTTGCTATCAGGTTCCGGCTTTGGTGCTTCAAGGGCTTACTATTGTGATTTCTCCTTTAGTTGCACTTATGGAAGATCAGGTAAATCAGCTTAATAACCGCGGGGTAAAGGCCGCCTTTATTAATAGCACCTTGTCTTCAAATGAGATTGAGCAGCGTCTTGTCAATGCCAGAAACGGTATGTATCGCCTGCTCTATTGTGCACCGGAAAGGCTCGCAACGCAGCTTTTCCAGTATGAGCTTCCGCGATTGCGTCCGGTTTTAATTGCTGTTGATGAAGCTCATTGTATTTCTGAATGGGGACACGATTTTCGTCCTTCTTACCGGAAAATCAGGGAGGCTATGGAGCCGGTAGGGCCGGGTTTACGCTGGGTGGCGCTAACCGCGACCGCAACGCCTGAGGTTCGCGATGATATTATAAACGTCCTGGGTTTTAAAGAACCGAGCATTATATCAAGGGGATTCGACCGCCCGAATTTGAAATGGTGGGTCTATAAAAAAGAAGATCGTTTGTTGGGAATTCGTCGCATGGTATCAAAACAGCAGGGTTCCGGGCTCATTTATGCTGGTACCCGTAAATCTTGTGAAGAGCTGGCCCGAATTACAACAAAGGCAACGGGAAAAAAGGCCGCCGCATATCATGCCGGATTAGAGGGGCAGGAAAGATCCAGAATACAAAACAGCTGGGTAGAGAATAAAATACCACTGGTTGCTGCGACCAATGCCTTTGGTATGGGAATCGATAAACCCGACTGTCGATACGTAATACACTATGATGCGCCTGCTTCTCTCGAAGCGTATTATCAGGAAGCAGGACGTGCCGGAAGAGACGGTAAGCCGGGGTTTCCCGTTTTGATGTACAACCGGCAGCAATTTGATATAATGGAACGGCAAATTAAAGATAGCTATCCGCAGCCGGTTCAGATACAGAAACTCTATACGGTTTTGTGCGACTCTCTGGGGCTTGCTCTGGGTTCCGAAATGGATGATTCCAAGCCTGTTAAGGCTGCAGATTTAGCAAAAAGATCCGGACTTGAGCTTGCCGTTGTACTGGGTTGTATTCGAATTTTACAGGGGGCGGGGGTGCTGGAAATGCACTCGGTTTTTGAGAAAAAAGCCGGAATTCAGTTCCTTTGTAGCGTAGACTATATTCGGAATCTGGAAACTGCTAAGGACATCAAGCCGGCGAAAAAAGATTTCATCATGCAGCTATTTCGAATTTTTGGCCCCGAATGTATACAGCAGATGGTTATGCTGCCGGCTTCGTATGTGGCTGAGCGCACGGGTTTTCCCATAAACAGGGTGTTTTCAGGTTTGGAAGTGCTGCAGAAAGAGCAGCTGTTGAAATGGCAATATACAGGAGTGGAGCCTCTTATCCGGCTTGTAGGCGCAAGAGAAACAAAACCCGCTTTAGATTATAAACAGCTTGATAACTACCGAAAATCTCTGCTAAAAAAACTAAGCTGGATGAAAGCCTATGCAGAAACATACGATTGCCGGAGTCGTTTTTTGAGAGTGTATTTTGGTGAAGATAATCCGCCGGCCTGCGGAAACTGCGACAATTGCATTAATGCAGAAAAAAAACAGTTGAATATGCAAGTTTCCGAAAATGAGTCTGTCCAAATGGAGCAGCTTATAGAAGCTTTGCGGAATAAAAAAGAGGAGGGAGCGCATCTTCAGGATCTGTCGGCTTCGCTTAAGCTTCCGGCTACGGTGCTTAGGAAAAGGCTGCAGCAGCTCATGAATGAAGAATTAGTTTATCGCATAAAACGTAAAGATGGCACCTATTTCTTGTTGAAATGATTCCTGATTAATTTTGTTATCGCAACTTATTATTCACTTGTTGAAACGGCTTCTCTCTCAGCTTGTTCGCGTGCCCGTTCGTCCCGCTCTCTTGAAGTTTGATTTAAAAAACCGTATTCCTCATTCAAAATATCAAGGGCAGCCCTGTAGCGCACAATTTGTTCCTCAACCTGTTTTTGATACCATTCGTGCGAACTATAGAACTGTTCCTCTGTAATATTATAGCTCTTTAAAAGATCCAGAAACATTTCAAAGGTTTTCTCCGGATCCCTGTCTTGCGTTCTGATTATGTTCAAAAGCTCCATTTCCGCCAGAAGGACAATGTAAGTCTCCTCCTCAATCAAATCGTCTGGCTTTGTGCTGCATGAGTGTACAAGAAATGAGAAACCAACAATCAGTATGAGGAAAATCGACAGAGATGATGTGTAGGTGCGCAAAACAGAGGTCTTTTTTGGGGAATTGTGAATTGTGAATTGGACCGAGAACCGAAGACGGGTGACCGAAGGTTGTGTTGGAGTTTTAGTAGCTTAAAATTAGGAAATTTTCAGGTATCAGGTAACAGAGGTCATTTATTGGTTAATTACTCAAGGTCTTCGCTAATGATGATGACATAAGACTGCTATTCCGGCTTACAGCAGCAATAGCAGTCTTGATGATCAAAAAGTTTTTCCAGCTGAATTTGGAATTCGTGTATTAATTACGACTTTTGCATAGGAATTTGAGAGATACCAAATTATTTCTGAATCCCAGATCCCTATACCTTAAGGTACTATTTTGGCACTGTTGGCACTGTTGGCACTGTTGGCACTGTTAAAATCAGCTTTCTGGGGGTTTGGGATTTAGTGGACGAAGGGTGATTTCATCGATGAGGAAATTGTCTGCTGTTTCCAGTATGTGAACAATAGTGGAGGCCACATCTTCGGATTGCATCATGTGGCTGTGGGTTTCTGCGCCCGCTTTTTCGAAGAATTCGGTTGCAATCGAGCCCGGATACACGCAAGTTACCTTTATTTTATCGAAACGAAGTTCTTTAAACAGAGCTTCAGAAAAGCCGCGTAAACCAAATTTGGTTACATTGTAGCCCGAAATTTTGGGATTTCCCATCAGACCCGCAACCGAAGCTATATTAATAATGTGGGAATGCGAATCGCTGGCCTTGAAATGTGGCACGAGTTTTCGGGTGATGTAGAAAACTCCGTTCAGGTTTACATTCATCATTGTATGCCAATCTTCGAGACTCAGGTCTTCAATATTGCCAAATTTACCGAGTCCGGCATTGTTGATGAGTGCATCGGGGCGATTGTTTGCATTAAACGTGTCGTCTACCCATTTGCTTACGGCCGCTTCGTCGGTAATATCGAGCACAACAGGATGGAAATTAGCCCCCAATTCTTTTTTAAGAGAATCGAGCCTGTCTTTTCGCCGGGCTAACCCGTAAACGACACCTTTTTTTGCGACTATTGAGCGGCAAAATGCAGCTCCGATTCCGCTGCTAGCTCCTGTTACAATTACGTTTTTTCCGTCTAATTTCATATGAGATTTTGATTTTACAGATTACGGTGAAGGAAATTCCAGATGCAGTTGTGAATAAACAACACAATAACAATATATGAACCCCTTACATTAACAATTATTTTTACTAATTCTGTGTACCACAACACCTTCTGTTTAGTCTTAATTCGATTTTCAGAATTATTTCCAAAATTTATTCAGCAATTGAGCAGTCATATGTTGAAAAAAACTTTGCCAGCTGTATGAATTATTGCGAAAACAAATCGTTTTATTTTGATTAAGCTGGCTAAATTATACATATTGGCGAAATTTGACAGTCATTATTCTTTACCACACAAACCTATGAATTTCATTGATATTGGAAATACCACCATTAAGATTAAAAAATGGTCTGGTAACAGCTGGCAGCAGGTTTATTCTACCGCCACGCCTAACGCGGCCGAAGCTGCCGATTACATTCGCAGAAATGAATCCAAAGCTTTTGCGATTTCCGTGGTAGATTCTGCGCGCGAAGAAATGAATAAACTTATGGCTGATCATGGAAATTCAGATCTTATCGACTGGCTGACCATAGATCAGATTCCTGCTAAGACGCTGGATTATGAGAATAAGGAAACTCTTGGTATGGATCGCTATATGGCCTGCCTCGGTGCCCGTTCTATGGATGAAAAGGCAGTTATAGTGATTGATGCGGGCACGGCCTGCACTATAGATTATATGGACGATCGAGGGGTTTACCGTGGCGGGGTTATTATGCCGGGAATTTCTCTTTGGGAAAAATCTCTGAGGCAATTTGCGCCGGCTCTTCCTTCGGTAGAGCGGGATATACCTATGAAATGGCCGGGTAAAAGTACCGAAGACTCTGTGCGATGGGGCCTTACCGGTGCCTTTGTTTCTGCGGTTGATGGTCTCGTGCGTCGCTACGATAATCTTGCTTCACTTTACGTAACCGGTGGCGACGGCGACTGGCTCGCCCGGCGAATAGAGCGAAGCTCGAAAGTGAATTCTAATCTGATTTTTTACGGCATGAAAAAACTGGTCGAAAGCCGCATGTGGTTTTCCTGATCCCGAAGGTATCTTTAAATCTTGATTTGCTGGATAGCATTTTTGTTGATCTGGCTTAAAAATATAAAGTCCGGGTTTTAACAGTGAACTACAGCTGATAAGGCACATTAATCGGCGAAACAGCACATGCGAAAACAACTGAAGGCAAAAAGATTTCGAATTGGTTCTGCCACAGATTATCTGGAATTGAAGCCATAACAGGAATCTTATTTTGAAATCCGGCTTGAGATCAGCCTGCTAATAAACAACAACTAAAAAAAAGCCCGGTTGCAGCTGCAATTGGCAGAGTCAGCGAATAGAGGGATTTTCTGCGTTGCAAAAATGCAAGCAGGTGAGTGAAGCAATTCGCTGGATTTCATGATTAAAACATTATTACAACTCTGTATTTCAAAAATTCAGATTGTCAACGTACTTACCGCGAACTTACACCCCGATTAAATAGCAACTTGATTTTTCAGAAAGTGGCAAAGGTGGCTAACTTATTGCTGATGCCACTCAATTCAATAATTAACTGAACTAAACGATTCGAAGTAATATGAAGATGAAACTATACTTTTCAGCAAATATCACTTTGCTGTCAGTTCTTGGCTTGATGCTTGTATTTAGCAGCCTGAATGCTCAATCGCCTATAACGGCCGAAAAAATGTGGGAAATGGATCGCGTTGGCTCCGTAACCACTTCACCCGATGGACGGCATATCGCTTTCACCAAAACAGTTTGGAGTCTGGAAACAGACCGTTCTGAAACTAATATTTTTCTGATGAATGCGGATGGCAGCAATATGCGTCAGTTTACGCATCATGGGTCGGATGGATCACCGGTTTTTAGCCCGAACAGCAGGAATCTGGCTTTTACATCGCGCAGGGCAGGCGGGCCGGCTCAATTGTATGTGATGCCGCTTGATGGTGGCGAGGCTCGTCAGGTTACGGACTTGCCCGTTGCTGTTTCAGCACCGAAATGGTTTCCCGATGGCAACCGCCTTGCTTTTGCCGCAACGGTGCATCCCGGCTACGACGGAGACTGGAAAAAGCATGAGGAATTGGTTAAAGAAATGCGGAATACGCACGTAACCGCAAAAGTTACCGAAAACCGAATGTATCGCCACTGGGACCGCTGGCTTACCGACGGGCTTTATCCTCGTATATTTTCTACCACCCTCGAGGGCAATGTAATCGATCTGATGCCCGGCAGTCGTCGCTTTTTTGCGATGATGGGTGCCCCGTCTTATGATATTTCCCCGGATGGAAGCGAAATAGCCATTTCTGCGAATACGGAGCAGCCACCTTACGAATATTTGAATTACGATATTCTGCTCATTCCAACCACCGGCAGAGGAACCGTGCGCAATATTACGGCCGATAACCCCGCCAATGATCTGAATCCGGTGTACAGCCCCGATGGTCGCTACATTATGTACGGTATGCAAACAAGAACAGATTTTTATGCAGATAATGTGCGTTTGGTTCGTTACGATCGCCAAAATAGCAGCCGGCAAGTGCTTACCGAAGATATAGACATGAGTTTCTCGAACTGGTCATGGAGTCAGGATTCTGCGAAATTGTATTTCCATGCGCAGGACAGTGGGAAAACCAGCCTTTTTTCTATATCGTCTGCCGGAGACAATCTTCAGAGAATTCTGCATGCCGGCACAAACGGCGCTCCACAGCTTCTGGGCAATGATCGGCTTGTTTTTACTCACAATACTTTGTCAGCTCCCGATGATATTTACAGTATTGGCATAAATGGGGAAGGCTTAACGCAGTTAACTGATGTAAACCGTCGCAAAGTGGCTAATCTTTCTTTAGGTAAAGTCGAAAATGTTACCTACACCGGAGCCAACGGCGCAGATGTGCAGATGTTTATCGTATATCCGCCCAATTTCGATCCTTCAAAGAAATATCCGCTGGTAATGCTTATCCATGGTGGGCCACATGGTATTTTTGGGGATCAGTTTCATTACCGCTGGAATGCCCATCTTTTTGCAGCACCCGGCTATGTAGTGGCGCTTCCTAACTTCCATGGTTCGACGAGTTTTGGTCAGGAATTTGCTGAATCTATTCACGGTGCACATGCCGATCTACCGTTCAGGGATGTTATGAAAGCCACCGATTTCATGATTGGTCGCGGCTATATAGATGAAACTAAAATGGCGGCTGCAGGAGGGAGCTATGGAGGCTATTTGGTGAGCTGGATTGCCGGACATACCGATCGTTTTGCGGCGCTCATTAATCATGCGGGCGTGTATAATATTATGGGGCAGTTTGCATCTGATGTTACTGCTCACCGGGTCGCAGCATACAGCGGGGCGCCCTGGGACGGCCTCGAAAGCATGCAGCGTTGGAATCCGGCTATGCATGCAGAAAACTTCAAAACCCCGATGCTGGTTATTCATGGCGAGCTGGATTATCGCGTACCTGTTCTTCAGGGACTCGAAGTGTATGGAGTATATAAAGGAAAAGGGCTGGACGCCCGACTTGTTTATTTCCCGGATGAGAACCATTGGATTCTCCGACCTAATAATTCGGTCTTTTGGTACAAAGAAGTACACAATTGGCTTCATAGGTATTTCAGGTAGACAGAATTAAGATTAAGGTTAATATTTGTGGTTTGGGTTTGTGTCAATAGAAATGCCGGACTGCAAATGTTGACCTTTTTTTTAAATGTGCTTGCGCGCGTTGCCAGACCATTTATTGATATGAGATTATTGCGTTGATGCGTTTGGATAGCTGCCCTCGGCAGATTTCTCTGTTTCAAGGAGATCCCGGCTCGGGCTTGTTTTTTCTTCGCTTTTTACCCGGGGCTCACGGCCGGGCTTTGCTGCGGCCTGCCACCCCGGCTACGGGTATGTCGCCCCTTTGGGGCTGGGTTTTGAGCTTGTAATCTGTTTTG
>JAIULZ010000005.1 GCA_022565805.1 Balneolales bacterium
AAACCCCCACAGTGGACTTTCACCACCAAGTTGATTGCCATGCACGGCACACATAAAAAAACCCGGCTCCTATCCGGATGCCGGGTTTATATCAATCAACCAAATGAAAACTTTTTAACCTATATCAATCTTATTTAACGAGCATCATTTTTCGTGTGAAAGACTGTTCTCCGGCGGTCATCCGGATTAAGTACACACCCGAAGTAAGACGGCTGGCATCAAACATTTGGGTATGGGTTCCGGCAGCCATCTGCTGACGATCTGCTAGTATTGCCACGCGCTGGCCCAGAATATTTACTACTTCAATAGTAACGACTTTGTTGTCGCTCAAATCGAAGCGAATATTCGTTGTTGGGTTAAACGGATTCGGGTAGTTCTGGAAAAGAGCCGTTTCAAGCGGGAGTTCAGTCGTTTCGCTGGAAGTAGCCAGTTCAATAGTGATTTCAGCATCAATCTCATCGATGGTGACGGTTGCGTTATTCTCATTTACCACGCTGAAACGGTGGATCAGCAGTTCTGCAGACGAGCTCCAGTTTTGCTCGGCAGTTACAGTAAAGCTGATAAACTCCGAGGCAGAAACAGCATCGGTTGGTCCTTTATGCACTTTAGCACCGGAAACTTCATAATCCTTGAGTAGATCGAACTCTAAAAGACGATTGTCCTGCTTCCATTCATCTGCCCATTCTAAGGCGATTCCTTTTGTAAGGGTGAAAGATTCTGCGCTTGCACCGAAAACTTCAGCCATAAACGAGACGCCCTGAATATTGAGTAAATCGGCGGTACGAAGGGTTATGGTTGCAACATCGCCTTCATTTAAGGCTGGTAGGAAGAAAGAGGCAAGTGGCGGAACTTCACTTTCCTCATCTGCATCATTTACCGTTTGACCAAAGTTAAGGCCAATAGCAAGCAGGTCGGTTTGGTTTACTCTTCCGCTACCGTCTGTATCGGCAAAAGTTGCTTCTACAGGGTCCCAAACCAGCGCTTCCTGACCCACCCAGTCGGTAGAGGCATTCTCACGAACAGGTCCGGTTTGGTTCCAGTAAATACCCAGGGGCAGAACATCCGCTTCATTTACCTCACCATCGTTGTTGGTGTCTCCCGGCCAAACAGTTACGAATACAGAGCCGTCGTCGTCGTTGAAGAATACCGTATCCAGAACCTGATCAGTATCAGCGGGGCCGAGAGTAAGGCTTCTGTTCAAGTTAGGATCACCATTCAGCAGTTCCCAGCCGTCATTAGGATATTCGCGGTCACCAGCAGTTTGAACAAAGAACTTATATCCTAAAGTTTGGTCTTCATCTCCGAATACGTTACGCGAGACTTCATAAACCAGCGAACCAGTTTCAACGGGAAACAACTCATCGTTCAGGCCAAAGTAGTTAAAATCGCCGCGAACAAAAACACGATCACCAGATTCGGGCTCGAAGGGACCATTTGCCTGTACGCTCATATCCACAGAAAACGTAACATTTCTGGATGGGGGAAAGACATCATTATTATTAAAGAATACCGTCTCCAGAACTTGCTCTACGTCGGCAGGACCCAGAATTAAGAGTCGGTTGCCACCTGGACCAACATCACCTTCATAATTGCTATCATCCGCGAGATCACCGGCGAAGAATTTATACGCAACTTCCGCGTCCTCGGCTCCTTCTACAGATACAATTACCGAATACACAAGTTCGTCACCCTGTATCATTTCAATTGCTCCCCAATCGTTAAAACTACCTCTCACATAAACAGGGTCTTCATCGGGGTTAAAATTACCAAGAGCCTGCTGTACGCTCATATCTACCGAAAATACTACATCGCGCACCGGCGGCAGTTCCTGATTGCTAAACAAAACCGTATCGAGCACCTGCTCCACGCCATCCGGGCCCAGTGTTAGAATACGATTTAAGCCTTCGCCATTTAAAATTTCCCATCCGTCGTTAGGATAATCTCTGCTATCTCCAGTTTCAACAAAATACTTGAATTCTACCTCAGAGCCTGTATTTCCCTCAACAGAAAAGGTAACACTATACACAAGTCCGTCGCCGCTTGCGGTCATTATCTCACCTGCGGCTTCGAATCCTCCATCAACGAACTCACCTCTCAGGTAGACATCATCGAGCTCCGGGTCGAAAAAGCCAAGAGCCTGCTGTACGCTCATATCCACAGAAAATACCACATCGCGAAACTCAGCTTCGAATGGCACATTATCGTAAAACACGGTGTCTAATACTTGCTGCTCATTGGCAGGACCAAGCACAAATTCACGATCGGGCAAACCATCCAACTCAAAAGCGTTATCTATTTTAAACTTATAGAACTGAACTTGCTGCTCTGGACCTATTATTGGTATGCTAACTTCATAAATATTAGAATCTTCATCAGAGGCCGTCATAGCAACATCAGACCAGCCGCTAAATGAGCCTGCCACATTTACAGTGTTTACTTCGGGGTTGTAATTTCCAAACTGAATCTGCGCGCTCATATCTACCGAAAATACTACATCGCGCTCGGCCTCGAAATCTGGTTCAGAATCGTACCACTGCGTTCCGTCGTACCAGCCATCGGTATTTCGCTCTAAATCTTCTGTTTTATTATCATCTTCATCAGGTCCATCTGCAAAAATTATCCTATCAAACATATCTGGTATATCCTGAAAATACCAAACTGATCCCGCTTCCGGCTCATTCATCAGAATTCCGGGAAATGGAGCTATTTCACCGCCCCCATTACTGCTAAAGGCATACACAAAAACCTGATCCCATATGGCTTGGTTTTCTCCATTTATAGGAAATGGTGGGTTATTATAGTGTACCCGAAAAGTTTCATAATCTACAAGAACAGTCGCATCTTCGGGAGCCTCAACATCGGGGATGGGCTGTCCGGCAGAATTGCGCACATCTATGTCAGAAAAAGCAAACTGTGCTTCGCCTGTTTCGGGTAAAGCACCTACGTTAAAAGTAAACGTAGCAATAGCGCCTGAACCTGAGGCAGCTCCGCTTGTGCGAACAACGCTACCACCTATGCTCGAATCAGATAAATTATCTGCAATTGCGAGCGGGTTCTCGCCCATAAGGGCACCGGCCTGTATCCCCGAAAAAGAAAAACGGCTGTTATCATAGCCAATTTCCAGGCCGTAGAAAAAAAGATCGCTGGCATTATCGGCCGAAAAAGTAACACTTACCTCCGAAAAAGGTACTATTACCTCGGGGCTTATACTAACGCTTAGGCTAAACTCCTGTGCGTTCTCGTCCTGCACTATCTGCGCAGCAGCCTGGCCAAACCAGCCTGAAAGCAAGAAAACAGCACAGGTTATCGCTGTTGTAACATAATTTCGCATAAAGTAAATAAGCTATTGTGATGATTTTTTTGAAAGGTAGCAGGTTTGCGGAAATCGAAAGAGCTCGTAGATTGGTGTCGAATTTCAAAACGTATAGTTGCTGCATGCTATCGAATTACATCCGGGCAACGAATCCATACCTATATTCAGCACAGACAGGATTAATCGTTTTACAGATGTGATGTGATATTATGGCTACGTCTATACAGCATAAAGACAGCTCAATCCGGTTACTTTTTTGTGATAAATTCTTTAAAGCCTTCCCGCACAGAGCCCAATCCTAAAACTGTACCAGGCATCGATTAGCAAAGCGCTTTTCTAAAACTTTAGCTAAGGATAACTTATGATCGTTTTTTTTACTGCAAACTAGTTTGGTATCTGTATTTGATAACTCACTATCCTTTGCTCAAAGCTTGAAAGCGCTTACATTCTTAAAAATAATAAAAGTTGTTCAGAAAACAAGCTGATTTATTAAATGACGTAACAAAAATATTTCAGGTTATTTTGCACACGTCAAGGCTGCGTCTGCTTATCGATAGTTAAATGACAGATTCGAAGAGGTGAGACGGCACAAATCTACGTATTAATGCCATGAGAACATAAAACCGAAATATTGCTTCTCTGTTGAAGAATTTCATTTTGTATACAGACAACAGTCTGGCATAAGAGTGGTTTTCAAAGCATTCTATCAAACAAACTGAGGTTTTCATGAAGAAAAAACGCCCTGAAAGATCAAATCAGATCACACCACTTCATCTAATAGTTCTTCAAACTCTTTACCAAACCAGTAAACCAGCCGGTCGGGGTCTTTCATAAGACCGGAGTCGGATGCAACCCCAATTCGAACAGCGTTATCGTAGCTTATTATGCTAATACCAAGGCCAAGATTTCCGGATTTCGGTACCCAAAACATGATGTCTGTAAGAGCCGAACCTGCAATAAACAGCTGTCTTCGCGGGCCAGGCACATTTGTAAAAACAGCGGTGCACTTTTTGCTCAAAAATTTTATAACCCACTTTTCTAAAAATAAGGGCATTCGTCCTAGCAAAGAGAGCACCCCATACACCACTACAGCCTCTCCGGACTGCTTAATTTGATTCATTTCCTGCTGAATGGTTCTCAGGCGAAGCATTTTATCTTCTTCACCTACTGGCAAATTAAGAAAAATAAGCCCAAACCGGTTTCCAGTTCTATTTAAATCTCCGTTCGATCTTAAATTTACAGGTACCGACACACGTAGGGTTGGGGGTTGCTCTGTTGCTTGCGTTTTACCGCCTTCCTCTAAATAGCTGCGAAGAGCACTGCACGCTACCCAAAGTAGAATATCATTTATTGTTGCGCGGTATTTAATGGATAGCTTTTTTACCAACTCAAGGGGATATCGGTCGGACCATGCCGCTTGTTTGTTAACTTCTAAGACTCCCTTGAACGATCCGGGGTTATCTTTTGGCATCCAAAGAAGTTTTGAAAGCGCACGGCCAATTTTTACTACATTTTCGAAACCTTGCCGAAGAGTTCCTCCCGTTTTTTGAGCTCCATTAGCATCATTCCAGTCGTTTCTGCGACGTGGGCTATACTCTTTTTCGGGCTCGAAATACGCGCCTCCCGGGCTCACTGTGGCCAGCGAAAGCAGAATGCGAACCAGCCCTATACCATCGGCAATGCAGTGATGAAACTTGGCCACCAAAGTTGCTTTGCGATAAACCTCATTATCGGAATCGGGGTCTTCACAAATTAAATGCAGTTCCCAAAGCGGGATGTTGAAGTCGAGCGGCCTGCTCATTAATTCGCTCACATACTTTTGCAGCCCAACAAAACCGGGGGTTTTATCGGAGTAAACCCGAATTAGATGCTGGTCCAGATTGAATTCACTGTAGGACTGCCATACCGGGATTTGATTTCTGCCGGTTACTTTGCAAACAAATGGAGGATAGATGAGCAATCTCGAGCGAATCAGGTTTTGCAAAGTTTCCCAGTCTGGTGCGGGTTCGAGGGTAAATAGACCCGTAATAACCATTTGGTTGGTATCTTGCTCCATACGAAGCCAGGCAGCATCGGCACCATCCATTACAGAGGTTAGCCCTGCATTACCTGCAAGCTTTACACCATGTGCTACATCAGAATTAAGAGACTGCATACCGCCTTATGTGATAAAAATAATTTTGATACCGCACTGTATCGCTTTGCATTGCGGCAAGAATAGATTCGGCCTGTGCTTTTATAAATAGAAGGTTTCTCGAAGCCTTCAAATATAACTAAAAATGGGCTTTGTGGCGTGAATAACACTACGATGCGCTTAATAACCCGGATTAAAGCCATGCTCAGGAGCTACTTTTTAACTTTTAGAGCCGCAATGTGTAAATAAGATTTTTAACCTGACGATAAACACATGCTTCCTGCTATGAAATACTAAACATCTTTTCTATCTATCTATTTGGCTATGGTGCTTTCTGTATAATTTTCTTGAACTTTTTCCGGATTTTAAGGCTTATTCACCCCGATTGCCAGAATGCCAGAATGCCAGAATGCCAGAATGCCTAACTTACGGTCTTATCTATCGATATTAAAAAAAAACCCCTTAAAAAAGTGTGCTAACCTATTTTCTTTATTAATAACAGCGTGGTATCGTCTTCGAAAGCGCTTAATCCAGAAAGTTCGAGCAGGTGGTTTACAATTTTTTTTGCGTCGGCATCAGCCCCACTGTTAAGGTATTTTGTAATACCATCTTTAACAAAGTGAAAACCTTTTGTTTGATCTTCGGAAGCGAAGAGTTCGGAGAGTCCGTCTGTGAAGCAAAATAGAATATCCCCGGTTTCCATACGAACCACTACTTCTTCGAAATTAGCTTCTTTACGCAGGCCCAGAATGCCTGTATCTTCGGTTTGCACCTCTTCCATCACCGATTGATTTGCCCGAAATAACAAAAGTGGATATTGAAGCGCGTTACTTAGTACAATTTCAGGACTATTGGGTTTTATGCTAACTAAAGTTATAGCACAAAGAGTATTACCCACCTGATCATCATGAAAAATAGCTTCGTTCATTCTATTCAGGATTTCACCTGTACGAATGTTTTCTCCTTGCGAGCCGGTTACCAGTACGCGAACCGATGATCTTAAATAAGCAGCATATGCATGTGCAAACACCCATGCTTTCCAGTGTTTGCCCATCACATCACCAATAACAGCCAAAACCTGATTGTCGGTACTAATAAAATCTACGAAATCTCCGCCCGGTATCCCTTCATGCCCCTGATTAAAATGTTGAACAGAGTAGCCGGCGATTTTTGGTGGTGTGGCAGGGTTAAGCAATACCCCTGTAGTTTGTGAAGCCTTATCGAGTTCGTTGGCCATATTGCTACGAATTTTCTCTCTTTTTCGCAGCGCATTCTTCATTTTCGTAACCATTACCTGCGGCCCATCTGTTTTCGGAATAAAATCTTCCACATCCATCCCCAGGCCCTTCATAATATTTTCTTCGCTATTATAAGCCGATAAATAAAGAAAGGGTATTTCGGAGAATTCTGGTCTTTGCTGCAAAATTTCCCGAAACTCGAAACCATCCATTTCCGGCATCATAATATCACATACAATGGCATCGGGTGTAATTCGGCTAAGCACTTCTAAAGCGATTCTTCCGTTCTCTGCTTCAAGCACATTATAGCCCTCTTTTTTAAGCATATAGCCAAAAAGAGAGCGCATGGTTGGTTCGTCCTCTACCAATAGGATATTCACAGTAGCTTTACTTATTAAATGAATTACAGGATGATGGGGGTCAAACCGTTTTTAAGGCTTGAACGGCCTCTTCACTAGTACTGTAAATTTTGAAAATATTATACAGCCTTGTAAGTTCGAACATAGACTTAACCGGCGGCTGCAGGCCACAAACGGCAAGTTCTCCGTGATTTTTCATGGCCAGCTTAAGGCCTTTCACCAAAGTACCTAAAAAATTACTATCTATAAAAGAAACAGCTGTAAGGTCGATTACGATAGATTCGACATCGGGCTCGTTCAGTTTTTTTTCTATTAGATCGAATATTGCAGCCGATTCAATAGCTGTACACCTCTCAGACTCTACCCTGATAATGCCAATATTGTTTCTTAGATCATAACTATGTAGCATAAGAATGAAATAAATTTGTGCTAAAAAATTATATATCAAAAAGCCTTTCCCGGCTTCCCGGTAATGTTTACTCTTGAAAGTATAGGATTCGGGCTTTAAAGTATCTTTATGATTAGGATAGGCATCGGGTACTTCTACTAGTTTTGCCTACACCGGAGACTACCGCAGTGTTCCTGTAATAACAATCGCAAATTAATCTATATTAGCGTAAATAAGCCAAATTTACAAGTTTTCCAAAGGTTTTAACGTTTGAGTTTCAGTGCATTCCATACCGTTTGAGATCATTTAAAACTATATTAAGATAAATTGATTTTTTGCATTACTGAAAGGATATTTATCGGAAAAGATTTCCATTCGCAGGGCTCTTTTTTCATTTCATAGGTAGGCTTTCAAACCAAATCAAAAAAACAGGGGGGGCGAAAGTTCATTCGATCTCAACCCCAGAAAGCCGACAAATTGGTGAGGTACGGTAAAAGACGGGCAAATAAACGGTTTTACAAAGCCTTCATTTAGTATATTATACTTATGCTACACGAGGCCGGAGTATATGCAGTGCAACGGCCTTTTACACCCGGGTTATTTGCAGTTCATAAAATTTCGGGTTTTAAGTAAAGGCATTTATTATGATGGAAGACTTGCCCGCTAATGGCGTACGATAGAAACAAATACGAGCAATTACGACGCCCAACTATTAATATTATTTATTATATCTATGAAGGCATCCTTAGAAAAAAAATTATCTGCGCAGCTACAGGAAAAAAATATTTCAAAAGAGGAAGTTCAGCGTCAGCTTGATCTTTTCAAAAATGGGGTTCCTTATCTTCAGGTTGAGCGCCCTGCGATAGCAGGTGATGGTATTTTAAAGCTCAGCGATGCTGAATCCGTATCGTATAAGGAAAAATATGACGCCATTATCGGCAATGGAGAAATCCAGCTCAAAAAGTTTGTTCCGGCATCTGGGGCGGCCTCCAGAATGTTTAAACAACTCGAAAGCATGTTGTTGGAATATTCCGAAATCGACAATGAGGTTCTTAAGAAAGACAAAGAAAACTGCAGGTTTGCCGCAACATTTATTCAAAATATCCGCAAATTCGCTTTTTTTAAGCTTCTCTCCGAAAAGCTTTCAGCAAATGGTTTAGAAATCGAAGAGCTTCTCAAAAATGGTGAATACAGGCCTCTAATCGAATATACCCTAAGCGAAGCCGGGCTCTCCTATTCGAGTATGCCAAAGGCATTAATACAGTTTCATCAATACGATAACGGAAGCCGCAGCGCTACTGCTTTACAAGAACAATTTGCAGAAGGATGCGCCTATGCCAGAATGCCAGACAGCTCTGTTCGCCTGCATTTTACTATTTCTCCCGAATTTCTTGATGATGTAAAGTTACAGAGCGAGTTGATCATTTCTGAATGGAAAAAGAAAGATGCCGGCATTCAATTTATGCCCGAATTTTCGTTTCAGCAGCCATCTACCGATACCATTGCCGTAGATGAAAATAACGAACCTTTTATTGATTCCGACGGCCGGGTTCTATTTCGCCCAGGCGGACATGGCGCACTAATTGAAAACCTTAATGAGCTGAATACAGACGCTGTATTCATTAAAAACATCGATAATGTTGTGCCGGATCATCTCCGGGATGACACCATTTTTTGGAAAAAAGTAATTGGTGGTGTGGGCCTTAATATACGTGAAGAAGTATTCGCGATGATCAACAAGTTAAGTGAAGTAGCTGGTAAAAAAGCCGATGCTTCACTTTTAGAAGAAGCAGAAAAACTATGCACAGAAAAACTAAACCTGAGCCTGCCCGAAACATACGCTGTCGCCGCTGTAGAAAATAAGCCTCACGTATTAATTGATGTTCTGAATCGCCCAATAAGGGTATGCGGTATGGTTAAAAATGAAGGCGAACCGGGGGGCGGGCCATTTTTTATTAAAAAAGAGGGTCTCGTAAATAAGTTGCAAATTGTAGAATCTTCTCAGCTAAATAAAGATGATGCCGGCCAAATGAAGATACTTGCCTCTTCTACTCATTTTAATCCGGTAGACTTGTTCTGCATTCTCAAAGATTACTCTGGCGAGGCATTCGATTTAAATAGGTTCACAGATCCAGAGACCGCTTTTATTGCCTCAAAATCCAAGGATGGAAAATCACTAAAGGCTTTGGAGCGACCCGGGTTGTGGAACGGGGCCATGGCTCATTGGATAACCGTATTTATTGAAGTACCGGTTAGTACCTTTAACCCTGTTAAAACCGTGAACGATCTTTTAAGGCCACAGCACCAGTAAGCGCGGGTGTGCTCAAAAAAGGGCTACTTACCTTTTTTTATTTCAGCAAATCCTAAAAAAATAAATAAAGTGCCAAAACCAATCATCAGTATGGCTATTACATCCGAAACTGTAGCACCGTCATTAGGATTAAAATAGATTAAGGTAGGGCCCTTGAGCCATGCGGGAGGGTCTACTACGATTAAGATTGCTGCTAAACAAATTACAACCATTCCAAAAATGGTATTAAGCACGGCATGAAACATTTTGCGCTTACGTTTTACCCGAATAGCATCGTCGCTTGTTAACCGAACTTCATCGAGCAGCAGCAAAACTTCATCTAATGCCTCGTCTCTGTCCCGGAACTGTTTTCTGTTTTTTTTTCTTATGGCTTCGCTTATTTTTTTAAACCGGTCATCTGCTTCAACTCTTTTTTCCTGTTCAATCTTTTGCACTTCATTCTCGGCATCATCGCTGGTAAACAAATTCTCTTCCAGCAAAGATAACGCTTCATCTATGGCCTTTTCCCGGCTTAGATTTTTTTTCAGATTAATTTTAAATGCGTTAAAATTCTTACTCTTATTCTTGGCTGACATGCTGGGAAATTTTATTGAAAACTGATGCCATAATTACTATCCAAACCATTAAAAGAAGGCATTGCAAAACTACTTATTTGCCCGACTTTTTCCCTGAATTAAAAATTAAATCCTCAATTATAGTAATCTTCTAATACAGGATACAAAATAAATAAGACTCTGTTCAGGAGCTTTTATATTTTAGCGACAGAATGCTTTTCTAACCCTGCTTACAATATAGGTTCTAAGCAGACTTAATAAAACCTTTTTACAAATTACTGGATAAAACTTTAAAAAGGCATGCTTATTCACTTCTAAGGTTGCTTCCCATTTAAATTACAATTACTTGAAATGAATAGTTCGGTAATTTAAAAATCCATTCTCAAACAAAACATTATTAAATCAATTTGACTGTGAAAAATGTCGAAACGGCCAACCCAAGCATATCGCAACAAAAGATGACAGATTTAAGCAAAACACCGATCGTTATGATTAGCATGTCTCGCTGGGATGGCGACTTCTCCTCTGCGGCATGGTCTATAGCACGAACTTTTTCGCAATCTCAGCCTGTAATTTATGTTGATTACCCGTATACCGTAACAGACTTTATTCGCGAATATAAACAACCCAATGTTAAGGAGCGTGTTCCGGCTCTTTTATTCAAAAACAAACCTCTTAGAAAGCTGGAAGAATTTGGTGGTGAACTTTATGCCCTTACACCACCCGTAATGATGCCTGCGAAAAGGTTTTCCAAAGGTTATGTTTATAATACGCTTAATACGTTTAACGACCACCGCCTTGCCAAAACTATACTTAAAGCAGTAAAAGAGCTGGGTTTCACAGACTTTATTTCCTATAACTCGTTTAATCCCCAATATTTAACCGTTTTACCCTCGTATTTCAAACCTGTTTTAAACCTTTATCAATCTAGGGACGACATTAATGCGCTGGAGCCCTATCTGCGAAAACATGGTGTTGAAGGCGAAATTACCGCCATACAAAATGCTGACGTCAGTTTTGCAACATCCACTCATTTACGGCGCACTCTTTGTGAACGAACCGGTGCAGACGTAAAGTTCTTGCCAAATGCCGCAAGTTTCGAAACCTTTCGCAAAGCCTACGACGAATCTCTTCAAGAACCTGCAGACCTGCAAAAAATACCGAAACCACGAATTGGCTATACCGGCAATATTTGCCACCGGCAAGATTATCCTCTCATTAAAGCACTTAGCGCGGCGCACCCCGATAAGTCGATTGTTCTTGTTGGTCCAAAAAATTTCCATGCGCATACAAACATACAGCTGGAAGAAATTCCGAATGTTTATTTCACCGGACCAAAAAAAGTTGACGAATTACCAGCTTATTTACAACACTTCGATGTATTAATACTCCCCTTTCTGTGTAACGATGTTACCCGAAGTATTTACCCGCTCAAGATAAACGAATATCTGGCATCGGGTAAACCGGTGGTTGCAACTCCTTTTTCGGAAGACATCCGCTCTTTTAGCGACGTAATACAACTGGAATCGAGTCATGAGTTATTTACTGCTGCCGTTGAAACTCAACTAAAAACCGATAGCACAGAAAAATCCAGGCAGCGCTACGAAAGAGCATCCTTAAATACGTGGCAGAACCGTGTAGAACAGATTCGTAAATGGATGCATAAGGCCTGTATAAACAAAAATGAGGGCTCGTAGCAGTATTCTTAACTCACTACAAGCAGGCATTCAAAAACCTTCTATTTTGTTCGTATTCTAAGCTGATGCAAAAAGCCGAAAAACAAGTAGAAAGGAGTTTAATAAAACCTTCTACTTGTTCTCTGCGCCTGTACGATTTCTGTTATACCGGTAGGTTAAGTTATTTGAATTAAAATAACTTAAACACTATTTCGCTTTTTTGCTTTATCTCCGGCAGTTTAGCTTTAATCATTGCAGATAAATCATCTTTATTGCTTTCAAGTTCCGAAAATAAAGAAAGTACACCATCTGCAGACATATCATGATCTTCTACCACAAATCGCTGCATACCGAAAAGTAAAAAAAGCTCTCTGTACTTATGCGACCAGCTAATGGCCAAAGACGGAATTCCCAGACTAAGCCCAAAGATAAGGCTGTGAAAGCGAGATGCGATCAAAAGGTCTGTTTCACGAATAATAGCCTTTATTTCCTCGGCTGTACGGTATTCTTTTATCAGGGTGATGCCTTTTTGGCTAGGGAGCTCATTGTAAATTAAACCGCATAAAAAGGAGTCGTCTTTAACCCCCGAACCCATAGGGCGTATTTCATTTGGAATAAGCACAACGTGATATTTATCTCTAAGGCTTGCAATAACCTTAATAAAAAGCTTCACATAGGGATTATCACCACCTTTCTCGGGCCAGGTTTCAAAAATTCTCATATTGGGTGAAATACCAAGAAGCTGTTTTTCTTCGGGGTTTGCAAAGCCGTTATCCTCCAGAAGTTTTTTACCATCCAGCTCCGGCACCGGAAAATGAAAAGCTATATCTGTAAGCAGGGTAATTTCATCTTCTGCTTTTCCCAGCAGTTTTGCCAAATAGCTTCGGGATACTTCATCACGTGCAAAAAAAGCATCCGATGCGTTGAGCATCTTAATGCAATTTGCGGCAACTTTAGGATCATCGAAGCCACCCCAGGCCTGTGGCATAAAAAAGTATTTAGCTCCATTTTTACGACAAAAATCAATAACCTTTAAGGTCTCCAGTGGCTGCTGATAGCCCCTTTTATCGCCATAGGCAAAACCGCTAACGTCTATGGCAGCTTTAAGCCCTTTAATGGTGTTAAGTTTATCTGCGGGAGTTATGTCGGCATAAGGTTTGCCGGGAAGTCCGGTTATTTTTTCAATTTTACCCCTTACCTTTCCGGTAAATTCTACAATCGGGCTTTTATCGTAATAAAGAGGTGTCATACCCTGCGAAGCAGCGATAGAAGCTTCCTCTTCGTGGCAAATGGCGTAAATCTGCGCCTCGGGATATGTTTGAAGCAGCTTGAAACGAACCGTTTTCAGCATTGCCTCAGCCCCTTTATTGGTAAAATTACCCCCTACTATCAGGAATGATGGTGAAGCCATACTTATGCTCCTTATAAATGAATGATTGGTTAAATAAACTTATTTTTTAAGAATGGATCGCGCCAGACCAACAACTCCGGTAAGTCTTGCCCGGGTCGAGGGCATTGGAAGCCAGAGAATTACATACGAAAGACCGTAAACTAAACCTAAGACAAAAATTTCGAGCCAGAGATTAAGTTCGGGCAAACGAACATAAACTGCATATAAAAATACACCAGCAACAAGCGAAATAAATGTTACCGGAGCTATAGTCACAAAAAAATCTTTTACTCTTACTGGTGTTTTGTGAAAACAATAGTACAGGGAAGGAATCAGAATAAGGTAGTTTGAGATAGCATACGCAATTACCAGACCGTTTAGCCCAAACTGTATGCCCGCCACAAATGCTATTGTAACAAAAATGGCATTCCAAACACCCCAGAAAAAGTATCTGGTTGAAAGCCCCGACGCAATCATTACCATACCTCTGCTGCTGGCTACCGGCTGTATAAATGCGGTTATTGCCAGAAGTTGGAAAATACCGGCGGCCTGTATCCAGTTTTCTCCAAGCAAGAATAAAATAATAGGGTTTGCGGTAACAAAAAGAAAAACCACAATGGGCATTGAAAAGAAGGCAAGCAGGAAAACATATTCGCGATAGTAGTTTCTAAACTTTTCAGGCTCCTTTGCTAACGCACTAAGTGCAGGAATACCAACCGCATTTAGCGGATCCCTAAGCTGCGTAATGGGCAGCATAAGAATTTGATATGCTTTCGAATAAAGCCCCAGGGCATCTGTTCCTATGTAACGGCCAATGAGAACATTGTCCAGATTTCTGGAAAAATAGTTTATCATGCTAAAGCCCGAAATACCGGCACCAAAACCAACCATTTCTTTTATGCGGCTGTCTATACGAGAGAAAGATGGTCTCCAGTCGCATTTAACCCATAGCATTACGCAAGTTATGGCAGGGTTTAGGATGTTAATAGCAACCAGCGCCCAGTAGCCATAACCGGCCCATGCCATATAAAGGGCAGGCATGAGGCTAAAAAAGGAAGCTGCCATTGTAATAGAGGCAAGCTCACCAAATTTCATTTGCCTGCTAAGCAGTGCAGAGTGCTGTGTCGACAGCCCGCCGAATAATGCGGCAAAAGAATACAGAGCGGCAATATTAAAAAGGCGGGGCTCATCATAGAACCAAACTAAAAGAGGCCCCATTGCCACGATAATGAGGCCAAGCAGTATACTCACAAAGAAATTAAACCAGAAGACCATGCTCACCAGTCGCTGTGTAAGCCCGTCTTTTTGGATAATTGCCTGAGCCATACCCAGATCTTTAAAAATAAGGATGAAACCCGTAAAGGCGGTAACCATGGCTATAAGGCCATAATCTTCTGGCAGAAGCAGTCGCGCCAGAAAAATAGTTGTTACAATATTAACTGTAAAACTAAAGAGTTGCGCACCAACTGTACGCACCCCACCCTGAACCGATCTCCCTTTAAGATCTTCGCTTAGATGGTTTCTTTCGAACCATTTTGTATGAAAATAGCGGGCAATAAACCTGCCGTGCCTCACTTAGCTACCTCACAGGCTTAAGTCTATTGAATATTGAGCTGTAATAGCTGATCTGTCGTCTTTTTCTGAGAATATGGAATCCCCCCTTCAGGATCGGCGTAGCCAAGACCGATAAGCATCATGGGTCGCTCATCGGGTTTTACCTTTAGCAACTGATCCATTTTATTTTCCAGATACTCTATATCGGGCCAGTTTATTGTAAGCGAACTAAGACCAAGGGTCTCAAGCGCCAAAATAAAGCTCATCGATGCGAGACCGCCGTCGAGATAAATTACATGTCTGTCGCGCTCACTCGCATAGGCGCTCAGTTTCCCTACTAAAACAATAAGTACCGGAATATTTTCAAAGAAAGGACGAATTCCCATTGGGATGGCTCCCACTTTATTTTTCATATCCTGATCTGTGAAAATCCGGAACTCAAAAGGCTGGCGGTTACATGCAGATGGTGAATAAGCCGCAGCTAAACAGGCTTTTTGAATTAAGTCGTAGGGAACTTCTTTATCAAGGAAATAACGAACCGATCGTCTTTGTCTGGTTAGTGCAAGAAAGTCTTCATAAGTTATATTACTTTTTATGGTCTGTGCTCTTTTGTATGGCACATAATCTACAGGTTTAAGCTGTACTTCAACCTTATGCTTTGTGCTCTGGAATTTTTTGTATGCTTCTGCTATTACGGAATTGGTTGTATCGGTAGAATTAAAGTATGTTTGCAGAACACTTGAAGCCCATTTAAGTAATTCTGTATCGGGTTGGCCGGTGTAGTCTCCGAATTCGGAGAGTTTTTTATAATTATGAACCGTATCGCCAATATAATCTAAAGCAAATACAGACCGGCGATTTTTCATTATCAGCCCTTTTTCGATGCGGTGTACCTGTCTTCTAAGGTGAAAAGAGTTTGGCTTATTCTCTTTCAGCGCCTGCAGGTGCATAAATTTACCCTCCAGAACTTTTTGGTGCTCTCTGGAAAAATCACTTGAAAAAAGGAAATAATACAAGTCTGCCAGTTTAGGGTGCCGACGTACTACTGGTAACAGAATATTATTTTGTACATACAGCTTGAAATCATACAGAGACATAGGTAGGAATACTAATAATGATAGGTTAATAAAGTGCCGTGCAACTCAACACATGCAGGCAAATCATGCAAAAGACCGCAACCGCTCTCCCGATAGCTTCACTATTTCTTTGGTTCCGTCAGCACGGGTACGAATTTCAGGATTTTCTTTTACATTAGAATGCCGAAGATGCCACAAAACCCCATTTATATAGGCTTTGAGTAATTTTATATCGCCATTTAAGGCAAGTTTAATCGTATTCTTTGGAAATGCAAGGACCAAAAAAAAGAGCAGACTGGATAAAAACTGTGAACCGGAGGTATTTCTTCTCATGTAAAGCAATCTCCCGCGCACCATATAGTACGATTTAATGACCGAGTTTTTGCCAACTGTAACCGATTCTTTATGGTATACAGCCGATGTTCCAACATATCTTACCTTATAGCCTGCTCTTCTTATCATTTGGCACCAGTCGTGCTCTTCATAATACAGAAAAAAAATATCTGGCATGAGCCCAACCTCCTTTGCAACTTTGGTGGGTATCATCATCGCTGCACCATGACCAAGCATGGTATCACGAATATCGTTAAACTGGCCATTGTCTTTCTCTAAACTACCGCTGTTCGCTTCCCGCATCGTAAACGGGTTTATACCTGTTGAACCGGAATACTGTATAATTTCCCTTTTGCCATCTTCATGAAAAACGATCTTGGGAGAAGCCATGCCAATACGTTTATCTGCTTCGCATTCCTGTACAAGGGGGAACAAAAAATCTGAAGCGACTTCGGTATCATTATTTAAAAACATCAGATACTTGCCTGATGCATTAGCTATGCCAACATTGTTGGCACCGGCGAAGCCAAGGTTTTCTCCGGTTTTAATAAGCTTAATCTCCGGAAATTCGGTTCCGACGGGGCTTATATCTTCTTTTGAACCATTATCTACCAGAATAACTTCGAAAGAAGGATAGGTTACATTTCTCAAGGAAGCCAGGAACTCTCTGGTTACCCCCAACCCATTGAAGTTGACCGATATAATTGAAACGAGCGGATAATCCATAAAATTAAATCTAATACTAATAATGGAACAAGCTGGTTAAGCAGGACAAAAAATTACCTGCCGAATACAGCAAAAAAAATTAACTTAACGAAACCCAAAGTTTCCATTAACCCTCAAACTATTTTAATATAAGGTCTAATTTATGATACCATTACAAGATTATCACTATCGGGTTTTAAAAATTCGATGTGTAAGTACTTCTTCGGGACCAACGTTATTATTAACCTTATAAGCAGTATCGGCATCGGGCTTATCTTCGTTAAGAAGCTGTCGGTCTATATATAGTATTTTTGAAAAAGCTGCAGCTGCCAGGAAGAATATACCATTAATTGGTGGCGAATTAATAGTTTCCTGAGGATAGTTAGTAATTACCAGGCACATCATAATAATCAGGAACATTAGCTGATATGCTCTAAGTTTATCACTCTTTATTTTAAAATAATTACGAATACCTTCTATTAAAATAACGGCTAATAAGGCATTAAAGAGCAGTAGTCCAATCCAACCGGCTTCTACAGCCGTTCGCACAAAGCCGCTGTCTGGCGGGAATTGCGCCAGTGGTGAATGTGGACTAAATCGCTGCCCCCATACCCCAGTGCTTCCCAGACCTCCACCTAGTGGATGCGACCGAATAAATGGCTGAATGAACGCTTGATTCTGGACTCTAACATCGAAAGATGCATCGTCGCCCGGTTTAAATGCGCTTTGAAACTGCACTAAACGCTGATTACTAGTTGGCATATTGACAATTCCAAGGAATAATATTCCTAAAATTGCGGAAGCTACAACTACACGGAGGTTTCCGTTTAGCACAATGTAGGTTACCAATCCAACAATAGGCACGATATAAGCCGCGCGCGTTCCAGAAGTAAGCATCCCCCAAAACATGGTAAAAGCCATTATTAAAAGAACAGCTTTCTTAAAATAGCTATTTGTGGCGAGCGTAAGCGCGATTGCAGCCGTAGCGCTAAGCGCCATAAGAATACCGAACACCATGGGTCCGGAAAAGAAAGACCATACACGAATATTTCCAAACTGATAATATCTTCGAAACCGGACCGGATCTGCGGTAAGCCAATTCCACTCAAACTGCCGTAAGCCAAACGTATCTTGAAAGATGCCGTATAATGCGCCTACAAAAGCAATACCCATCCAAAAAAAGACAATGGCTTTTAGGTACTGCATATTATCTATGGCATACAAAAGCACATAATAAAGCACCATTATACCTGCAAAACCTCTGATGGTATATACCCAAGCTTCTTTGGATGCAGCATCCGGATTAAAAAACAGTAAGAAGGTATAGACGATCCATAAAAGCACAGCATAGCTTACGGGGTTATTCATGAACCTCCAGTCGCGTTCCCGTGATTGCCTTACAATTAATCCAAAGACAAGTGCCGCGGTAACAGCATCAAAGGATATTCCGAAAGGAATATCAGGTATTAACCTCGAAAGCCCGAGTACTGTAAACAATAGTGTAAAAAGTACAAGAATGCCAAACTTCAGGTTAAAGATAAGCGCTGCCCCAATTGGCAGACCAATTATTACAACGGCTACCAATACAGCAGGCACAAGACCTTTTAAACCTGCTATTAATCCGATTAAAACCGCAGAGCCCAATAACAGTAGAATACCAAAAGGATTAACTAACTTTTGCAGGATAGTCTTTTCATAAAGCCACAATTTACCGCGTTTCCAGGCAGATGATTGTTCAGCTTTGGTTTTGCTGATATGTAATATGGGATGGAACAAATGGATATGTTAAAAACGACGGGAAATCACGGAAAAGCACCTACAGCAACTATAGCCAACATACAAATATGATGCGTATTAATGCATACTTGAAATTAAACTTTTTTAATTTACTGCACTTTAAATTTAATTATAACATTAAAACTGTTGTTACATTTAACTATAGGAATAAACTATCTACGTATTCATATTACTGAGACTAAATAAAAATAATAAGCTAATTTTCAGCTTTGAAAAGAAATCATTATTTATTCCAATTTGAACTTTAAATACCATTGCCACATGTTACTGTTTCTCTAATCTTCTTTGAGGTAAGCAGAATGCGGCTTATACTTTCTGCATTAGTGCCTTCCCCATTATTAAAAACCATCTGTTTTATTTCTCTAATTATAACTTGCTAATCAATTATTTAGTCTAAAAAAGGCTAATTGGTATGAATGCACCATTATTGCTTTAGTCGATTTTTCCCGAAATTATTATTAATGTTTTCATTCGGGTAAAATTCTTTTAGCTTAACGCCCATAGCCAGCGAAAATATAAACAGATATACAAGTGGTGGCGAAAAAGTAGATTCCTGAGGTAGGTTGGTAACTAAAAGAGAAACCAAAACAGCAATAAAAACAAGAGAGAGTCCCCTGCCTGTTGGGTCTTTAATATAAAAATGATTATAAATACTTTGCCTCAGCGCCAGGTAATACAGAATCAGAAATAAAAAGAGGCCAAGCCACCCCATCTCTACCGCTACACGTACAAGACCGGAGTCGGGTGGGAATTGAGCTAAGTCTGTATGAGGCGAAAACCGTTGCCCCCATCGCCCGGTACTTCCCAAACCTCCACCCACTGGATTTGATTGTATAAAGGGTTGCATATCTTGCCAGTTCTTTACACGAACATCATAGGAAGCATCTGCTGTGTACTTAAACGCACTTTGAAAAGCCGCCAGCCGTTGATTATCGGTTGGCATGTATACAAAAAATGCACCGATGCCGATTACTATAATGGTATAGAATAATGATTTCCCCTTAAAGTTAAGTACAAAATAGGTTAACACCACAATAAGTGGAATTACATATGCGGCACGTGTGGCTGTGGTAAACATTGCCCAAAACATGATAATCCCACCTATAATATAGGCAGCTTTAAGCCATGGGGTTTTTACAATAGTTGATAATATAATCGCTACAGAGGATGAAATTCCCATTAGGAGCCCAAAAACCATAGGGCCGCTAAAAAACGACCATTTACGTATAGAACCCCACTGCCGGTAGCGGAAATAACGGGTTAAATCTTCTGCAAGCCAAGCCCATTCGAATTGCCTAAGCCCCACATAATCTTGGAATAAACCATATAAAGCCCCAAGAAAAGCAATTGACATCCAAAGGCCAATTAATATCCATACAAACCGTACCGAATCTACTGTATAAACAAAAACAAAATAAAGTAATATGATTAGAGCATAGGCCCGTATGGTGTAGAGCCAAGCCAACTGAGATTCTGCTGCCGGGTTAAAGAGCTGAGCTATTGCAAATGAAACCCAAACAATAATAGCTATACCAAGAGGGCTTTTAAAGTAAGACCAATCTGTATTTTTGCTAAACAGTAGCTTTAAAGTTAAACCTGCAAGCAATGCTACCGTAACAATATCAAAAGAAATTCCCAGGGGTACCGTTGTAAGCACCTTGGAAAGGCTCAGGAGAGTAAATTGCAGAGTTAGCAGAAAAATGAGACCAAATTTCTGATTAAATATGCACCCAGCAATTATGGGAACTCCAACGATGAAAAGCGCTGTAAGCGTTACTCCTGCCAGCCCGGCAAAAGATGCCAGTACGGATAAAACTATAGCAATAAATGCAAATAATGAATATCCAAGAGGGTTTAACAGCTTCTGATTTATTGCTTGATTATAAAACCAGCCCCCACGCCTGCCATATGCAGCATAATTATGTTCTGCACTAGACCCGTTGTTACCAAACTGATATTTATAATCATTTTTCATCCGTTATAATCAGAAAAAAACGATTTTAAGGAATAAGAAAACTAGTAGACCTATTGAAATAGCCATAGCAATTGTTCTACGCAACATATCTACTTGCGACAAACCATCTTCTGAAACTATATCGTCTTCTGTATTTTTTTTGGGCTTTGTAATCATATAATACTCAGAACTTATACTTTCTTGTTATGTTCATATCGGAAACAACTTCTTCGATAGTAAGTTTTTTTTGATGCGTAGTTTCCATAAAAGATGTTTTTGCCTGTCTTATACGAACCAATGCGAGTACCTGCCTGAAAACAAACAGCGGTACCGATAACAATGCTTTCCAGACACGTGAATCGGCTGAAGCTGCTTTCAGAGATGCTAGAAAATTAAGCGTAAAAAGAACCCATGCGGCGCTTATATAAATGGCTACAGACGATGTAAACACCCATGCGGCGGCTACTAATAGTAGGCCACCAGCTCCAAGTATAAATAGCGGTGGTATGGATATCATTAAGCCAAAGAAAAATGCATTACTAGAAACGTTTTTCACTCCCCAAAATGTAAGCGATAAAGCTTCTCTGTAATATGAAAACCAGGAGCTTATCCAACGGGTACGCTGCCGCTGTACTTGTTCACCCGAAGCTACTTTTTCATCGAAAAGGACTGCATTTGCCGCATATGCAATAGTGAAACCATCTCTTATAAGCTCGCTCTGCAGAATTTTGTCTTCAGCAGAGATCACTTCGCCTTCTTTAGCTGCTTCTAGCGTTCTTTGGGTGTGTTCGGCATAATATGTTGTTTTAACTGCCATACCAGAACCGGCAATTGTTGCAGAACTGCCCATTCTAAAGGGTGCCATGCGCTGCGTAACGTGATAATAGTACTCGCCTGCGGCATCTATGCAAGCATAGGCGGTATTCAAATTTTTTGCGGTTCGGCGCGCCTGAATAACCTCAAACCCTAGCAACATAAATTGGTTTAACTCTTGCAACAAATCTTCATGAGCAAGGTTATCAGGATCGAAAACCAGTGTATACTCATGGTTAATCGGGTTAATCGAATCAAGAGCCAGCCTTAGCGATTTAACCTTAGAGTCGAGGGGACTCTCCGGGTAGATTATTGTTAAAAGCGGATGCTCAGGGTCTGTTGGCTCTTTTTCGCAGCGATCGGCTACTAAATAAATATGATAGTTAGAATACTTTTGTTTGATCAGCGAATCGATTAATAAAAAGGCGAATTCTTTTTCTTTATAGGCCGTAATTACACATGCTATGCCTGTTTCCCGATCTTCTGGGGAAAAGGAACGCGAATTGCCAGGCTTAGCGGCTATCGCAATATCCCCAAGTTGCACAGGCATAATTAAAGCCAAAATATTGTATAAAAATGGCAGTATTAGGTAAAAAGCCACAATTAACTGAATTGTGATAAACCCGTAAATAAATAAATCTGCCATTGGCCATTAATCTTACAAGTAATAAAGAATCCAGACTTTACAATACTGAGCTAATATTTTACTTCTGGCTGAAAATAAATCGATGCCCTGACTATAAATTCTATGCATCCGACGCTTTAGCCTTTTTAAACTTAGGCTTCTTTTTCCTGTCAGCCCTGCTAAAGGCGCCCTTAATATTACCTCTGGATATTTGCTTGATCGCATGCTTAAGCATGTTACTTTCGACTTCAACATCACCATAGATATACTGGATTTCCTCTATGGCCACTTTATTTAAAATACTGCCATTAAAAGTAATCTTACTACTGTCAATTTCTTCGATTATA
Organism: Balneolales bacterium; assembly: GCA_022565805.1. Taxonomy (GTDB): domain Bacteria; phylum Bacteroidota; class Rhodothermia; order Balneolales; family Cyclonatronaceae; genus Cyclonatronum. The sequence goes on from JAIULZ010000005.1 coordinate 22,568, forward strand.
GAAGCATCAATACCGTTTACAACTTCACCTGCAGCGTAAGTGAGTGTAATGGAGTCGGCGTATTCTAGCAATTCACGGCTATTATTATCTCTTACCATAGTTGTGGAATCAATAATGATAAGGTCATATTCTTCAGACATTTTCTCAAATGCGTCTTTTATTTTAGCAGGAACTGCAACTTCGGAAATGGTAAGGTTACTTTTCTCGCAACCCAATACGTGCACATTTTCATGCCCCGTTTCGTGTACAGACATAGACAATGACATTTCCCCACGCAGATATTCAAACAAGTGAGGTTCTACATCGAACTGAAGCGTGAGATCATTGCTAATTGTATTGGTATCAACAATAAGTACTTTACGTCCCGTTTGTGCAATCGCATAACCAAGCACTATTGATATAAATGTTTTACCGGATCTTGCCTGACTACTTGTAATTAACAGGCGCTTCCCGTTCATGTAGGTTAGCACATTAGACCTTAGTAGCCTTACAAGAGATAATGTAGCAGCAAGTAAAGGTTTTTCGGGTTTCTTTTCGAATAGTTCCGGTACGTTTAATTCGTCTTCGTCGTTTTCTCCAATAAGAGGAACCATACCGAAAACAGGTTTCTGAGTACGATCGGCCAGTTGCTTAGCATTACGTATTGTAAGGTCGAAATATTCAATCGCAAAAATAGCTACCAAACCAAAAGCAAAAGATCCAGCGGCGGCTACTAACAGAATAAGCAAACGTTTGGAAGGTAGCGGATCCCTTGGTGGGAGAGCACGCTCAATGGTTTCCATTTGAGTACCGCTACTCATAGATTGCTGACGTAAGCGAAATTCGTTCAGGCGATCCAGCATGGATAAGTAATCCCTCTCGGCCAAATCAATTTCACGAATGTAAGAATCCAGAATAGCCTCAACCCGTGCGAATTCGCGCGTCAGGTTTTGCATTCGTGTTAATTCAGTTTCGATATGAATGAGCGACTGACGGGCATTTTCTTTATCTATTGCAAGCAAAAGTCTTCTTGTAATAAGGTCTTGACGAGCTACACGTGGATCTGCAATAGCCTGATCATTAAGACGACTAATGCTCTCATTAAGGATGGTTCGTTCCTGATCAATCTGCGTCAGAAGCTGTGTTGCAAGTTCTTCGTCGCCTCTTATGCGGGCATTTAACATTCTTCGGTTAAGTTCGGCCATAGAGCTTCTGGCAACTGCAATCTGCGTATTCAATGCAGAAGATCGGCCTTCGGTAAAATCTACTCCACCCTCACGCAGCACTACATCCATACTGTCTATAAGACTTTGTGCACCTCTGAATGTTCGCATCTCTGTTTGCCGCAAAAACTCAAAGTCAGACATTTGCACGGCGATAGCCTTGGTCTGTTCATACAGGTTTGTTATGCTGTTTGCTACTTTAAAATCTTGTAGCCTTCGCGTTCTTTCCTGCAATTGAACTTCCCTCAGCCGAACCTGCTCGAGATAGAATTCTATATTCACACCCAGGGTACGATCCTGCGACTGTCGGTAAAATGATATAAATCGTGTGGCCAGGGTGTTTGCAATGTAAGCTGAAAGATCTGGGTTTTCGGTTTCAACAAGAATTTGTATATAATCGCTTTGCCCCATTCTGTTAATACGAACCCTCCGCCTGAGGCTTTCATAGTCGTACTCTTTATCTACAAGAATTCGATAGATTTGCTGGCCTATACCATCCGTCTCATTCATACTTAAATGATTAGAGATGTAGTAGCTAAGCGTATCAATCATTGCTGCTTTTTGGGGTTCATTCAGCTCACGGTAAAGCTCTCTTCTTGGCCGGAATGCACGCTCGGTGTTTTGCAAATCTCTTCTGAGCAAAGAATATGAAACCTGATCAAAAACTGGTTTTGAGCTAATAAGCTCCATCAAGTTCGCATAGCGAAACGTAATTTGGTCTCTGCTAATTCTTCCATCGTTTCCAGGGGTATTTTGTGCTTCAATAAAACCACTGGAAATAACAGCACGAGCTCTGTAATCACCTTCTTTATTTTTCACAAAAATGAAGGTAATAATAACCGTAATAACAGGAAGCAGGATTAAGACGGGAAGATGTCTGTAAATTGTTTTTAAAAACTGAATAATGTCCATTTCCTTAATTCTCCATGAATACGGTTTCTATTGGAACACCAATAATTTCTTCTACGGCATATCTGGACTTAAAGAAATCTGTTCTGGCAACAATAAGTCTTAACCTTTCCTGAACCAGATATTCTTCTGCACGCTGCATTGCCTGTACATCCAAATCTCCTCTCTCAAATCTTTGCCTTACAGATTCTACTGTTGACTGAGAATTTTCTACGGCTTCTATCATAAGCTGTAATCTCTCGGCAGATTGAAGAAAGAAGGAGTAATGCTCCATCAATTCCCTGTTTATTCTTTTTCGCTGTATACTTAGCTCATTACGAAAAATCCGCTCATCAATTTTAGCAATACGGATACGACCTGGCGTTCGGAAAATCCGTCCTAAATTTAATCTTACTGAAATACCAAAACGACTGTATAAATCGGGAGACCCCTCTTCTATAAACCAATCGGGATAGTAGTTATAAACTATATCCAAAGCATCGAACCACTCAAGCCTTGCGTTACGAATGGCTACTCCGGAACGGTCTATCAAGAGTTCAGACACTCTAAAAGCTTCATAATTTTCCCATGCCAGATCCTGAAGTTTAGCAATAATTTCAGGGCTTTCAGACCTTTCGAGCATAGGATTTACGTTAAAGGCCTGGCCGTGTGCAGGCACCGCAACGAAGCAAATCGAAATGCAATATACTGCTGCAATAAGTTTTAAATAGAGTTTTTTATTCATGTTTTAAAGTGTTGCAGGTCAGCATTTAAGCTTTTAGAGTTCTACGAGTTAATGATAAATCTAATTTGAGAATGCGGGCTGTTAGTCGTTATTACAAGTTTGAAGTTAACTTTAGAAAGATTTTAAAGGGATTATTTTAAATAAACGACAGCTTACCACCTTCAGCTATATATTTTGCAATATGGATAATATACTTAGTAAAGTACTAAAAATGATACCGTTAGTTACCGTTCTAAAATTTCTTTATAAATTTGCAAGGTTTGGTTGGCCGTATTTGCCCAGCTAAACCTGCCGGAGTTCTGTATACCTGCTTCGATTAATTTTTCTCTAATCATTGTATTCTCAAGTATAGACAACGCAGCATTTGTTATTTCGGAACAATTTTCGGGATTTACAAGCCACGCATCTTTACCGGCTACCTCAGGCATTGAAGACGTATTCGAAGTAATAACCGGTGCTCCGCAAGCCTGTGCTTCTATAATTGGAATACCAAAGCTTTCTCGCAAAGAAGGATATAAAAAAAGCTCTGTCTGATAGTAAATACCTGGTAAATCTGTATTGGGAATATAGCCTGGCAGAATAAAACGCGACATTAAATCTGTTTTTCCTAAACGAACCAATTGTTGTTTAAGGGCATCGCTGCTATAATCTGCAATTAATACCTGAAGGCTTTCATTTTTACATTTACTAAGTACATCTATAACAGACTTAAGAACATTATTTAAGTTTTTCTTAGGATCTGTATTTCCAAGAAAAAAAATGAATGAGTCGGGCAGATTATACTTTTTCTTGATCTCATCTTTCTGCTTTTTGGCATAAGGGATAGAGAACTTTGGAGAAATACCGTTGTAAACTACTTTTAGCCCTGGAATTTCTCCGAAATGGTTTATAATCCTTTTTTTCTCGAACTCAGATACTGTAATAATTTGTTCTGCCTTATGAACAATTCTTGGTACGTTCCACTTTCTATAGAAATAACCAAGTTTTTGGTACAAGCTTGCACCCTGCATACCTTTTTTTTCCAGATATATGATATCGTGCAAGGTAAGCAAAAGTGGGATCTGAAGCTGCAAAGGTGCGGTATTACTGGTACAGTGCAATAAATCTATCTTATACTTTTGCACTGCGGCCGGAAGCATTACTTGTTCCCAGTAAGGATAGGTTGTGCCCGGCACCTCAACAACCGTAACACCGTTACCCGATTCGAGACAAACATCTGAATCTGGTTTTACAAAAACAAAGAACTCAAAGCCAGAACTATCGGTTTGCTGTAGGTGGCGTATTGTTTCAAGCGCAACCATATCCATCCCATGTTTTTTGGAACGAAATATTCGCTGTGCTTCTATGCCTATTCTAAGTGCCATCTGCAATATTTACCATTAAAAACACGACAAAGCCTGAAGTATGGTTTACATTAAACCGATTCTTTTTGAAACATAGCCGGGATTGTCATAAACATAATTTTAATATCCAGCCAAATTGAAAACTCCTCAGCATATTGAACATCCAGTCTTATGCGCTCCTCTTCTGTCATATCAGATTTACCTCTTTTAGTAACCTGCCATAAACCGGTAAGGCCTGCAGGCGCCAAAAATCGTTTCGAAGCAAAATCTGTTGTCAGCTTTTCGGCTTCATATAGTGGCAGAGGGCGGTTTCCTACAACCGACATATCCCCCTTCAAAATATTAAACAGCTGAGGTAGTTCGTCTAAACTGGTATTGCGTATAAAAGAGCCTAACTTAGTTATTCTGGGATCATTGCCAAATTTCTTGAAAGCTGCGCCATCTTTCAAAGCCTTTTCGACCAAATACTCATTTTCATCGACAACACGATCATCTTGATACAACAAGACTTTAGGCATGGGATTTTCTGAATCCCCTGCAGCAACAGGATCTTCCACACTGGCTTTAGATGTTTTTTCTGAGCTATACATGTTCTGATCCTTCATTTTATCGATCTGCTTATCAGCATCGGGTATCATACTCCGAAACTTATACAAATCAAAAATATGATAGTTAGAACCTACTCTTTGAGAAACATAGATTGCTGGAGCACGGGATTCGAATTTTAATAAAAGATAAACTAGCAACATTACAGGGGCAAACAGCAAAATGAGCACTGTAGCAACAGCAATATCAAAAACTCTCTTTATAAAGAGATCAAGTCGTCTGTTCATAGACCCACACTTAGATAATCGCGATAAGGATAACAAGTTAATTAACCGGTCATTTCATACCAGAAATAAACGGCACCGAAATGGCTAAGATATTAAATCTTTTGGGTTCTCTTCAATTTATTAAATATTCTAAAGTAGAGTTCTTCGGGGTTAAAAGGCTTAACTAAATAATCATCTGCGCCAGCTTTGAAACACTGTACTCTATCGTTACTGCTTTCGTTAGCCGAAAGTATCATTACAGGTATTTTATCGAAGCTTTTATCTGTTCGTATGAACTCCATTAGCTGATAACCATCCATTATAGGCATGTTCAAATCAGCAACGATAACATCCGGCCGGTTGCCCTCATTGAGCCATTGCCGGGCTTCTTCCCCATTATTTTTTGTAATTACGGTGAAGTATTTCTTTAAATAAAATTCGAGCAATTTTCGAATGCTAATCTCATCATCAACAATTAATACCTGTATTTGATCGAACTGAGACATAATAAATACTAAAATATGGTTATAAAAAATAAATCACTGCTCTTTGAGATACCTGGCCAATTCTTCATTAGCCTTATTTATAATCTCAAAAAGTTTAATAATATGTTGCTTTATCAAGTTAATATCAGACTCCGATTTGGCCAGACTCTCTATTTCTTTGATATGTGATGCTTCCGGATCTATACCTACATAGCCTAATACAGGCTTCATTTTATGAGCAGCTTTTGCAATAGCATCGAAATTTTGGTTGTCCACGCCCTCATTCAGGCTATCCATATGATCTACAGATTGATCAATAAACAAGTTTATCATTTCATCCATAAACTCTTTATTCCCATCTGAAATTTCCCGCAAATAAGCTAAATCTGTTACCATAATAATTTCTGAATTTTCCGAAGCATTGTTGGTATGGCGAGCTGGCGCAACTTCCATATCTGACGATACAATAAAATCGGTTTTTAAAGTGGTACCGTTTTTTTTCTGCTGAACCCAATACTTAAGGTTGTCGGGGAAGAATGGTTTTCTAATTATACCATCCATGCCCGATTTAAGGCATTGCATTTCATCTTCTTTAAGAATTGATGCAGTTAGTGCTAATATAGTGACTTTATCACCCAAAAGATGCCGAATCTTTCGGGTCGCTTCGTAGCCGTCCATTACCGGCATTTGTATATCCATCAAAACTATATCAAATTCTTCTTGCTGCATTTTCTCGACAGCTTCGAGCCCATTCTTAGCTACATCATAAGATGATCCCCATTTTTTCAAAATAGTAGTAACTACTTTTCTGTTAATAGGGTGATCGTCAACAACCAGAAATCTTAGATTTTGTAGTAACTCATGCGTAATTGTAGTATTGGAGAACTTCGAATCATCGGCTACATCTACAGGAAGCGTAACTTCGAAGCAACTTCCATGGCCAAGCTCACTTTCGAGTTCAAGTGTACCATTTAGCAAAGATACTGTATTCTTTACAATACTCAAGCCTAAACCTATACCACTATACGAGCGGGTAAATCCCTGCTCTATTTGGGCATATTTCTCAAATACATAGTCTTGTTTATCTTTGGAAATACCAATTCCTGTATCCTGAACGCTAAAACATAAAAGACTACTTTCTTCCTTCCAGTAAATCTTTGCTTTAACCTCACCTTCGTTAGTAAACTTAATCGCATTATCAAGCAGATTCTTAATAATATTTCTGATCTTTTGATAATCGGATATAAATACAGCCGGCAGCTGTTCGGAGATTTGGTAGGTATATTTTAAGCCTTTTTCGGTTGCTTTTTCGTGGTAGGCATTTAAAATGGGAATTATATCTTCATCAGGATGAATAATATCTTTTGTGAGATAATCCGGATCGTGCTCTGATGTTGAAAACTCAGCTATTCCTGTGAGAACTTCCATCAGGTTTGCTGCAGATAGTTTAATTGATTCCAGAAAAGATTTTTTACTTAGATCGTCTTCCAAATCTTCGAGCTGTTCTGCTAAACCCACAATTCCATTCATGGGTGTACGAATTTCATGGCTCAGATTAGCGAGTATCTGATTCTTATTTTGCAGCTGTGTTTGCAATAGGGCTTTTTGCTTCTCAGACTCTTCAATTTCGTACCGGTTATTTATGATGGGGAAAATCCAGCCGAGCATACTTTCCCCCGGTTTTTCCATAAATGATTTTGCTATAGTAGCAATGTGCACGCAGTTGTCTATAGCAATATAACCGGCAAGTTTACCTTCTTTTAGATAAGGAAGCATACAGGTGCTCTTTATATGTAAAGCATGCAAGAGTTCTTGCTCTACATCAGGGAAAGTATCGATTTGCCCATATACACATTTATTCTCTTTGAACTCTGCAAACCATCTCTCGTAGTAAGGATTAACAGGAATCATTTGAGCGTCTTTATTTTTGCGCCCTTCATTACCTGCTTTCCACGATACTAATTGCGAGAAATAGTAATTGGCGGTCTCTTCTGTACCGGTTACTTTGTCTTCCGGTGCTACAGTCTTAGCAGCATCTTCGTTGTAGTCGACTATGTAAATTGTTAAAGCGGAAGCTTCTATGTGGCTTCCAATGTGTTCCAGAATTTGTTGAAGGCGGATCGCAAATTCCTCATGGCTTAACTTAATGTTACTTACATCAGATAACATTTTATAGAGCGCCGGAACTTTGGTGAGCAGGCTTGAGTCAAATTTCATAATCTAATTAACAACTTAATGGTAACCATATAGTCAAATACCCAATCTTTTTATAAAGCTAGAAACACTTTTGTTGAATTTAGTCTTTGCCTAATTCATTTAATAAATATAAACACGTTATTTACTGCTGTACCGAAACTCATATTTCAATCCAATTATTCCTTCGGTCAAATATTCGGAGCGTATTTTTTTAGATATATGCTGCTACACATATATGTTTTTGAGTATACTAAGTATCCAACAATTACGGCATGCTCTACAATTTGTACCTTTTCAGACAATGATTACAGCTTTACACCTACAATTTAAAGGCATCTTTTTACTGTTCAATGAAATTGAGACTTCTATTTGATTTTATTCTATAATGATCCGGTTTCTTAGCTATCATTTAGCTTTTTACCACTTTTGGAACTTCTTAAGGCTTGTCAATCTGGTAATGTAAGAATTACCGGCTTTATTTGATATTAGGAATATGTCTGATTTACAGAATTAGGCGACATCCTGAGTAGAGATGTCGCCTAACTGTTTTTTATCTAGTCACTAAACTACTGCACATAATTCTTGTTGCAGTATAACTAATTCTAATTGTTACTCGTCGTCTCCGGAACCCGGCTTAATATAAAGCAGATTCTCCACCCTGTTGCCCGGCAGGTCCAGATACCAATCTGGATTCGCAGATCCACCTGATTCTGCCCAGTTTCTAAAATTTGGGTATGCCAAGGTTTTATCTACCGACTCGAGCGGGTATGGAATGCTAACCGGAACATTAATAGCCCAGTTTAAATTATTTCTACTCTTAAAGTAGCGGTTTTGCGAAGGTCTGGAGTCGTCGTCGCGAGTACCAAGTCTCGACAAATCTGCCAAAGCAGTTGGTGACATACCTGGCAGGTGAATCTCATGCGTACGATCTTCTTTTACAAATATGAATGGTTTGTACGGAGGCGTACCAAGCTGCTCGCGGGTAACCGGGCTGTTAAAGGTTACCGATACCCTGATGGTGTCTTCCTGAACATGATTTGCAGGATTTTGAGTATTCACAAAACGACCGATATTTTCGGTTGAATCATCTGTCATTATGATTACTGCTCTGCTATGACCTGCTTCTGTGCCGTTACCATTAAGTGTAACCAGCCCTTTTGGAGTACGTGTACCGGTAACGCTCGCAACGCTACCAAAAGGTACTGGAAGCTCTACACCAAAGCCGCTTTCTAATGCCGCACCAATCGCGCGGATTACAAAGATAAATTCAATATCTACTATTCCGTTTGAGGCATTCGTTACCTCATTAATATGATAATCAAGTACTAAGTCGTTCATATCGTAGTCGCCAAGACTTGGCCACAGATCTTCGAAAGCAAGTGTTCCAAAAACTCCGGCTGCCGGATATGGATTATTGAACGCGCGATCCGGATCATCTGGATACTCATCCTGATCATCTGGTACACCATCCCCATCGGAATCGCTACCGGAATTGTCGCCTGCACCCGGGTTACAGCTCGATGGTGGTATAAATGCATCGCAGTAAGTAACTCCACTTCCTATTGTACCGTTATTGCGATCTATTCCAAACGCATCACAAATATCCATCAAATTGTTAATGGATCCGCCACCATTAATTACGGTGCGAAGGGCAACGTTAATTCTTGCATAAGCCGAGTTAGGACCGTTTATATCTCCGTTAACCGTGAGGTCAGTAGTTTCTAAGAGACCACCAGGTCCAAAATTAGTATTTGTACTACCATTAGCAGTGGTTCTGCCGGTTACCTCAATGTAAGAATTATTATCTAGGGTAGAGTTTTGGTCAAAATCACCCGATACAATTATGGTACAATTATTTACCGTTAGCGAATTAGAGTTATTAGCGAAATTGCCGGCTACTTCAAGACGACCATTATTCGTAAAAAGATTCGAGTTATTAAAATTGCCGGAAATATTAGCCTGATTGTGATTAATAAACTCCGCGCCGTTATTCACATTTAAGCCAGGAGCATTTAAAATTCCCATATTCTCCAGCTTGTAGCCCAAACCAACACTTGACTGATAATTCAAAACACCCTGATTTAACAAATAGGCAGATGTATTATTCAGATTAATTGCCTGCGAAGAAAGGACTCCGGTTTCACCGATTTTTATAGTCGAAACAGCACCTCCATTAACATTTACGTTTTGGAAGCTCACATTACCACATGCTTTAAATTCTGAACTACCGCCATTAAACGTTACCGTAACACCTTGTAAAGATACACCTTCGGGAACACAAACAGTTTCACCATTATTTATTGTGATACTTCCACCGGCCATGTTTCCAAGCGTGGTTGTACAGCCAGTCGTACAGCTTACAGGATCTGGAACATTCATGGTCTGTGTGCCGCTGTTCAAGGCAGACTTAGAAACAGATACGTTAATTCTGCTTCCTGAAAGCGGAACAGCCTGGTATTGCGTAATGTCAGCGCCAAACTTAGAAGCAATCCAAATTTCTTCTAAATAAGTAGGGATATTAACCTTGGTTTCAGCACTACCAGATTTCAAAGAAACACGCTTCATTACTCTTCCACTTTCTGAAGGGTGTGCTGTTAATATGGATACAACCGCTGGCTGAGATCCTGAATTGCTATTAATTACAAACTCAAAATCTCTGGTTGTCTCATAATTAAAGTTATTGGGTACTCTCATGTTGTTGAAGCCCTCCTCATTATTACTACCGGATGGACCACTCGAACAAGAGACAGCTAGTAAGGCTGCTAATGCAAAAGCTGTTATGCTTAGTAGAATTCTTTTATTCATGGTAAACCTTTTTTAAATTTCTTGTCTGTATGCCGGGATTGATCATTAAGTTGCAACTCTGCAAAGTATCGACTATCAGGATTGCAGATGCTATATACATCTCAACTTTGATCTAAAATATAGGGTATTTCAGTTGTAGCGTAACCCGATTCGATGAAGTATTGCAATCAGTCGATAAAATAAATGTATGGTGAGAACTCTTCCAGATTCTTATATGTTTTCTATATGTTTTCGAAAGAAACTATAAACATAACACCCATTACATATCTGTCTTTGATGAGCAGTATTGTGAAAGTATCCGTGCTTAAATAAGGAACTACATTAGTATTAATATAGCATCTACAAACACTTCATCATAATAGCAAAGCGTATCGATTCATCTTATAAGCCTTTTGTTTCCCAATAATTGGTTTAGGCAAACAGCATATATATCGTTTAGTAGCCTGGATTCTTAGCTTAAGTACTTATATTAAATGCAGAATATTTTTTACAGCAAGTTAAGAGACTGAAAAAGTTTTTCTTTGTAAGAGCCTCCAATGGGTATCGCTCTTTTACCAATTAAGACAGAATTATCTTCTACAGACTCAATTTTATCGCGACGTACAGTATATGTACGGTGAATTCTTATAAAATCTTTTTTGGGCAGTCTGTCTGCAAGGGCTTTCATAGTTATATGTACAATAAATCTCTCTTTATCGGTAAATATAACCATATAATCTGCTGCTGCCTCTATATAAAGGATATCATGAAAACGAATTTTCACGAGCTGATTATCTTTTTTAACAAAAAGGTGGTTCATACCATCCTGTACTGTTTGCCGGCTTTCAAAAATATCTTTTGCTTTAGAAACCGCTCTTAGAAAACGGGGGTAATCAAGTGGTTTTAAAAGGTAATCTACGGCATCGTGCTCAAATGCTTTTACGGCATATTCTTCTTTTGAGGTCACAAAGATTACAAGAGGTTTGTCTTTCAAAGAGTTAAGGAAGTCTATGCCGCTTACTTCGGGCATTTCCACATCCAGAAAAACAAGATCTATTTTTTGCTTCGATAGCAACGAAATTGCTTCGATAGCGCTCTCACAGCTGGAAACTAAGTCCAGATTGGGTGTTTTGTCAACAAGTTTTCTCAGAATATCTCTGGATAACTGTTCGTCATCGACAATCAAACAGTTCATAATAATAGCTTGATTTAATTATTTAGACCGCCCTCTGTGCACGCTCCCAGTTCACAGATTGCGTTCGTCTTATATAGCGTCTGAAACCTAAATATACTGCTGTATTCATCATAATGAAGTAAAATGGAATAAAGAAAATTTTCAACTTTATTTTTCTTCTTTCCAACATGTAACCCATAAGTGCAAAAAAATAAAAAAGTAGCTGTAAAGCTAAAATCAGCTGGTAGATTTGCCCTTCAGAGAAGGCAAGATACACATTAAATATAAACAGTACAGGCAACAATAGTGGTGCAAGTGTCCATCGTAAAACACGGTGCGAGACATACTGAAACCATAGCTTTGGATTTGGGAATGGATTAAGCAAATGCCTGAGCCTAACTATCGATTGAATACCTCCTGCCGCAATTCTAATTTTACGCGTCATTTCTGCGCTTGCATGTGCAGAGGGCTTTTCACTAGCGTTAGCATCCGGGGCGTAAGCAACCCTGTAGCCCTTAGCCGCAACCCGTAGTGAAATCATAAAGTCGTCGAGCAGCGTATCTGGTTCTACAGCTTCGTACAGGCTTTTTCGCACAGAGAAAAGTTCACCGGCGGCTCCTACAACAGAATAAAACTCAAAGTCTTTCTTTTTTAGGTAGCTTTCATACTTCCAGTAAATGCCTTCACCGGCGCCGCTTGCCGCCTCTTCTTCTCCCATTATTATTCTCTTCTCTCCGGCAACAGCTCCTATTTCCTTATTTGCATAATGCTTAACAATATTACGAACCGCTTCAGGGTTAAGCAGTGCATTTGCATCAGAAAATATTAGTATGTCGTTGTTGGCATGTTCTACAGCACGTTCCATTGCCGCAATTTTTCCGGCTCTTTCGGGTTTATGAAGCACTTTAAACCCGGGGTATGCGCTAAGTAAATCAGGAGTGCCATCATCAGACCCGTCGGTACAAAAAATGATCTCCATTTTATCAACAGGATAATCGAGCTGATGCATATTCTCTGCTTTTGCCTTAATCCAGTCGGCCTCATTCCATGCTGCCACTATTAAAGTTACGGCGGGCTCATATGCTGCAATTTCGGCTTCTGTGAGCTTATTTTTTTTACCAAATAAAGCTGCCATCACCGAAATCACAAATCCATATCCCACGTACGTGTATAGAACAATAATGATTCCAACCCAAAATACAATTTCAGACATATTTGTCAATTATTATAGATAATTATGGCACAAACTAAAATATAATATGCCGAACGCGAGATTAATTGTATCTAAATTTTTAGTATCCGACTAGTTCTTAAGCGATTATTATAACTACAACAAACCTATCAAAAATATGAGATTAAACTTATGAGAGACTATAAATTAATTTCATTAAAGCGTATGTTTCGTGGCACATAACAGCATGCCTACTTTTAAATTCTGCTCTGTTATTCTGCTACCACAACATTTTTTCTTCAGAAACTTTTTAAAACTACGCTTTTGCCAGTCTACTATTTTAAGCCCCAATACGTCAATACCTCGGGACCTTAGCCTCAAATACACCAAAAAGAGAAGATTTGGTAGAAATCCTTCATAAAAACTTTCTCAACGACAAAATCTTTACTAAGCTGTTTGTAAGTAATTACTTTTTCTTAAAGTTTTTACCGATGTTAATCTGAACTGAAAATACTATTTTTTGAAGCAAAAAATACTTTATTAATAAACTAAATTTATTATTAGATATAATTCCTCAAATAATACCGGGACTTTTTACCTGCCCCCTCCTACATGTAGGCTTTTAAAACTATTTTTAATGGCTAAGCTCATCCAGAATATCGCTGAATTCCATTAATAGAGATAGTATTTTTTCGAGTTCCATTTCTTTAAATGCCCGGTTTAACTCATTTCCAAAAACTATAAAGAATTCATTTCCCGCTTCTAGGCCAATGTCTTTCAGGTTTTTAATCAATAACTGCATATCTGGCAAATATAAACCAGTTTTCAGGTTTTCAACAGCTGGCAGCGCTTCAGAAATGAGCTTTTCTCTTAAAGCGGGAGGCAATTGGTCAACATTTTTTTTGAAATCGGAGTAAAATTCACTTCTTAAAATTTTATCAGACTCAATTAATGAAAATTCTGTTTCCAACTGGTGTTCTTTTTTAAATGTGCTTAGATAGCCTTCTTCTTTTTGAACTAAGGAATCTGGAAGTGATAAAGTAAATACGCTGCCAATACCAGCTTCGCTACTAACAATTATTTGCCCCCCCATTTGTTTTGCAAGCTTTGCTGAAATTGCCAGGCCCAGACCAGTTCCACCGAACTCGCGCGTTATACTCCCACTTTCTTGCTCAAATGACTGAAAGACCTTGGTGAGATACTCTTTACGAATTCCTATACCGGTGTCTTTCACAATGAACAATATTCGTGAAAGCCCAAAAAAGTTTCTGTTATTGGGTCTTACTTCAATATTTACACTCCCCACTTTAGTAAACTTAATCGCATTACCCAAAAGGTTAATAAGTATTTGTTTTAATCTCACGTCATCAACATAGAATATATCTGGCACATCAGATGCAACATGCATACTTAATTTTATTCCCTTTTTATTCGCTTCGAGCCTAAATAATTGCGTTATCTCAGCAGTAACCTTTCGTATATCCGTTTTATTAGGTTCAATCACAAGTTTACCGGCTTCTATCTTAGATAAATCCAGTAAGTCGTTAATTATATGAAGCAAGTTTTTACCACTTGATTTAATGGCCTCTAAAAACGACAGATGGCGACTATCTTGCAGTTCCAGGGCCAACAGGTCTGCAAAGCCTATTACTGCATTCATTGGCGTTCTAATTTCATGACTTATGTTAGCCAGAAATTCAGATTTTACCTTATTTGCTTCAAGAGCTTTATCTTTAGCATACCTTAATTGCTCCATAACTTGTTTTTTTTGAGTTATATCGGTCCCATAAGCAAGTATGAAGCGCAGCCCTCCCTTATCATTAAAATATGGGGTTAGGGTACGCATCATTACACGTTTTTCACCATTGCCCGTTTGAACTTCGTCTTCAAAGGTGATGGATTTTTGGCCCTCAACGGCTTTATCGAATAATTCACGGCGCCTTACAGCAATTTCTACGGGCTTATTTCTGTATTCGCAGTAGTCAAAATCTGTACGTCCGATAATCCATTTTCTGATTTCATCGTTTTGAATTGCTTTTTTATTAACGAACATATATCTGTGGCTGGAATCGAAGGCCACAATTTCTGTATCTATTGTTTTAAGCATCTCATCGTAGAAATCGATTAGCTTGTACAAATCAGATATAGCTCTTTCTTCAAAGACATTTTCATCCCCTTTATTAGTCTCGGTAAGAAAACCCTCTACCAGAAATAAGCCGGGTAGCGCACTCTCTTTAGACATGAACCGTTTAACAGACCACTCTACCACTATAAAATTGTTGTCTTCTGTCTTGACTTTTCCATAAAACATTCTGGCAGAGTCCGGATCGGGATTACTCTCAAATTCGGCTAATATCCAAAGTAGTTGGCTTTGCGCATACTCACCAAGATATCCCAATAGAATGTTTTCGGTTTTTTGCTCAACAGAATATCCTGTAATTTTACAAAATGCCGGGTTTGTCCATTGTAACCCACACTCCCTATTAATGAGGCAAAGCAGTGGTCGTGAAGACTTTTTTACAGTCTTAAGTTTGTCAGGCGATTTAACTACCGAGCATAAAATGATCTTTTCGGAGTCTGCCCCTGTTACCTTAGCCGAGTTTGGGATAATTGAGAAATTAAAGACAGCAGGCGAAGGCTCAATATCGAATCTAAATAATCCTGCTTCCCGTAATACTTCCCCTTTTTGAATGTTTTCAAATACTTTTCGAGAATCCCAATTATTTTCAGGATCAAATGGGATATCCTTTATTTTATGCTTATTAGCACTACCAGCATGGCATCTATTGAGTAAAGAAGGGCTAGAAAACAGCAGATCGTCCTTTTCGTTAAAGCAGAAGAAATACGGGGATCGAGCAGCCTCAGTATCACCAAAACAGGAACTGAGCAGATCCGTAATTTCTTTGAAAGCATTATTTATCAAATCAGCGAGAACCATTATAGCCCTGAAAAAGGTTGTTTTTGACGATTATGAGATATACACGCCATCTGAACAAAATGCAAAATAGAAGACCGACTTGACTTAGTATTTTTTTTTAAATACTGATTTGTAATTTGTAAATAAGCTTTAAGGCGATCAGCCGACTTCATTCTATAGCAAAACTTACACATTAAGAGTTTGAACGTGTGATAAATTTTAGTACATAGTTGTAAATAGCAGTTTAGCTATGATTTTAAAGCCAAAAAAGCAATATCTCGTCTGCTTTTTCTAAATTATGGAGTTAACAAACTAAATTACACACCCGGTCTGTTTTCTCTTTATCTGCTTTTATTTTTTTTACTCAGTGTATGAGGCCTTCTCTATTTTAAGAATCTTTAATAAAGATTCTTGCTTCGTTCGTTTTTAACGCCCCTGCCCTGAAACCATAAGACATAACACTAGTCTAAGATTGATCTTACAAAGTTTTTAAAAAAGAGTAATGTGTGGCCATATTTCTCAATTATAACAACATCCGCGCGAAAAAACGAATTGAAGTACCATATTTGCTTAATTTTGTTTTCATCAACCGGATCAATCTCGCATAAAGTAAAGCCGTAATTAAACGTTTTGTTTTGTTTGCAGGTTTAATTGTTTTTGTCTGTCATAACGAAATGTTATTTATTCATTAGCTAACAGAAGGCTATGAATAAGTTCCTGTTTTTTATTTTTGAAGCCGAAGTAAAAAACTAAACCGGATTACAGGCTAAGTTTTTGATGATTTTCTTTTTGCCTCAAGTAGGCAGGAAAAAGAATGGTTTTGCAAAGCCTTCTTGTAATGAAGCAAAAACGTGTAGATAAATATCATTATAGAGTATACTTTCAAAGTAATGCTTAATAAATATAAATATCTTTGCACAGACCTATAATTACAAATAGATTGCATATTACATATATTTTGTAACCATTAAGCCATTAAACGGAGACAATATAATCTGTAGTACTTCTTCAGAGACTTATTGGCACAAGCAATTGAACAAATTGAAAATATTTTAACTAACCGAATCATAAGATTTTTTGAAATGAGTAAAAAAATAGCCGTCATCGGAACCGGATTTGGAGCGCTTGGTGCAGCTGCTCGCTTACTAACCCGTGGTTTTGAGGTAGAGATGTTTGAAAAGAGAGACAAACCCGGAGGACGGGCCTATGTATATGAAGTAAATGGATTTAAATTTGATGGAGGCCCAACTGTTCTTACGGCTCCTTTTATGTTCGACGATATATTTGAAGCTGCCGGGAGAAAGCGCGAAGACTACATCAAATTTGTTCCTTGCCAGCCCTACTACAGAATTTTTAACCACGAAAGACGCTTTTTCGACTACAACAGCGAGGAGGAATTCACCTTAAATCAAATTGAAAAGTGGAATCCTGATGACAAACAAGGGTACCTTGACTTCCTTGCAACCACAAAGGCGATTTTTGATAAAGGCTTTACCGAGCTGGCCGATGTGCCCTTCCTAAAGTTTACAGACATGCTAAAGGTTGCTCCCGATCTTATTAAGCTTCAGTCTTATAAAAGCGTGTATTCTTACGTTTCTCAATTTATAAAAGATGACTTTCTGAGACGCTGCTTTTCTTTTCACCCCTTACTTGTAGGTGGCAACCCTTTCGATACAACCTCTATTTACGCAATGATTCACTATTTAGAGCGGGAATGGGGCGTACACTATGCAATGGGCGGAACCGGAGCACTTGTTAGTGCTATGGTGCAGCTAATTGAAGATCTTGGAGGCAAAGTTCATCTAAACACAGAAGTAGATGAAATTTTAATTGAGAACAAAAAGGCAAAGGGGCTTCGTCTTAAAAATGGTACCCTTGTTCCTGCAGATGCGGTTGTTTCCAACGCAGATGTACCTTTCACCTACCGCAATTTGATTAAAGAAGAACATCGCCGCAAGTATACCAACAAAAAACTAGACCGCATGCACTATAGCATGTCTCTTTTTGTGATTTACTTCGGTACAAAGAAACGCTATCTCGACACCGACCTGAAACATCACAATATAATATTGGGCGAACGCTACAAGGCGCTTTTAAAAGATATTTTCCACGAGAAAACTCTATCCGAAGATTTCTCTCTGTATCTGCATATGCCTACAATTACCGACGACACCATCGCGCCGGAAGGCTGCGAGTCTTTTTATGTGCTATCTCCTGTTCCTCACCTCGACTCCGGCACAGACTGGACAAAAGCCGCCAAGCCGTACAGAGACGCCATTATGCAGTTTCTGGAAGACAATTATCTTCCCGACTTGCAAGAAAATATTGTGGCAGAGCATTACATAGATCCGCTGCATTTCCAGAACGACCTTAACAGCTTTAAAGGTTCTGCTTTTTCGGTTGAGCCATTGCTCACACAATCGGCATGGTTCAGGCCGCACAACCGCAGCGAAGAATGCAGCAATCTGTATTTCGTAGGTGCCGGAACGCATCCTGGAGCTGGTTTGCCCGGTGTGCTTTCCTCATCTAAAATCGCTGAAAAACTGCTAACCGGCGAAATTGGGTAATCGGTAATTCAGATTGCTCTAAAGTCTTACGAACTGCCTCCGATATTAGAAAATCGAGAGGCAGTTTTTTTTAGCCTGGATTTTTCACCAAAGTCTTTAATGAATAATACAGGCTAAAAGACTTAACGGAAGCCAAATTTTACCGTATTCGCTATGGGGCAGAACATAGACTTTCCAAAATGACGGTATTGTATTATTATCTAACGGTTTTTTAAGCTTCAAAAAAAAACAGGGTGAAGACTTGTATTAAAGGTAATCTTACAAAACACATCCGATCGATGATCCGCTACGATTTAAATTACTTCCGCCAATTGTGTAACAAGCAGGTATCGGCCTCGAGTCTGGGGTTGTTCCGAATCTTGTTTGGCGCAGTTTTGGCCTGGAAATCAGTCACCTATTTAACGAGCGGACTCATACCCTGGCTTTGGGTATATCCCGACTTTAATTTTTACTACGGCTTTTTTAGCTGGGTGAAGGCATTTCCCGAGCCCGTACTTTATGGGTTATTCGTAATTTTGCTGGGCTGCGCATTCTGCATTATTACGGGATTTCTGTTCCGTATGGCGACCACAGCCGCATTTATTATACAGCTGTACTTTTTTCTGCTCGAGCAAGCGCATTATCTAAACCATGAGTATCTCGTTCTCATCATAAACCTGCTGCTCATTTTTATTCCGGCAGACCGCTGCTACTCCATTAAAAATCGGAGTGCAAAAAATACCATTGCATTTGGTTATGTACTTTTGCTGCAGCTTCAAATTGGATTGGTTTATTTCTTTGGCGGCATTGCTAAAATTAACACCGACTGGCTAAACGGCGCTCCGATGAATATATGGCTGCCCGAAGTTACAGATTTTCCCGTTTTGGGTCCGTTTTTCGCGGAGCAGAGCATTGCTCTTATTTTCAGCTATAGCGGACTGATTATAGACCTCGTTGCTCTTCCGTTACTTCTTTTGCCCAAAACCCGCAGTTGGATGGCAATTATCCTGCTCGGCTTTCATTTAATGAACGACCGGCTCTTTCAGATTGGGATATTCCCGTGGTTTATGATTGCGTCGCTGGTTTTATATTTCCGTGCAGGCTGGCCCGAAGCCGTGCGCAAGAAATTCATGGCATCAACTACAGCCGTGAAAGGTATTTATACGATTTTCTTTTTGGCCGGTGGGTTCAGCTCGCTTTTTTTTCATGAAGGAATAAGTGCCGTGCCATTTCTTGTAACCGGCCTGGTATTTGTGATGCTGTTTTCGGCTTTCGATGAGACTGTGCCCCAAGAATCAGAACTCATCACCAAAAGTTCTGCCCCTGCAGATTACATCAAACCCGGGCTGATGGTTTTCTTTTCGATCTGGCTTTTTTTTCAGATCGTCGTGCCGCTTCGTCATTTTACGATACCGGGCAACCCCAGCTGGACCGAAGAAGGCCATCGCTTTTCGTGGCAAATGAAGCTTCGTACCAAAAGCTGCACCGATCAGTTTTACACCTGGGATTTTGAAAAGGAGGAGCTTAAAGCCATTCCCAGAGGTTATAAACTATGGGAATGGCAGCATGATGTAATGGTTTCTCGTCCGCACATGATTTTGCAGTATGCCAATGTATTAAGTAAAGCCTATGATAACGGACCCATATTTGCTGACATCAGCTGTTCCTTAAACGGAAACCCTCCCAGAAGACTACTCGACCGAACCACTGACCTAACCCGGGTAAGATTTACAGACTATCGGCAAAACAGCTGGATAAACCGCTAAAAAAATGCATCTGAACCAATTAAGCTCAGATGCATTTTAAACGCAGCTTTGGACTTTAAATACTACTTCAAAGAGGCCTGAAGCTTATCCCAGTCAGACAAAAACTTTTCCAGCCCGGAGTCGGTGAGAGGATGCTTAAGCAGTCCTTCCATAACGCTGAGTGGCATGGTAGCAACATCGGCTCCCAACCTTGCGCACTCCACAACATGCATTGGGTGACGAATGCTCGCTGCCAAAACTTCGGTCTGAAAGCTGTAATTTGTATATATAGTTACGATATCTTCGATTAGCTGCAGCCCATCGGTAGAGATATCGTCTAATCTGCCCAAGAAAGGAGAAATATAGCTTGCGCCAGCTTTTGCGGCAATCAGCGCCTGTGTAGAAGAAAAGCAAAGCGTACAATTGGTACGGATGCCTTCCTCAGAAAAAGTTTTAATCGCCTTAATACCGTCTTTAATGAGCGGCACCTTTACTACCACATTATCTGCAATAGCGGCAAGCCTGCGGCCTTCTTCGAGCATTTCTGCATACGTAACAGATACCACCTCGGCAGAAACATCTCCTTCTACCATTTCGCATATTTTTGCAACATGCCCTTCAAAGTCGCGCACGCCTACTTTTGCACAAAGCGAAGGGTTTGTAGTAACCCCGTCGAGCACTCCCATCGCTTCGGCTTCTTTAATTTCTGTTAGGTCGGCACTGTCTATAAAAAATTTCATATTAAAAATTGGTCTGATTTTACGGGATTAATTACATAGCATCCGTTTCGGTTTGCCGGTTTTTAATGACTAAAATGGAAAAACCGCACTTATTAAATACGTTAAACCGAACCCAAGAAACTACGTTGTGATAATTGTTCTTAAAAATAAAGGAAATAGTCGCTGATAAAAACAACCAGTTTTAGAAGGCTTTGAAAAACCTACCATTTTTGCTCCAAGGAAGAAGACGGGCAAAAGAGTGATTCTGCAAAGCCTTCTTTTATTGTGTTTCATGAGTAAATACATCCAAAACACAAATACTTAGAATCCAATTGTTGCAATTCTTACCCAAAGTGTATGAAGTCTGGTGAAGTTCTTTTTTGGAATTATGAATTATATAGCCATAAGTAATTAGTCGGAAAACGAGTAATCGGATTATACTCACTAAATCTATCTGCTAATATCAGATAATGATTTGTAATACAGTTCGAGGGTGTAAATTTTATTCATGCTCAATTTGTTAAGCTACTATTTTGGCGCCTTTAAAATAATATACCGACCACTTAACGAGTATTTTTTGGACTCAAACATTAGAAAACGACTTCATAAAAAAGTTTTTGATACCATTTTTAAAATCAATTGCCCTTCATTAGCTAGCAGATTTACAAAAAAATCGGCCGAAGCCTAAACTAACGCCAAAATAATTGAAACTTCAAATCCCGGCTATATTCAGTACAAACAAAAAACGAGC
Organism: Balneolales bacterium; assembly: GCA_022565805.1. Lineage (GTDB taxonomy): Bacteria > Bacteroidota > Rhodothermia > Balneolales > Cyclonatronaceae > Cyclonatronum. The sequence continues at coordinate 44,046 of JAIULZ010000005.1, forward strand.
TTAAATTTGAATGCTGTAGTAAGCTTAACAAGCTTGTTTGCAAAATAATCGAATTTTTCCTTAGTCAGACGATTAAAAACTCCCTCTTCTTATGGCGAGTCAATTGCTGCGGCAAAAAAAAATACGGCGTATTTGGTTTACAGAACATCAAAATCTATTGAAATAAATGCAACTATGAAACCTCAAAGCGTGTTAACGACCATATAAATAAATCTTTTAAATCATTGAGTATCAATGGTAGATGAGGTCTTTAACAAACTGTCGTCATGTTCGAATACATCATTGGAACAGTAAACAAATGCACTTTTTTAGGATTATTTATTTCGGAATGAAACATCAGAAGGGAAAAAATGCCCCGATATCTTTTAAAAATACATTCAGAGACCGGTTTCTGATTATAACACCCAAAAGACATGCTAAATCTTTTTCCTTTACTTAAAGAGCTTCGGAAAACGTCTGTTTTTTTATTCAAGGCCGCAAGCCCCGACTCATAAAAGCGATATAAATAAGGCAGCTAAAAGAGAGCCTGGCAAAAGCTTTAAAAGCTGTTACAAAAACTTCATGATGTAAAAGAAATTAAAGTACTGATAATGAGCTGAACAAGTTCTTTATAATTGCGTCTTAACAGATTGAAGTAACGCGGTCCGTATTGTCACTTTCTGGCGAAACCGATTAATGAGACTGTTAGCAGTTATTTAAGATCTTTTTTTGATATTCGATTAATTAATTATAGTTGAGAATTCTTATCTGGGATAATGTGAAAAAAATAGGTTGTTTTATTCTGATGCTTCTGATTGCAGGAGCTTGTTCGCGCGGAGGCGGAGAAAGCCCACAAAACCCATGGGCCGGCATGCAGGGCCAAAGGGGAACCAGCGTACAGGTCGTGGACCTTCAGCGCTCTTCTATTTCTGATATTGTTCGCGCCTATGGTAATATACAGGCAGAAGATGGGGTAAGAATATCGCCTCAGGTTTCTGAAAGGGTTACCCGAATTCATGCAGATCTTGGTGATACCGTGCGCGTTGGCGATATGCTGGCGCAACTGAGAGATGTTAATTTTACTGATCAGGTTGCCAGAGATCAGGCGCAGCTTTCACAGGCACGCTCGGCCGTGGTGCGCGACAGCCTCGACTTTGCCCGGGCAGAAGCTCTCTTCGATCGCGAGCTTGCATCCAGATCGGAGCTTGAAAACGCCCGTGTGGCCTATAATAATAGCCGGGCTCAGTACGAATCGGCAAGAGCAGCGCTAACTCAATCGCGTGAAAATTTGGCATTTACTCAGGTTCGGTCGCCTGTAGACGGCGTTATTACACGACGAAATATAAGCCCCGGAGATCTGGCCAGTACCGGTACCGTTATGTTCGAAATATCTAATTTAGCAGGATATGAAATTAGACTATTTTTGCCTTTAAGCGATCGGCGCAGAGTTCGGCTTAACCATGAAGTAAATATTCGGCTTACCGGAGATCGAGACTTTACCGCCCGGGGTATTGTGTCGAGAATAAGCCCGGGACTCGACCCCCTTACCGGCCTTGCAGAAGTGGTTATATCGCTGGTAGAAACAGATGAGATGATTTTACCCGGAAGTTTGGCTGAAGCCCATATTGTGGCCCGCACCAATCCTTCTTCGATTGTTATTCCCCGGAATTCTCTGGTAGAAAATGTACAAACTATTCTCGATCCGGAAACTAATTCTATTCGCATCAACCGGCAGTTTAATGCATTTATTGCACAAGGCGATTCTGTAGCACGACTTAGACCTCTGGAAATCGGCCTCGAAGAAGGAGACCGAATTGAAATTCTTTCCGGTTTACAGGAAGGTGATCGACTAATTGTAACCGGACAAGCCGGCTTAGAAGATAACGCCCGTATTCGGGTAGCAGGCAGTCAGCGACCTTCACGCCGGGGAGATATTCCCATCACAACAGATACGACCTCTGCAGAAGCCACCTCGGCAGCGACAGAATGATGGGGTATTCTTAACGAAACCTTTTCAAGCGCTCCTCGCTCCTCGCTCCTCCTCTACACTACAGGGATAATCCCGCAATCTATATGCAAACAGGTACATGAAACAACTTCCCGATATAGCAGTTCGCAGGCCCGTTACCTTTCTGATGCTCGCCTTGGTTACAGTGGGATTTGGTCTTTTCGGGCTTTCGCGGCTCAATCTGAATCTGTATCCCGATGTGGCTTTCCCCACCATAACCATTTACACTACCTACGATGGTGTTGCGCCAGAGGATATTGAAACGTTAATAAGCAGACCTCTGGAAGAGCTGGTTGGAGGCGTTAGCGGGTTGCGAAGAGTACGGTCGCTTTCGAGCCAGGGTTCATCGGTAGTTAAGCTGTATTTTAACTGGGGTACTGATTTATTTGTAGCCCAGAACGATGTTCGAAAACAGGTCGATTTTGCACGAAGAGCCATTCCAGACGACGCCGATCAACCCATTATTTTTGCCTATGATCCGAATCAGGAGCCGGTTATGGTTCTCACTCTGCGCTCCAACACCCGAAGCCCGGTAGAACTTCGAACACTGGCCACTCAACAGCTTGAGCAACGATTCGAACGAATACCCGGTGTAGCATCTGCCGAAACCTCGGGGGGTCTCGAACGACAAATTAACGTCTGGATGAACACCGACCAGATTTTGGCATACAATTTGGATATCGGTTCGGTAGCTCAGCGGCTTCGGCAAGAAAATGTACAGGTACCGGCAGGCGAACTTGTTGAAGGCCGAATGGTATATTCCCTGCGAACAACAGGAGAGTTCCAAAATGTAGATGAAATACGATCTGCAATTGTAGCCGTTCGCGACGGCGAACCGGTACGACTTAGAGATATAGCAGAAATCGAAGATGGGGTGCGACAGCCTATAGGAAATGTTCGCGTACAGGGCGAGGAAGGCGTAATTCTTAATATCTACCGGCAAAGCGATGTAAATATTGTTACCACTGCAGCCAATGTTCGAAACGAACTGGATAACATCAGGCGTACATTGCCAGCCGGTGTAACGCTGGATTTACTTACGGATCGCTCGGAATTCATCACCCTTTCAATCCGCAACATTTATATTACAGCCCTCATTGCTATAGGTCTGGTTGTTTGTATTCTACTTCTTTTTCTACGAAGTTTTCGAACCGCGCTCATTGTAGCTATTTCAATACCTGTTTCCATAATTGCTACATTCAGCATTATGGATTTTGGCGGGGTTACGCTCAACGTTATTTCGCTATCGGGACTCACGCTTGCGGTTGGGCTCGTAGTAGATAATGCTGTGGTGGTGCTAGAAAATATTTTCCGATTTAAAGAAGACCGGTTTGAAGGCAGAGAGGCCGCAGTCAAAGGCGCTCAGGAGGTTTCTGCGCCCATTATTGTTTCTACCTTAACTACCGTTGTGGTATTTTTGCCTGTACTTTTTGTACCGGGCATTGCAGGCTTTTTATTCCGCGACCTGGCGCTCACCATTTCCTTTGCGCTGGCAATATCAACCGTTGTTGCCCTCACCTTAATACCGTTGCTCACCTCGCGATTGTTTAAAAAGCCAAGCGGGAAAACCAACCAACCTCTCGACGATAACGACGGAAATAAATATAAAGAAGCTGCATTTTTCAAGAAACTGACTACGAAATATCAGAATTCGCTGAGCCGGGTTTTGCCGTATAATAAAGTTATCGTTTTTGTTACGGTAATTTTCCTGATACTAACCACTCCTCTTCTTCTTCGCCTTGGCGGCGAATTTTTTCCACAGGTAGATGAAAATGCCTTTGTAATTGAATTAACCAGAGAACCCGGCGTAAACCTTTTCGAGCTAGAAAATTCTTTCGTATTGGCAGAGGAAATCATAATGGAAACCGTGCCTGAAGCCCGCTTAATTGTATCTGATTACGGGGATAAGCGTGGAGTTGAAGGTGCTGAATTTCCTGGAGGGTTCAGAGGGTTAATTCGAATCGAGCTAATTTCATCGAGAGAGCGAAACCGCGGACAGCATGAAATTGTAGCTCAACTTTTAGAAGATCTTAGGGATATACCAGGCGCAACCTCCAGAGAATTACGCGAAAACCCGCTTAATCCGGATGGACAGGATGGGCTTATTGTTAACCTGTTTGGTTTCGATCCAGAAGTAAAATCGGAGCTGGCTTCTGTAATTATGCAGAACATGATGCAAACCCCCGGTATCGCTGCGGTTTCTTCTTCGGCAGATGAAGGCCGGCCCGAATTACGTGTTATTATGGATCGTGAGCGCATCAGCAGAAACGGACTCAGCACCTCTCAGGTTGCCAACGCCATCAGCGACGCTATTCGGGGTAACAACGCCACCCGATTTATTGATCAGGGGCTACAGTTCGATATTACGGTACAGCTTGCCGCTCAGGAGACTTCCCGATCTACCGATCTGGAGCGCATTCAAATTCGAACCGAAAGCGGCATTTGGATGCCTCTCTCAAATCTGGCCCGAATAGAGCGCTATACAGGTCCTTCAAATATTTTACGTATCAATCAGGAGCGTGTAACCGAGATACAGGCCGACCTTGCCGGCACAGATCTTCAAACTGCAGCAGAGCGCATCAATGCTCAGCTAAGCCAAATCCAGTTTCCCGATGGTTACCGATACGAAATCGGTGGCACAGCAGAAGAACAGCGGGCATCTTTTTTCTATCTCTTGATTGCCTTTTTGGTAGCCGCAACATTAGCCTATATGGTGATGGCATCTCAGTTTGAAAGCCTGCTTGAGCCATTCATAATCATATTTACGATACCATTGGCTTTTTCCGGTGTTATTTTAATGCTTTACTTAACCGGTACTCCTGTTAGTGTAACGGCAATTATTGGCCTGATCTTGTTATCCGGAGTTGTAGTAAATAACGGTATTGTAATGATAGACTACATTAAAATACTACAAGCACGCGGTCTTAGCCGCATCGATGCCGTAGTAACAGGTGCCAGCAGGCGTTTACGCCCCATCATCATGACTGCCGCGACTACTATCCTTTGTATGGTACCGCTGGCATTCGAATTGGGCGAAGGGGCCGAAACCTGGAGCCCCATGGCACGAACCGTAATTGGTGGCTTAACTGCCTCAACCATACTAATGCTTTTCTTTGTACCATCTCTGTATCTGCTTTTCAGCTCAATAAAAGACTGGGCCGGAGTAAAAGACATAGAAAGAGCAGACCCACTCTCTGCTGCAGAATCTGCGACCTCACTACCAGAATCACGGCCATAGCACAAAAACAGACTTCCCGTTATGAATACACACGGCATTATTTACCGGCTTTTGAAGCGCCCTATAACTGTTTTTATGTTTACGCTTCTGGTTTTAGGATTCGGAAGCTTTGCGCTCTTTAATCTTAAAATCACGCTTTTACCGAATATCGATATTCCGGTGGTGGCAATTTCCACCAACTACAGGGATGTAGCGCCAGAAGATGTAAACCGTATTCTCGTTGTGCCCATCGAAAACGCAATTGCATCTATTGATGGTGTGGAGCGCATAGAATCGAATGTGAGACGCGGAGGAGCATTTATTGTGATGCGCCTAAAGCCTGGTACCAACGCCGCAAGAGTAGAAATGGATGCCAGAGAAGCAATAGACCGCATTCGCAATGATATTCCACGAGAAGCATCTCAGCCCATTATTTTCCAGTTCGATCCGGAGCGCAGACCAATAATGAGTCTCAGCGTTTCGGCATCTAACAGAGGCCTCGATGAGCTTAGACAGCTAAGCGTACAAATGATCGAGCCTATGATCGAACGTATAGAAGGTGTAGCCTCTGCTGATACAAGAGGAGGTCTTGAGCGGGCTATATACGTTAATCTTCATCCGGAGCAAATGCAACTGCACCGGGTTGTACCAGCAGATGTAGAGCAAGCACTTGCCGCCAATAATGTGCAGATTCCAGTAGGAAATCTGTTAGCAGGCCGTACCAGCTACAGTGTTCGGGCTATGGCGATTTACAGGTCTATAGACGAGGTTAACGACACGATTATACGTTTTTCAGAAGATGGGGTCCCGGTGCGGCTCAGAGATATTGGCTCTGCAGAAGATACCTTCGTAGACATTACTACGCTTGTAGAAGTAAATGGTCTCAACTCTGTAACCATAGACGTTCAGAAACAATCCGATGCGAATACACTCGATGTTTCTCAAGATGTAATTAATGCCATCCCGAATATTGAAGCCATACTCCCGCCCGGTATTCGAATGCAGGTATTAAATAATGAAGGACAGTTTATTGAAAACTCCATTTCGAACCTCACGCAGTCTGCATTAGCAGCGCTTGCTTTAGTTGCATTAATACTGTTGCTTTTTATGGGAAGTATACGAGCCGCAGCCGTAGTTGCTATAAGTATACCAATTTCCATGACGGCTACCTTCGCTGCTATGTATTTTACAGGAGTAACTCTTAATATAATTTCGATAACCGGCCTTGCGCTGGCTGTAGGTCTGCTAGTAGATAATTCTATCGTAGTCCTGGACAATATAATTGCCAAAATTGAGAAAGGCCTCAGCATTTTTGATGCCGTGCTTACAGGTACTAATGAAATGAAGGGCGCACTGCTTGGCTCTACACTTACCACCTTGGCTGTATTTGTGCCAATGGGTTTTCTAAGCGGCTTTACAGGACAGATTGCCCGCGACCTGGCGCTAACTATCTCTTTTGCCATTTCTCTGTCGTATATCGCTTCTATTGTTCTTATTCCCGTTTTTGCCTCGCGCTTTTTAACTACCAAATCTGTAGATACAGATGGCATCATGTTTAGATTAGTGCGCAGAACCGAAGGCCTGTATGCCCGCTTTCTACGCTGGCAGCTTACACACAAACGTTATACAGGCCTTGTAATAATCGCCGTTATAGCGGGTATTATTTCTTTATTTCGGGTCGTCCCGGGGGAGTTTTTTCCGGATAATGATACTGGAGAACTTATTGTGGATATTAACTTGCCGCCGGGTTCTCAACTCACCCAAACTGCTGAAATTTTAAGAGATATAACCGACCGTTTACTCGAAGACGATCGAGTGGTTACAACCCTTACGTCCATTGGCCAAAGTGGATGGAGGCGAGAAAGCAATGCCGGCCGTGTTACCGTAACTTTAGTACCTCAAAGAGAAAGGTCTCAGACCACAGACGAAGTATCAGCAGAGTTTCGACGAGAGCTGGTTTACGATGACGTAACTGTACGTGTTTTTGGTCAGCAGGGTGGCTTTGGTGGTGGTGGTGGTCGCGGCGGATTCGGCAGCGGCATGGGTAATATTACCGTGAGCCTTATAGGCCCGGATGTTACCGTTTTACAGGGTATATCCGACCGCATAGAAGGCGTAATGCTTCAGGATAGCCTGGTATTAGCAGTAGATAACCAGAGGGTTGGCTCTTTACCCGAAATAATATATCAGCTGGACCGTGTTGCTTTAAGCAGACTTGGTACCAACTTTAATACAGCCGCGAATAATTTTAAAACCCAAACACGTGGTACACAAGTTGGACAGTTTCGGGTAGACGGGCGGGAATTTCCTATTGAAGTAAGGCTTGAAGACAGCTATCGCAGAGGCCTTAATGATTTGAACCGAATACAGGTAGCCCGTTTAGATGATCAAACTATAACCACCCGTGCCGTAGGTTATTTCGAACGTCGCGAAGGGTTTAATACCATCAGAAAGGTAAACCGTGAAACACAGCTGGATGTAAGCATTCGCGTACAAGGAGATGCGCGTACGCATCAAAGTCGTATTGTAGAGCTTTTTGAGTCGGATGTTGTTTTGCCAGATGGCTACAGATACGAATTCACCGGTTCTATCCAGGATCAGCAGGAAAGTCAGCGGGAGCTTATGCTCGCCCTTCTTGCGGCAATTCTGTTAACCTATATGGTAATGGGCGGCAAATTCGAAAACCTGCGTGATCCTTTCGTTATTCTATTTACAATACCTTTGGCTTTCTTCGGTGCCTATCTGATGCTATACATTACTGGTACCGCATTTAGCGTTCCTGCCGGCATAGGTATGCTTATTTTAGTAGGTATCGTAGTAAATAATGGAATCGTGCTCATCGACTACATTAACCAGAATACCTCTTACGATATGGAGCCCAAAGTCTATTTAGATGCGTTCGTAAAATCATCTACACGTAGGGTTCGTCCTGTTATCCTAACTATGTTAACTACGGTATGCTCCATGGTTCCCCTTGCTTTGGGTATAGGCGACGGCTCAGAAACATGGGCACCTTTAGCGAGAGCGGTTATTGGTGGCCTTATTTTTTCTTCTATTTTTACTCTTTTTATAGTACCGGTCATCCACGCTGGCTTATCCATTACTAAATATCGTTTAATAAAAAGAGCTCAGCTTTAGACTGTTTAAAATATCTGATAAACCTCCTGTCTACAGGAGAACACCGATTATATTTTATGGTTTTAGTTTAGCGAGTTGTATTATTTTCCTGAATTGAAAAAGAAGTTATTTAATTAAACAACCTATACTATAAGGAAGATTTCGAAAAAACTTGTTCATAGGCTACGCCGGACCCAATAATACCAAAGCCATTTAAATCTTGGGATTCAGGTTTACTTGCTCATTCGGAAAAATAAACGAGGGAAAAATGGTAATACTAACCTATCCTAAGCAATTAATCGGGTATGAGTAGATGATAACAAGTAAAGCCACATAATTGGTAAAGTAAACTTTGAAAGCCTATTGCCTCTGTTTATTTTATACCAAAGATGACAAAAATTTCGTTTTATAATACAAGAAACTATCAATCGGAAATATCAACTTAAAGTATGTGTACAGAGGCCGCAAGCGGGTTACTATAGTTAGTGTCATTTATCAAGTATTTCCACTGGCTTCAACCACAGCAAGTCTGTAATCATTCTGTTATTGGGTGATTTCACATTATCCCGTTCATTCTACCAGTTCACATTAAAAATCACATCATTATGGCTCAGTATTCAAAAGGTTTTATCTACGGGCTCCTGACTGGGGCAGTATTAGGTTCATTAACAGCAGTGATGTTGGCTCCCGATAAAGGCAGCAACACCAGAAGTAAGGTTTCTTACCGCATCCAAAACTATATTGATGAGCTTAGCAGCCTATTAGATGAGTTAAAGGATGAAAAAGCATCAATTAATTCTGCAAAAAAGCAAGGCGATGATGTAGTTCAAGACGCTAAACAAAAGGCTGAAGATTTAATAAAAGAAGCCGAAGATCTTCTAATGAATATTCATAAAGATAAAGGATGATCCAATTTGTTTTTTTGGTCTTTTTAAAAGCCAAAAATAAAGCTGGTGTGCTATCAAAATAACTAAGAAACTTTCTTGTAACTCCACATCAAAAAAAGCTCGTTTTTTAAAATCGAGCTTTTTTTTTGATGTGTATATCAACAGTTACAAAAAGCAAAGTTACTCTTCAGTTAGAACTCTTTTTGTTAACTCACGAATCTCTTCCAATAAGTGATTAAAGGCAGGGAGTTTATTTTTGATAAAATCAGGCAGGCTGTCTTTACCTTCATTCATTATTTTTTTTTCGCAATCCAGAGCCAACATATACATCTTACCAGCCATGACTGTAGCTGATGAACCTTTCAGCATATGAATTTGATCTTTTAATTCTTTAAGTTCCTGTTTTTTTGCCAAAATATCCATTCTCCCCAATATCTCTGCTGTATCAGAAAAGTACTTCTTCAAAAGTAGATTCACTAGCTTAGATTCTCCCCCATATTTTTCAAAAAGCTGCACAAAATCAAGCGTATTTGTATTATCAGTATTTTGGTCAGAAGAATTATCAATAGCAGAAAAATCAGACTTCGACCTACCTAAGGCTGTATTCTTTTTAGATATATCATTTTCATTTTTTTCAATCAAAGCCGGAACAATCTGATCCAGAATACTTGAAATATCTTCCAGCCGATACGGTTTAGTTATATAGGCGTTCATTCCCGCAGACTGACTTTTAGATTCATACCCGGCCAATGCATGGGCTGTAACTGCAACAACCGGAACAGATGCCTTTTTACTGTCATCCAGCTCACGAATTAGTTTGGTAGCCATAAAACCATCCATCACCGGCATCTGGCAGTCCATAAAAACAACATCGAACCTACCGTTACTAACTTCATTATATGCTTCTCTTCCACTTTCAACTATTGTAAATTTACAGCCCAATTTTCTGAATATAAACTCGATAAGCATTTGATTTACGGTATTATCTTCTGCTATAAGTACATTTAAACCAGAGTATTTCCCTTCTTGATTATGATTTGAGCTGTTTTGTCCGGTATTATCCGGAGCTGATACTGAAATTTCTTCTGAACCCTCACGCTTAAAATTTAATAAAGGTCCTTCTTGTTCAATGTCTATGGGTATTGCAGCTAAATCTGTCTCTGCGTTGTAGACAATTTTCCGTATTTGATCTGATGTTACAGGCTTATTGATAAGGCCATATATATCATATTCTTCAAGCATCCCTTCTGCCAACTGCTCATCTCCGCCAACAAGAACATAAATCCGGGAATCCAGAAAATACAGTCTGTTTTTGATGCAATTGATCATTTCAAGCATTCTATTCAATCCACATCCATTATCAATAAATACATGGTTTAATACTTTATTATGCTCCTCAATTTCATCTAAGACCGAGTTTGCTTCAGCAATATTTTTCACCCTCCTGAAACCAACATCATAAAGACTCAATAGTTTTTTCAGATAAACGAAATTAAATTCATTATCTGCAAACAACATAGCCAGCGGTTTTCTATTAGCATTAATATGATCAACTTCATTCTCAGCTACAGATTCTGCTTCTTTGCTTTTACTCACATGCGTTAGCGAAATTTCAAGAGGAATAATAAACTGAACAGTTGTTCCAATACCTTCTTCGCTCTCCAAAGATATTGTGCCATTCATTCGCTCAATAAGATTCTTGCAAATAACCAAACCGAGGCCGCTGCCTTCAAAGTTTTTTGTAAGTGATGAATCTATTTGAGAAAAAGGTTGAAATAACCTCTTCTTATCCTCATCATTTATACCAATACCGGTATCAACAATTGTAAACTTTATGTAAATTTTATTTTTGTTTTCATCGGCACTTACTTTTTTTACCGACAGTTGCACTTTGCCTTTTGGAGTAAATTTATAGGAGTTACTCAATAAATTAATTAATGCCTGCTTTATCCTCAATTTTGCACCCGAATAGTATTCCATCTGCAGATCATTATCTACATCTATAGAGAAATCTAGTTTCTTAGTTTCCATTCTAATGCTAAACATTTGTTTTATTTCAAACAGAAGCTCATCGATAGAAAAGATGACTTTCTCAAATTTGAGCTGGTTACTTTCAATTTTATGATAGTTAAGAATATCACTAATTATTGAAAGTAAGGTTTCGCCACTATTCGCCATTATTTTGGCATATTTTTTCTGCTCAGAAGAAAGATCTGTTGCAGAAAGTAAATCCAGCATTCCCATTATTCCGCTTAGAGGTGTTCGTATTTCGTGGCTCATGTTTGCAAGAAACTCGCTTTTAGCCCGGTTTGCTGCTTCTGCTTCATAGCGAGCACGAATTAACTCTTTTTCATTTTGTTTTCTTACCTCTGCGTTCGAAATTAGCTCAGATAACACTTTTAAAAGCTGTAGCTCCATATTGGTCCAACGCTTTACAGAACGGACGCTATCGAAACCAACAAACCCTATACATTCGCTACCGTGCACAAGTGGCAGGGTTATCAGCGATTTAACTTTTTGAGCGTTTAAAATCTCTTTTACGGTATTTCCGTCTTCGAGCTCATCTACATTTTTTATATGGATAAGTCGTCCTTTTTTATGTGCATTTACCCAACCTGGCACTATATCGCATGGAATGCCCTGAAGATTATCTATTTCGGGGGAAATCCCATCTGCACACCACTCATAAGTATTATACATGAGCTGTTCGCTAAAGTCATATCTAAAAACATACACTCTGTCGATCTCGGCGAGCTTGCCAACCTGCATAAGTGTGTAGTTAATGGATTCATTCAAATCTTCGCTGGAGATGTTTACCAGCTTTATAGCAACATCCATTACTACTGCTTGAAACTGATTTTGTCTTTGCAGCAGATTTTCCAATTCTTTAGAAGGTGTTATATCCCTACCGACGGAAATAAAATATTTGAGCTCTCCTTCTTCATCAAATATTGCTCTATCATACCATTCCTGCCATTTTTCAGACCCATCGTCAGTAACCACAAGATGCTGATAGGTTCTTTCAGGTTCCTTAAGACTGAGCTTACTTAGATGATCCCTGATATTTTCGTGCTGAGATTCCGGAATAAATTCTAAAAATGATTTTCCTTGTATCTCATCCGGGTTACAACTGAATTGCCTCGCGTATGCCGCATTAACCAATAAGAGCGTAGTATCTGGTTTAAACTTACAAACAAAATCTCCACGCACTTCAAAAATATCACGGCAGAGCTCCATTAAGGTATCATCGTATACACTCATATTAGGTCATCTTTGGTTAAAAAGGCAAAGCGAAAAGTATTTGATGCAGAATTTATCAGGGAGTTTCAGAATATTTTAAACTTGAGCCCGCTCCGAAAAGTCAAATTTGAACCACGGAGTCACGAAGACTCGAAGTTTTACGAAGGCAAGTAACTGTTTTTATGATACGAGATTTTGCGCTTGAAGACATAAATTTCGAATTAGAGATTAATCGCAGTAGCCTCAATCTTAAAATGAATTTTCTATTAATGAGAAGCCGAAATTATAGCGAATTTAATGACTATTTTATTGATATGAAGTTTTTTTAACTGAATTGATTTTTCATTGCCAAAAAGTTACAAGATTCGAATTATAAGAGGCATGACAATGAAATTTTCGGCGAGTTATTCCCCGAAATAGCTTTAAACAAGGAAAATGACAGTTTCCCAAAACTGCATTATTTATAAATAAATATTTAATTAAGCGTATCACTCTGTTCTTCAGTTAGATAGATTACTTTAAGTTTTCAGGTTTCATTTCAAAAGTGCACCGTGCGTTGCGATTACTACTAAGTCAAATTTAGTTTTTGAACTGCGTTTTCCTAAAATAAAAAAAGCCTTCCCGCTACAATTAAATAGCAGGAAGGCTTAAATCGTACCGAAGAAAAAAAGCCTTCAGTTTAGACCGGAAGCTAAATTTTAGCTTTCGGCACGGAGAATATCCGCAATAGATTTGGCTTTATCATCTGTTTCAACAGGAGTTTCACGCTGCTGCATACCACCAACAATCAAGTTTTGATATGTTCTCATACCTGTACCTGCTGGTACGCGATGACCAACAACTACGTTTTCTTTTAGTCCGAGCAGGAAGTCTGATTTACCTTCGACTGCTGCAGATGTAAGAACCTTGGTTGTTTCCTGGAATGATGCGGCCGAAAGCCAGCTATCAGTAGAAAGAGCGGCTCGGGTAATACCCAGTAATATTGGCCTTGAAATAGCCGATTGAGATTCCCTAACAATTAGCTCTGCCTTGTCTTCCTTAATAAGCTGCGAATTTATTTCACGCACTTCCCTTCTGGTTAGAAGACTTCCTAGCGGAAGATCTGAGCCACCCTGATCGGTTACTACAAATTTACCAATCAGATTATCATTAGTGCGGGCTACTTCAAAACGGTCTACTTTATCACCTTCAAGATACATAGTATCGCCCGGATCAGTAATTTCGACCTTTTGCATCATGGTACGCACAATTACTTCGATGTGCTTATCATTGATTTTTACACCCTGCAGACGGTAAACTTCCTGGATCTCATTCACGATATATGATTGTACAGCGAATGGCCCGAGAATGTTTAGAATATCTTGTGGTAAAATCGAACCTTCAGACAGCGACTGACCTGCAGAAACGTAATCGTTTTCCTGAACCAGAATATGCTTCGAAAGTGGGATAAGGTAGGTACGTTTGTCTACACCATCCTTACTTTCCACGATAATTTCCTGCGAGCCACGCTTACGATTACCAAAACGAACAACACCGTCGATTTCGGAAACAGTTGCGGGATCTGCTGGTGGTCGAGCCTCAAAAAGCTCTGTTACACGCGGAAGACCAGCTGTAATATCTTTCGACTTAGCAGCTTTACGCGGAATTTTAGCAATAACCTGACCTGCAGAAACGCTTTCGCCATCTTCTACAACTACGTGTGTTCTAACAGGGAGCGTAATTTCTTTTAAACGCTCACCATCAGCAATTCGCAGCGTTGGAACCAGCGTGCGGTCTTTACTGTCTATAATTACTCTTTCTTTATAACCCGTTTGGGCGTCTGTCTCATCAGCGCAGGTTACGTCATCTATAATATCTTTAAAGCCAACAGTACCATTCATCTCAGAATAGATACGGGCATTATAGGGATCCCACTTACAAAGCGGCTGCCCTTTCATTACCATATCGCCATCTTCGATAAGCATCTCTGAACCGTAGGGCACATTATAACTGTTTAATACTTTACCTGTATCTTCTACAATTTTAAGCTCACCAGCACGGCTAAGAACTACATTAAACTCTTCTTCCCCATCGTTATATGTAACTACACGAAGGTTTTCGAATTCAACTTTACCGTTAAATTTGGCTTTGTGCTGCGATTCAGCTTCGAGTCGGGCTGCTGTACCACCAACGTGGAATGTACGAAGCGTAAGCTGTGTACCCGGCTCACCAATAGACTGAGCAGCAATTACACCCACAGCCTCACCAACCTGTACCAGTTTACCACGCGTAAGATCACGACCATAACACATCGAGCAAACCCCACGCCCCGTCTCACAGGTTAGTACCGAGCGAATCTCTACTTCCTCGATAGAAGTTTCGGCAATTTTACGACCGATTTCTTCGGTTATAAGCTGGTTCGAGTGCACAATAAGCTCATCGGTTAGCGGATCAAAAATATCGTGCATGGAGGTCCGGCCGATTATACGGTCTTCAAGACTTTCCACGATGTCTTCGTGATCTTTAAGAGCTTTAATTTTAATTCCACGAAGAGTACCACAATCGTGTTCTGTAACAACAACATCCTGAGATACATCTACGAGGCGTCTGGTAAGATAACCTGCATCAGCTGTTTTAAGAGCTGTATCTGCAAGACCTTTACGTGCACCGTGAGTAGAAATAAAGTATTCAAGTACGGTTAGACCTTCCTTAAATGAAGAAAGAATCGGTGTTTCGATTACTTCACTTCCAGAATCGAGCGAACTTTTTTGCGGCTTAGCCATAAGACCACGCATACCACCAAGCTGACGAATCTGCTCTTTAGAACCCCGGGCACCGGAGTCGGCCATCATATAAACAGGGTTAAAACCTTGTTTATCTTCTTTAAGGGCATTGAAAAGCGTTTCAGAAACACGGTTTGTTGTGCTTGTCCACTTATCGATAACCTGATTGTAGCGCTCGTTATCGGTGATAAAACCGGTATCGTAACGCTCCTGAATTAGCCTTACTTCCTTCTGAGCTTTTTCGATAAGCTCTAGCTTGGCATCGGGAATAACAATATCTGCCAGACCAAATGAAAGACCACCACGGGTTGCGTTTTCGAAACCGAGGTATTTCATATCATCAAGAAACTGAGCAGTGCGGGCCGTACCCACTTTTGCGAATACTTCGCCAATGAGGTTTCTTAGCTCTTTCTTCCCGAAAGTCATGTTTTTGAAACCAAGCTCATTGGGGATGATTTCGTTAAACAGGACTCTACCCGGATTCGTATTAATAATCTCGGTTTTCTTAACGCCGTCTACTTCGGTAGTTAAGCGCATACGAATACGATCGTGCATTCCAACAACGCCGAGGTCGTATGCAATAATAACTTCGCCTGCATCAGAGAAAAGTTTACCTTCACCATCTATAGGAGGGCCAACTTTCGTCATATAGTACAGACCCAAAATCATATCCTGTGAAGGAACTGTAATAGGTCCGCCACTGGCAGGGTTCAAAATATTATGCGCACCTAACATAAGCGTAGACGCTTCCAAAATAGCATCGTTGCTTAGGGGAAGGTGAACCGCCATTTGGTCACCGTCAAAGTCAGCGTTAAATGCAGTACATGCAAGCGGATGAAGCTGAATAGCTTTGTACTCAATAAGAATTGGCTGGAAAGCCTGTATACCGAGTCTGTGGAGAGTAGGAGCACGGTTTAGAAGAACCGGGTGACCGTCAATTACGTTTTCCAAGACATCCCAAACTACTTCATCGCGCCTGTCGACCATTTTCTTGGCGCTTTTAACGGTCTTAACATAGCCCCGCTCAATAAGACGACGAATTACAAACGGCTTATAAAGTTCTACAGCCATTTCTTTGGGGAGCCCGCACTGATGCATTTTAAGCTCTGGACCAACAACAATAACCGAACGGCCGGAATAATCGACCCGTTTTCCGAGCAAGTTTTGGCGGAAACGCCCGCTCTTACCTTTAAGCATATCGCTCAAAGACTTAAGAGGTCTGTTATTATTTCTTACTGCGTTAGTCTTTCTGGAGTTGTCAAACAAAGAATCTACGGCTTCCTGAAGCATGCGCTTCTCGTTTCTGAGAATTACATCAGGGGCTTTAATATCGATAAGACGCTTTAGCCTGTTATTGCGGATAATTACTCTGCGGTACAGATCATTCAAGTCTGAAGTTGCAAAGCGACCACCTTCAAGCGGTACCAGCGGACGAAGTTCTGGTGGAATAACCGGAACCACTCGCATTACCATCCACTCGGGACGGTTTTCGATGGTTTTATTAGCCGTACGGAAAGCTTCGAGAACCTGAAGTCTCTTCAGTGTTTTCTTTTTCCGGAGCATGGATGTTTCGGTCTTAACCTGCTCGCGATACTTATATACGTCGTTATCTAGATCGATGCGGGCAAGCATAGCTTCTACTGCCTCGGCACCCATCATAACAATAAACTTATCCGGATCATCGTCGTCCAGTTCGCTATGTTCTTCTGGCAACTGGCTGCGAATATCGTAATACTCCTCTTCGGTAAGCATGTCGCCATACTTATAGCCGAGATCTTTGGCCATACCCGGGTTTATTACGACAAAATTTTCGTAATAAACTATTTTATCCAGGTTTTTAGAAGAAAGCCCGAGCAGATAAGCTACTTTATTGGGCAGAGACTTAAAGTACCATATATGTACAACGGGTACACAAAGGCTAAGGTGCCCCATGCGCTCGCGTCTAACGGCTTTACGGGTTACTTCAACACCACAGCGGTCACAAATTATACCCTTATATCGAATACGCTTGTATTTACCACAATGGCATTCCCAGTCTTTAACCGGACCAAAAATTTTCTCGCAGAATAAACCATTCATTTCAGGCTTAAACGTACGATAGTTGATGGTTTCCGGTGTAAGAACTTCACCTCTGGATCTGGACAGAATTGCTTCTGCCGATGCAAGTGAAATCTTCAGGGCTTTAAAATCTTTGGATACGGTGTCGCTTACTGTTAGTGACAAAGTTCCACCTCCATATTTAAATGTTTGATAAACTCGAATATGATTCTTTGAGACATACGAATTACTGTTCGATGCTTACTTCGAGGCCAAGACCCTGAAGTTCTTTAAGTAATACGTTAAACGACTCGGGCGTATTTCCATCGGGCAGGTTTTCTCCTTTAACGATAGCTTCGTATACCTTCGAGCGACCTTTAACATCATCGCTCTTAACGGTAAGCATTTCCTTGAGGATATTAGCAGCCCCATATGCATAAAGTGCCCAAACCTCCATCTCACCAAGTCTTTGCCCCCCGAACTGAGCCTTACCACCAAGTGGCTGCTGAGTAATAAGAGAGTACGGACCAATAGAGCGAGAGTGCATTTTATCCTCAACAAGGTGATTCAGCTTCATCACGTACATGAGACCAACGGTTGTCTGTTGAGAGAAACGCTCTCCTGTTCGGCCATCATGCAGGTAAGTTTTACCATTTGGCGGTAAACCGGCTTTTTCCAGCCAGCCCTGAACATCATCGTACTTGGCACCGTCGAAAATTGGTGTAGCGAATGTTACGCCCAGTTTTCTGCCGGCCCATGCAAGAATTGTCTCATAAATCTGACCCAGGTTCATCCTTGATGGTACGCCTAGCGGGTTAAGAACGATATCAACCGGAGTTCCATCTTCCAGAAAAGGCATATCTTCTACGGGAACTACCTTGGCAACAACACCTTTGTTACCGTGGCGGCCGGCCATTTTATCGCCTACCTGAAGTTTGCGCTTCTTCGCGACGTAAACCTTGGCTTTCTTAACAATTCCGGGTGGAAGTTCATCACCAACCTGAATCTGATATTTAGCTCTTTTTGCCTCAGACTCATAGCTACGGCGAAGAATGGTATAGTTTCTGAAGAGAACCTCAACCAATTTATTAACCTCATCGTCCTGGCACCACTGCTGCCTTGCTTTAACTTGCAGAGGCTCTGAGATATCATCAAACATCTGCTTGCGGTACTTCTCGCCTTTCGGCAATATTTCAATACTTAGAATATCTACAACACCTGGCGAAGTTTTATCCTTAAGAAGCCGGTACATTCTGCTTGCCCATTCTGAGTTAAGCTTTGCAATTTTATCTGCAAGCTTAACATTTTCTTTTTCGACCAGATCTTTTTCTTCCTTACGGGAAAGCTGTTCATCTTTTTTACGACTAAAAAGCTTTGTACCAATAATTACACCTGATACACCTGGAGGAGTTTTAAGCGAAGCATCTTTTACATCACCGGCTTTATCACCAAAGATTGCACGAAGCAATTTTTCTTCGGGAGTCGGGTCACTTTCGCCCTTAGGCGTAATTTTACCAACAATAATATCGCCGTGCTTAATTTTGGCACCTTCACGAATAACGCCGCTTTCATCGAGATTACGAGTTGCCTCGTCGCTCACATTCGGTATTTCGCGGGTAAGCTCTTCTTCACCACGCTTGGTATCGCGTACCTGTTGCTCAAACTCTGAGATGTGTATTGATGTATAAATATCTTCTGATACTACTCTTTCGCTTACTACAATCGCATCTTCGAAGTTGTAGCCACGCCACGGCATAAACGCTACCAGAAGATTTGTACCGAGAGCCAGTTCCCCGTCGTTTGTTGCACAACCGTCGGCAATTGGCATACCTTTTATAACCTTGTCGCCTACTTTTACAATAGGACGCTGATTTGCGCAAGTATCCTGGTTGGTACGTTCAAATTTTCTTAGCGTATAAGAAACAATACCGTCATCGAAATAGGCCAGATTTTCCTGCTCAGAACGTACATATCGAATTCTGATTTCGGTAGCCGAGACATAAACTACTTCGCCATCGCCTTCTGCAGTAATAATAGCACGAGAGTCTTTTGCGGCACGGTATTCAAGGCCAGTACCAACAATAGGCTTCTGTGGTCTGAGTAATGGAACACCCTGTCGTTGCATGTTAGAACCCATAAGGGCGCGGTTAGCATCATCATGCTCGATAAAAGGAATCATGGAAGCCGCAACAGACGCAATTTGGTTTGGAGCAACATCCATAAACTCTACTTCATCTGGAGTAGCAAGACCTACATTACTGTCTCTGAATCTGGAAAAAATCAGATTATTTACGAAACGGGAGTCTTCACCAAGCTCAGCGTTTGCTTGTGCGATAATGGTTTCATCTTCCTGCTCAGCCGCGAGATACTCTACACTTTCTGTAACCAGACCATCTTTAACTTTACGGTATGGAGTTTCTATAAAGCCAAACTCGTTTACCTTGGCATGCA
Source organism: Balneolales bacterium (assembly GCA_022565805.1). Classification (GTDB taxonomy): domain Bacteria; phylum Bacteroidota; class Rhodothermia; order Balneolales; family Cyclonatronaceae; genus Cyclonatronum. Next base: position 63,744 of record JAIULZ010000005.1, read on the forward strand.
CGCAAAGAGAAGAAATAAGACCAATATTTGGTCCTTCCGGAGTTTCAATCGGGCAAAGACGTCCGTAGTGAGTATAGTGTACGTCACGAACTTCAAAACCGGCACGTTCACGGGTAAGACCACCCGGGCCCAGTGCAGACATTCTGCGTTTGTGGGTTAATTCGGCCAGCGGATTTGTTTGATCCATGAACTGAGACAGCTGATTCGTACCAAAGAAGGTATTAATAACGCTGGAGATCGTGCGCGCATTAACCAAATCCTGAGGGGTAAATTGCTCTGCATCTCTGGAGTTCATTCTTTCACGAATTGTACGCGCCATTCTGGCAAGACCAAGGCCAAATTGTTGTGCAAGCTGTTCACCAACCGTACGAACCCGTCTATTTGAGAGGTGATCGATATCATCAACAACTGATTTCATGTTTTTAAGACGAATCAGCTCTTTGATAATGGAAATAATATCATTTATAGTAAGCACTCTGATGTCGAGAGATTCTTCTATACGAAGTCTCTTGTTCAGGCGGTAACGACCTACTTCACCAAGATCATATTTTTTGTCGCTAAAAAATAAACGCTCAATAACAGCCTTACCAGTTTCAATATCTGGCATCTCACCTGTTCTAATCTGACGATAAACTTCTGCCAGTGCAGATTCCTGATCATGCGTAGGGTCTTTACGCATGGTGTTAATAATAACCGACCGGTCTGCATCTTCCTGACTAATCTTAAGAACAAAAATGCTCTTCAGTTTAAGGTCTTTGAGAGCTTCATAATCTTCGTCTGTCAGTTCATGCTCTCTGGCAAGAACTACAACACGATTGGTTGCCTCAACAACTTCACCAGTTTCATCATCAACTATTTCCTGAACTTCCTCGCGTACAATATCTGTAGCAAGTCTTTTTCCAACGACTTCAGTAAAAGCCTTTCTGGTGTTAATCTTAACTTCTTCAGAAAGATCAAATAAATTGAGGATTTCAAAATCAGAAGAGAAGCCTAAGGCACGTAGCAAAGTTGTAAGAGGAAGCTTTTTCTTACGGTCTATATAAGCCCAAAGGACATCACGAATATCGGTTGTGAACTCAATCCATGAACCCTTAAAAGGAATGATACGGGCAGAGTAAAGTTGTGTACCATTAGGGTGCATAGACATACCGAAAAATACACCCGGAGACCGATGCAATTGAGAAACAATTACGCGTTCAGCGCCATTAATAACAAAAGTACCTCTTTCGGTCATCCATGGCAATTCGCCCAGGAAAACTTCCTGTTCAATAGTTTCAGAGGCTTCATCGGTCTGGTCGATAGAAGACAACCTAAGCTTGGCTTTAAGCGGAACAGAGAAAGTTAAGCCGCGATCTACACACTCTTGAACGTTGTATTTAGGTGTATCGATTGAGTAGTAGAGAAACTCCAGAATATTCTGTTCTCTGGAATTTGTAATAGGAAAATGTTCATTGAAGATTCGTTGCAACCCGATTTCTTCACGATCTCCCGGGGCAACATCCCACTGTGTAAAACGGTTGAAAGACTCGATCTGGATGTCGAGAAAATCGGGGTATTCCAGAACCTTCTTCGTTGTCGCAAATGTAATGCGATTCGTAAACGGAAGTGTTTTGGTTTCTGTACTCAAGGATACCTCACGGTTAGTTGATGAGTATGTAAATTAAACGTAAAAATACATCCCTGTTTCAGTTATTCAATTCTAAAACAGGCATGTATCAATCAGACGACAATAGCCATAACCCTACGGGCCTGGCTATTGGTCTGAGAATAAGGATATGTAGAATATTTATTTTAATTCTACGGTAGCACCGGCTTCTTCAAGTTTAGCCTTAAGTTGTTCAGCTTCTTCTTTAGCTATGCCTTCTTTAACGGTATTTGGAGCACCGTCTACAAGATCTTTAGCTTCTTTAAGGCCAAGACCGGTAATTGCGCGAATCTCTTTGATCACGCCGATTTTCTTAGCGCCAGCTTCTTTAAGCACAACTGTAAACTCAGTTTGCTCTTCTTCAGCTGCAGCTTCACCACCAGCGGCAGGTCCCGCTACGGCAACAGCGGCCGCAGCCGGCTTGATACCATATTCTTCTTCAAGAACTTTAGCAAGATCGTTGGCTTCTTTGATGGTGAGGTTAACAAGTTGTTCTGCTAATGATTTAACGTCAGCCATTTTAATGATACTCCGATTTAATTGTTTTTTTAATGTAATTGTTATGAATTTTCTTCTTTGTCGGCAATCGTTTTGATCGCGCCAACAATATTAGAACCCTGAGCCTGAAGCGCACCAACAACATTGGTAATTGGCGCCATAAGCAATCCAATGATATCACCAATAACTTCTTCTTTGGACTTCATTTGAGACAATGCGTCAAGATCGTTCTGTTTGTATACAGATCCATCTATGTACGCAGCTTTGAACTCAGGTTTTTTATGATCTTTAAGGAAAGCCTTAAGTATCTTAGCCGGTTTTGCCGGATCACCGCTGATGAAAGCATAAGCGGTTTGATTCTCGAGAAATTCGTAAATACCTTCGTATCCACCGACTTCATCCATAGCGCGTTTTACAAGAGTATTTTTATATACTTTGTATGTGATGCCATCTTTTTTAAACTCACGTCGTAGTTTATTAACGTCTGCAACAGACATTCCTTTATACTCTGTAAGGTAAACAGCATCTGAAGTTTTTATAACTTCAAGTATTTCGCGCGTATTTTCTTGTTTTTTTGCAAGTGTTGCCATGATATCTGTCAGTTTCGCAATGTGTGATTATTTCACCGCAACTGAGCGGTCAATCGGAATACTCGGACCCATCGTTGTGCTCAGGTAGATGCTTTTAACGTAAATACCTTTAGCAGAAGATGGACGAAGCTTTACTACGGTTTGCAGAAAAGCCTCTGCATTCTCTTTGAGTTTAACAGGCTCGAAACTGGCTTTACCTATGGAGGTATGTAGAATTCCATACTTATCAACACGGAAATCGATTTTACCAGCCTTCACATCGGTTACTGCCTTAGCCACATCCATGGTAACAGTACCACTTTTGGGATTGGGCATCAAACCTCTCGGACCCAGTACACGACCAAGCTTACCAAGCTTACCCATAACATCGGGTGTCGCTACAATTACATCAATGTCTGTCCATCCGCCTTCTATTTGTGCGATATAGTCGTCTAAACCTACGTGATCTGCACCGGCTTCTCTTGCTTCATCCTGTTTTGCAGGATTTACAAGCGCCAGTACACGAACAGACTTACCAATACCGTGAGGTAATGAAACATTACCACGCACCATTTGATCAGCCTGACGTGGGTCTACACCCAATCGCACATCTATATCGACGGAAGCATCAAATTTGACGGTCGCAGTCTTACCGATAAGCTCCATCGCTTCTTCGAGGCTATACTCCTTACCGGTTTCAATAATCTGCGCTGCTTCGCTGTATTTTTTTCCTCTTTTAGGCATGCTAAAATTGCTTATGAATTACTAACTAAACCAATATGGTTATTTACTTCTGTCTACACGGATACCCATGCTTCTTGCTGTACCTGCAATCATTTCCGCAGCAGTATCAACATCATACGCATTAAGATCTTCCAGTTTGGTCTGTGCAATTTCCTTGCACTGAGTCCATGTTACTGTAGCAACTTTAATACGATTGGGTTCGCCCGAGCCGGATTTAATGTTAGTAGCTTGTTTCAGCAGTACAGGCGCAGGGGGAGTTTTGGTAACAAAAGTGAAAGACTTATCATTAAAAACCGATATTTCTACCGGAACAACAGTCCCCATTTTGTCTTGCGTTTTGGCGTTAAAAGCCTTGCAAAACTCCATGATATTAACCCCAGCCTGACCCAAAGCAGGACCAACAGGAGGAGCAGGATTTGCCTGACCGCCTTTTATCTGGAGCTTAATTACTTTCTCTATTTTTTTTGCCATGGGTAAAAAATACGTTTATTCATTTCTATCGGTTATCAATACAGAGCCCCCGATAGTACTTTTTTTGGCCTGCGGTAGAAGAGAAGCTTTTGACGCTATTCGGGCTCTACTTGATTTACGTCAACCTCAACCGGAGTTCTTCTGCCAAAAATACTTACATGCACAATCAGTTTAAGTCTTTCTGGATAAACTTCTTCTATTGTGCCATCGTAGCCCTTGAACGGGCCATCAACAATCTTAACTGCATCGCCTTTCTTAAATGGAATCTCAACTAACCCACCACTTGCTACGACTTCTCTGTCGTGAGCTACTCTTCCCAGAATTCTGTTAACTTCAGATTCGGGTAGTGGCCTGGGATCTGCATTATTATTAGGGCGTAAAAAACCAATTACAGAGTTTATGTTCCGTACCATATCGTTAATCTGGGTATCGAAAATACCTTGAAAAAAGATATAGCCCGGCATCATATTTTTCTCAGTGGTATGTTTTTTACCATTACGCATTTCGATTACGGTTTCACTGGCAATAACAATTTGTTCAACTTTATTGCCAAGCAAACCTTCTTCCCGAAACATTTCGAGAAGATCTTCTTTTACTCTGCGCTCATGGTTACCAAAACATCTGATAACATACCATTGAAGTTCACCCTGTTCACTCATCCGAATATTATTTCAAGTGCTTTTGTGTATATCTGATCTATAAAGAATATAAACAGGGACAGAATAATAGAAAACAACACCACAACTATGGTGTTGTCTTTAAGCTCGTCGAAGGTTGGCCATGAAATTTTATTCCATTCCTTTTTAACACCTTCTGAAAATGACTTTACTTTACTCATTGAGTTCCTTAGGAATAAAAATGGCACGGGCGGAGGGACTCGAACCCCCAACCGCCGGTTTTGGAGACCGATACTCTA
>JAIULZ010000006.1 GCA_022565805.1 Balneolales bacterium
CTGGTGTCGTTTCCAGCTCGATAGCATCCCATAGCGCCCGGATCTCTTCGTTGGTGTATGTTCGTTCCCGTGAACTCTCGCTTGAAAGCTTATCCAGTCCTGCTATCGGGTTGGTCTTTATTATCTCTTCATCAACTGCAAAGTTTAGCATTTTTGATAAAATAGCGTGAATCCGGTTTCCGGTGGTAGTATGCCCTTTAACTACAAACGTTTTTAAAAACTTTCTCAGCTCGCTACGTGTAAGCTCTTTTACGGGTCTGTTACCTAAAACAGCAACAATATTGCTTTGTATAGCGCTTTGGTACCCTTTCCGGGTATTGGGCTTCAGCTTCGAAAAATGCCCGGCCTGAAAGTCTTTGGCAAGCTGGCTAATGGTTACGGGCTTATTCTGTACTGCTCTCGCTTTAGCGTTCTTTGACTTTTCTGCTGAAGGATCAATTCCCTTAGATACCTGTACCCGTAACTCGCTTACTCTTTGACGTGCCAATACAAGTGAATAAGCCGGATATCGCCCGATGGTATAGCGCTTTGTGTTCCTGCCCCAATAGTAGCAGAATACAAACGTCTTTGTTCCGGTTTGGGTAACACGAATGGCAAGGGCTGGTTCTAAAGTATCGTGAAATTCGATCCGCTTGTTGGCTTCAGGCTGAAGCGCTTTTATTGTACGGTCGGTAAGCCTGATCTTTGGCATGTTTTGAAAGTTAGGTATGTAATTCCAGTACATGAATAGTACATGAAAAAACCGTGCTTAAATGAAATCTGTTGAAATCAAGTTAAATAAACTAACTATGTAAAACAACGGTTTATCTATGTTATTTTAACTTCCTGAAAATACCTGAAAATGCCGACCATCTGACTACGGATCAGAAGGTTGGGGGTTCGAATCCTCCCGAGCGCACTTATTGATTTTAAGCTCTGTTAAATAAAAATTTAGCAGGGCTTTTTTTATGATTTAAAATAGGCATGTCACATTATGGAATATAAGCCTGATTTTCTGCAAAGCCCGAAATTGAGCTGGCAAGCTGATCGTCTGAATGGAAATACAATCTATTACTAATTCCGCTTCCCGAAATAGCCGCACTTTTTTTAAAGATTAAAGATTCCCGCTTTTCACGTTAATCCAGCGAAGACATTTGTGAAATGGATCAAGGGGTTCAAGATGCTGCATGGGGCAGCTACCAGCAATAACAACGAGGCCGGCTTTTTTTGCTTTTTCGGCCGATTCTTCATCTACACTGCCAGTTTTTTGCTGGAGTCCACGGCCAAATTTTGGGTCGATGCCCATCATCCCGTGCATCCAAACCGCTGAAATTCCCAAAGTGATGCAAGATTCGGTAATAACGGCGCTCAGCTCTGGACGCGTAAATAGGAATACACCTTCTGGCTTATTGCCCGCCTCCACAGCCTGTTCCAGCGTTGGAAAACAGCCGATTCCTTCCCATTTGTCGATATGCGAATGTATAGGTATAACCGAATAACCGAGCGCTATAAATTTACGCGCAATAGAATTTGCCGGAGAGCCTTTCCGGGAAAGACCGACAATAGCGATTCGCTTAAGGCTAAGAAAATAGTTGATATGTTGCTGATGTTGTTCTTTCATAAAAATAGCCTCCAAACTTATTTAAGAAGTAATAAAAGAGTTTTTGAAAACTCAGGCATAATATAATTACAATATTCATATTAAGTTATTGGTTTGCTGATTTTTGGGTTCAGTAGAAGATTATGAGGGAGGTGTTTCTGTAAGCGAATTCGTTATTTAAACCATAAAAAAACTGCAACAAATGCTCACCTACAATGCTATATTGGCAAGTGAAGCGTATGTTTGCTCAATATATAATTAAGTTATGAAACAACACACTTAAAATACCACCAAGCAAATGAGAGAATTTGGTTTATGCCGATACGCAAACCTAGTTCAAAAAGACATCAAAAAGTCTGCTTTCTGCCAACGCTCAGAAGTATTCAACTAAAATTGAAAACGTAAAAAAATGAAAGGCGATTTTAATATGGCAAAAACCTCTATTAACCCGAAAAAATAGCTCGACGAAAATGAACTCTTGGACAACTCACTTTGGGTAGGCAATAAAGTACCGCCCAAAAGCAAGGCGAACTCTGAACAAAAACAAAAAAAGCAACGCACCGAAACCACCAACGAAAAAACGAAAACCCAAAAAAATTCCGGGACCAAATAGGTGAAATCATCTTTATGGATTAAAGAGTTTGTTTAGAGTACAGAAATACAAACAGTAGTAATTTAGGATTATAAACCATATGCCAAAATACAATCCCCAAAAAACGCGCAACCGTAAGGCATTACCCCAACGCAGGTCAATCCGATTAGAAGGATACGATTATTCGCAGGCGGGTTTGTATTTTATTACAATATGTTGTCAAAACAGAATTTGCCGATTTGGACATGTCGAAAATGGTAAAATGGTTTTAAATCAATACGGGCAAATTGCAAATGATGAATGGATGAAATTACCCGAACGATTCCCAAATTTCGAATTGGATGTATTTCAAATAATGCCCAACCATATGCACGGCATTATCGCACTGGTAGCAACCCTTGCGGTTGCCCCAAATAATGCGGTTGCCCCAAATAATGCGGTTGCCCCAAATAATGCGGTTGCCCCAAATAATGCGGTTGCCCCAAATAATGCGGTTGCCCCAAATAATGCGGTTGCCCCAAATAATGCGGTTGCCAATGATATTCGGGCAGGCGCAAGTCCTGCCCCAAATACCAAAACGGTTGGTGATATTGTTGGAGCATATAAATCGTTGGTGGCAAATGGATGTTTGAACATTTTTAAAACCAAAAATGAAACAATGGGTAAATTATGGCAACGTAATTATTACGAGCACATTATCCGTAATGAACAATCGTATAACCGAATTTCAGAATACATTATCAATAATCCCCGAAATTGGAAGAATGATAAATTTAATGCAATATGACTAGCGACATCCTCACATACGAAAATACTGACGGCAATATCAAAATAGATGTACGCTTAGGGGTGAAATACGTTGGCTTACTCGATCACAGATGGGGCAATTGTTCGGCAAGGGTAAACGCACCATCAGCGAGCATACTAGTAATGTTTTTAGTAAAGGCGAATTTAAAAAAAACAGTTATCAGTAATTTAAGGGCAACTTAACAAGATTCTATTATTAAATGAGTGAACGTCAAAACATAGAATGGAAACAACGTTGGCACGATGACTACCTCAAGTGGATTTGTGGTTTTGCAAATGCCATTGGCGGTACGATTTATATCGGTAAAGATGATGACGGTAATGTGGTGAATCTACCGGACTATCGCACACTGCTTGAAAGCATTCCGCAGAAAATCCGCAATACGATGGGCATTATCTGCGACATCAACCTGCAGGAAGAGACAGGTAAGAAATTCATCGAAATAAAAGTGAACCCCTATTCTGTTCCCGTTTCGCTCAGGGGTAGATATTATTACCGTTCCGGTAGCACCAAAATGGAGCTTACCGGGGTAGAGCTCAATGAGTTTTTGCTAAAAAAAACCGGTAAAAACTGGGATGATGTAGTGGAAGATGGTGCAACGATGCAAGACATTGATGAAGCAAGTATTGCCAAGTTTATAGAAGATAGCAAAGAAAAAGGCCGCATGCCTGAAACCAAAGGTTTGTCTCCTTTTCAGATTTTAGAAAAACTAAACCTGGCTGAAGGCGAGAAATTAAAAAGAGCAGCCATCATACTTTTTGGTAAAGACCCCAATCGGTTTTATTCCAATGTGCAAGTTAATATTGGCCGATTCGGGAGCGATTCCACCGATTTAAAATTTCATGAGGTTGTTGAAGGTAACCTTGTGCAAATGCTAAATGAGGTTCAGGCACAATTGAATTATAAGTTTCTTACCCGTCCGGTTGATTTTGTTGGGATGCAACGGGTAGAAAGAGACGAATATCCAGTAGATGCCCTACGAGAAATGCTGCTAAACGCATTGGTGCATAAAGCTTATATGGGAGCTCATGTTCAGATGCGTGTGTATGATAACAGGCTTTCAATCTGGAATGAAGGCGGTTTACCGTTTGGGTTGACCCTGGAAGATCTGAAAGGTGAACATAGCTCTCGTCCCCGAAATCCCAAAATTGCTAAAGCTTGCTTTATGGCGGGCTATATCGATACATGGGGGCGTGGAACACTAAAGATTATTAATGCCTGTAAAGAAGCTAAACTTCCTGATCCTGAAATAATAGAGAAGGATGGTGGTGTTCAGGTAACTATTTATAAACTTCCTGATGGTGCTCAAGCAGGTGGTCAAGCAGGTGGTCAAGTAGGTGGTCAAGTAGGTGGTCAAGCAGGCAATTTAACTCCCCGCCAAAAAGAAGTTTATGAATTAATTGTAGCTAACCCAAAGGTTTCAAGAAAAGATCTTTCCGAAATACTTGGTATTAATGAATCTGCTGTACAGAAGCATACAGATGCTCTTAAAAAGAAAAAAGTAATAGAGCGAGACGGAGAGACAACAGGAAAATGGATAATTATTGGTGTAAGATAAAATGCATAGAAGCAAAACTACAGCAAACATTTACATAGCTTTTAGCCTATGCGGGCTGTCGGCATTTTGCGGGCAGTAGTTTCGTGCGTACAGATGAAAGCGAAGTGCTTATAGCTGAAGACCTGAAATTCTGCTTGCTCGTACCCAATTAACCATTATTTGCGAATAATACAGGCTAAATATGTTCAATAGAATTTGGATTTTTTGCACCCCCACCCCAAAGATTCACCATTTGAACCTTTGGAGACACGGATGTGTAGCCCCTTAGCTTGACTGATCCACAAATACTTCCATCAACCAAAAAAATTCCGGACAGACTTAGTCGGGGTGCGCATCTCCGTAATACTGCTCTATGAGGCTGGCGAGATTTGCATTGCTTGGGATGCTTTTTAAAAGCAGTAGCAAAAGTATCCATACCGGAAATGTAAGCGCCCAAAGAAACGAATTTTGCTGTATTATTGCCGGATCTTCAACAATAATCATCATAAAAATAACGAGTGCGCCAAATGAAATAAATTCCAGCACTCCCATACGAAGCAGGTTTGCCATTCTGTAGGTGCCCACAAACTCTTCTGCAGAGTGGATGTCGTTATATTTTAAATGATTGATGAAAAAGCGATGTCCAACAAATACTCCGATCACAGATAGCCCTATAACAAAGTAAGGCGACCACATATAAAAGGCAGAAACGTCCACTGCATCCGTTTGGAAATAGTCGAGCGGGCTTGTAAAATAAACAGCGAGTACGGTCAAGAAGAAAAAGAAAGCTCCTAAAAACAAACCCAGCGGTACTAAAAAAAGCACACGCTTGTCTTCGGGAGAAATAGATTGTGCAATTTCTTCTGCTTTTCTTCTGTCTATCATGTCGGTAGATTTAAAATTAAAGTTTGCCGATAAAAAATGCAGGGATGTTCAGCGACTAATTGGTGCTGAACATCCCTGTATTTAGAAGGCTTTGAAAACCTTCTAAATACATAATTAAACACAGGCTTCAGGGTTTTAAGATAAGGATTTGCCCTTTTCCTCATAAAAGACTTTATGAAAAATTATTCTCCGCCACGTATTAAAGAAAAAAAGTGACCTTCGAAGTTTCTGAGCCCCCGTTTTTTTGAATGATCTGGGGTAGAAAGCGAAAGAAACAAATAATCTCCTAAGTTTTTTAGTCTTCAATCGTTTCAATAAGTTCGCCGCACATTAGCATGGTTTCGGGAAGATACGGATTCATGATTTCGGGCTCGGAGCTTAGCCAGTAGCTCCCCTCATCCCCGAATGTCATGGGGCAAAATTGCCTGTAAACAACTTTGGTTAAGCCAAACTGCCGCGTTGCAAGAACAAGTTCATCAGAGATAAAACGAAACTCAGAGCGAATTTCATCGAGATCAGTTTCCTGCAAAAGCGTATTAAGATGTGCCATTATATTTCTGTATCGTGTCATCCAGCTTTCGTGTCCGCTTCCGGAAAGTCCATGCTCCCCAATCTGCTCCATTCGCTCTTTCATTTGGCTAAATGCTTCGAGCGCTTCGGCTGCGCTACTTTCCACCAGCGCATCTTTTGCGGTTAAATAAGACCGAACCACGTTTGTAAGCGAATTTTTGAAAGCTTCCGGAACGTCTTCATATCGGGATGCTTCTGCGGTTTGATGCGGGTCAGGTCGCTGACCCTGCAGAAATATTTCCAAGGGCTCGGCACGATTCATCATACTAAATTTCCCAGCGATTTGAGCCTCACTATCTATTTTAAAGGCTCCGTTCATCACAACTTTTTCTCCCGCTTCCAGACCGCTTAAAATGGAAATGTAATCGCCACGACGCAAGCCGGTTTCGACCTCACGGGGTTCAAAAGCCGCAATTTCGCTATCCTGCAGCTTTACATACACCAAAGAGCGGGTGCCCGTCCAAAGCAGGGCGGTTTCCGGTATAAGAAGTTCATCGCTCGCCGAACGGTGCACCACTTCGCCCTCCAAAAGCATACCGGGCCGTAGTATCCCACCCGGGTTTGCAAGCTCAGCACGAAAACCAAGGGTGCGGCGATTATTATCGATCAAAGGGTTTACAAAGGTGATGCGCGTTTCCTGCTCGAAGCTGCGGTTCTGCCTCGATTTCACATTCACAATTCCGCCTTCGCGTATATACTGCGAATCTTTTTCCCAAGCTTCAAACTCCAGCCATACTCTGCTTAGATCGGTAAGCGCGAATAAAATGGTGCCTTCCTGTACATAATCGTCTTTGCTAACCATTCTGCGGGTAATTGTGCCGCTGCGATTTGCGATGATGGGGAAGGTATCCCGAATCCGGCCGGTTTCGGCAATCCCGGCAATTACATCATCCGGAATTTCCAGAAGTCTTAAACGACGCTCGGCAGACCGAAGCATTTCCGGCCGCTGATCTCTCTGGCTCAGCGCCTCCAGATATTCTCTTTGCGCAGGCAGTAGCTCCGGTGCGTAGATTTCGGCGATTATTTCACCTTTTTGAACCTTCTGCCCCGTGTAGTTTGCGAATAATTGGGTAATTCGTCCGCCGTAGCGTGCGGTTACATAAGTTAGCTTTGTCTCGTCTGCGGCTACAGTGCCCGGTACCCTAATACGCGCTTCTTCGCGCCCATAACGGGCTTCATAGGTCTGTATTTGGGCCAGCTCCACGGCAGCGGCTGTCATGGTAAGGAAGTATTCCCCGTCGGAGCCGTTATCGCCAACCGGAGTCAGGTCCATGGCGCAAAGCGGGCAAGTACCAGGTTCGCTTTGCCGTATTTGCGGGTGCATAGAGCAGGTGTAGATCGTTTCGCCCCCGTTAGAATCCCCGTGGTTGTGGCTATGGTGATGGTCTCCGTGGTCGTGTTGATGGCTTCCGCCAAAAATTAGCCACCCCAGCAGTAAACCAGCCAGAAGTACTGCCAGATAAGGAGTCCAGATACGAAATGAATTTTTCATAGTATTGCACTTTTTGTGTTAGATAAAGAAAATGGATGCTTCCGGCTTAATTATTAATTCGACCGGGATGCAGAATCAGGATTCAGGGATTCGATGAATTTGTGCGCAAAATAGCCTTCAAGGGCAAGCATAGAAGCCGCAATGGAATTCAGCCGCCCCGCTGCATCTGTAAGCTCTGTGAAATATCTCATAAGTCTTTCCTGCTCGAAAATAAGCTCGCTAAATGGCGAAACTCCGGCGCTGTACTCCTCAAGCACAAGCCTGAAGGTAGTTTCAGAGTCTGGAATAAGGCTGTTTTTTAGTCTTTCTACGCTTCTGTATACCGCCTCAAACTCCGATTCCAGCTCGTGCCAGTCGCTTTGTAATTGTAGGGTGATGGCTTCCCGGTCGAAATTTGCCGCTCGTTGTAAATGCTGCGCCTGCTGCAGCCCGGAGCGGTATGCGGGTCGGGATAGCGGAATAGAAATGCGTAGCTGACCAAAAAAAGAAGTCCTGCGGTTTCCGGGCATCATCATGGAAGCGTTTGGTCCCATGACTTCGAATCCAAGACCGAATGAGGGGTAAAAAGCCAGTCTTGCAGCTTCGGCCGCTGTTTCTGCTGCTCGTGTTACCGCTTCTCCCTGCTGTACCGCAGGATGGTGCCCGATTTGATCTGCCGAGAACATATTCTCGTCAACAAATTCGAAAGCCCAGTAAACTGCCGAGGCATCTATTGAACCCGGCTCGGCTGCGGCAGAAATGCGAAAGCGGTCTTTGAGGCCGATAAGTCGAAATTCCTCAGCTTCAAGCCGGGTTTTCCACTCGTCTATAGTTAGCCGAATGCGCATAAGCCCCGATTGTCTGCTTGCCGAGGCTTCGTAGGCAGCCCGTTGCTGTCGTTCCAGACTTTCCAGAATCTGAAGTTGTTCTTTATACCAATCTATTCTGCTTTGGCTTTCTGCAATCGAAAACCAGAGTTTGGTCCATTCATAACCGAGATCGTTCAGGCTTTTCATGGCGCCATAGCCTGCTGCATCTGCCTCGTAAATGGCTTGTAACCGGGCCGCAGATCGAATGCCAAACCATGGAAACATCTGGAATACGCCGGCTGTAATCTGTTCATAAACCGGTCCGGTATTTTCAGGATTTATAAAATACTGCATCATGAACTCCGGATCGGGCAGTGAAGCGCGCTGTGTGGGTACTTCTGCTGCAGCGGCCGACCGCGCAGATGCAGATTTTGTTTCCGGGTGTTTCTCAAGTGCTTCAGATAATATGGCGGTGAGCTCAGCAGGAAGCAGCCCGGAGCCGCCATGCTGAGCCTGCCCGGTTTCAATTCCGGCTTGCATCAGCAGAATTGCCACAAATAAAAGGGAGGCAAGCAGCTTTGCGCGCGATTTGGAGATAATCATAATACATCCTCTTTGTTTGAATTAGTTTCGGTACGTTCAGCTTTATTTTTGAACTTTTGTTCCTGCCATAAGGCGTACAGAACCGGTACCACGAATAGCGTTAAAAGCTGTATACTCATCCCGCCAACGGCTGGTATAGCCATAGGAATCATAATATCTGAACCTCGGCCTGTTGAGGTAAGAATGGGAATTAAAGCCAGAATAGTGGTTGCGGAGGTCATTAAACACGGGCGAATACGTCGCATACCAGCAGCTACTACTGCCTCCCGAATCTCTTTAATATTTGCCGGCGGGTTCTCACGGAAAGACTGTTTCAGGTAGGTTCCCATTACCACGCCATCATCCACGGCAATACCGAATAGTGCCAGAAAACCTACCCATACGGCAACGCTCAGGTTAATCGTGCCCATGTTGAAGAGATCCCGGAATGAGGTCCCGAACAGATGAAAGTCCATAAACCAGGATTGTCCGTAAAACCAAAGCAGGATAAACCCGCCCGCCCATGCAACCGCAATTCCCGAAAAAATGATGGCTGCAACCACACCCGAGCGAAACTGCAAATACAGAATCATAAAGATGATGAGCAGGGAAAGCGGAATAATGACCTTTAGCCTTTCTTCGGCCCGGATTTGATTTTCGAACTGACCCACGAAGCTATAACTTGCTCCATCGGGTACAATAAGCCTGCCGGATTGCACCGCATCGCGGAGCGCGTCGCGCGCGTTATCAACGGCAGTGATTTCTGCGACGGAGCGATCCCGGTCGAAAATGACATAGTTAATCAAAAACGTATTTTCGGAGCGTATTTCGGCCGGTCCTGTGGTGTAATGCAGGTTCACAAGATCGCTAAGCGGTATTTGTGCGCCATCGGATGCGGCAATAGGGAGTCGGAGAATATCGTCGGGATGGCTCCTGAAATCCCGTGCAAAGCGAATTCGAACGGGATACCGCTCTCTGCCCTCAACAGTGGTTGTGAGTGCCCGCCCGCCGATAGCGGTTTCGATGACCTCCTGCACATCCATCACAGACAAGCCGTAGCGTGCAATCTGAAGGCGATCCAATTCGAGTTCGATATAGGGTTTCGCGGATGTCCGGTCGGCAAAAACAGAAGCCGGGTTTACTCCGGGTACATCCTGAAGAACCGATTCTATATCGAGAGCAAAGGATGAAATCGTATCTAAATCCGGTCCGCTCACTTTTACGCCCATTGGAGCCCTCATGCCGGTCTGAAGCATAATAAGACGTGTTTCAATGGGCTGAAGCCGCGGGGCGCTTGTGGTTCCCGGAATACGTGATGCGGCCAGAATTTCATTCCAGATGTCGCCCGGATTTGTAATATGATCGCGCCACTGCCTGTAATAGCGTCCGCGGGAATCCGGAATGAGGTTTCCGCTGTCGTCGCGTACGAAGGAGCCATCCTCGTACCTGAACCGCTGTCTCATGCCCTGCTCGTTTGTCTTGTATTCGCTCTTATAGGTGATTACAGTCTCGAACATCGACATTGGCGCCGGATCAAGGGCTGTTTCGGCGCGTCCTGCTTTGCCTGCCACAATATTTACTTCGGGAATGGATGCAATGCGCATATCCATTTTCCTCATTTGGTCAACAATTTCCTCCACACCGGCATGAGGCATAGTAGTTGGCATCAACAGGAAAGAGCCTTCGTCGAGTGCAGGCATAAACTCTCTGCCCATGCCCGGAAAACTGCTGCTCATTGCTTTCCAGAGCCTGGTTTCTTCAAGTGAGGGCAAAAGGTTAGTAGCGGGAGAGAAAACTTTTCCGAAACCCTGCCAGCTTAGTAAACCCAAAAGCACAATAAGAACAGGGAAAGCGAGAAAAGCGGCCTTTGACCGCAGGAAAATTCTTAGAAGGCTAGGGTAAAAAATGATAAATCCTCGGAAAAGTGCGAGCACCGTTCCTACGATTATCAAAACGAAAATCATATTCAGCAACAAGCTGTTTGCGGGTCCCAGTGGTAGCCAGTAGCCGGCAAAGAGCCAGCCAATGGTAAGAATAATAAGCGCAATGGCTGCATAATTGTAGTAGTTGCGGGACCATTTCTGCTGTTTATCGGCCCAGGCGACAAGGTTAATAAGGCCAAGTCCACACAATATTACGCCTGTCCAGGGTGCTACAAAAAAGCCAGCTGCAACACCGCCTGCAACAAGAATAATATTCCAGAAAAGCTGCGATTTTCTACTGCTTATTTTTCGGGTAAACAGCCAGTGTGCAAGCGGTGGAAGAACCACTAAGGTTAGAAGAATTGCTGCAATAAGCGTGTAGGTTTTTGTATAGGCAAGCGGCCTGAATAGTTTGCCCTCTGCTGCAATCATTGTAAATACGGGCAGAAAACTCACAATAGTTGTAGACACGGCTGTTAAAACGGCAGAGCTTACTTCGGTTGTTGCCTTAAAAATAATTTCTTTTTTATCTGCGCCGGGTTCGGCTTCCTCCAGTCGCCTTAGCATATTTTCGGTTAGAATAATACCCATGTCCACAATGGTGCCAATTGCAATGGCAATTCCAGCAAGGGCCACCACATTGGCTTCAACCCCGGTGTAGCGCATTAAAATAAAGGTGATGAGTACAGCGGCGGGCAGTAAGGCAGATACCAGAAACGAAGCTCTAAGGTGCAGTACCATTACGATAATCACGATAATGGTAATTAGAATCTGCAGCGTTAAAGCCTCCTGAAGCGTACCAAGCGTTTCCTGAATGAGTTCGGTACGATCGTAAAATGGCACAATGGTTATCTGTGATTCCCTGCCGTCTTCTAAAGTGCGGGTCGGTAAGCCGGGCGAAACTTCTTCAATGGCGCGCTTTACATTTTCGATTACAGCCATAGGATTTGCTCCATACCTGCTTACCACCACGCCACCCACTGCTTCGGCCCCGGCAATATCGAGGACACCTCGGCGCTGTGCGGGTCCGAGCTGTACCCGGGCCACATCTTCAATACGGATGCCTGTTCTTGCGTCACTATCGACTTTCACGATGGCATTGGCCAAATCCCTGCTGTCTCTTATGTAGCCCAGGCCGCGAATGAGGTATTCCACCCGGTTAAGTTCGAGCGTGCGGGCACCTGTATCCATGTTGGATTCCTGCACGGCGCGCATCACATCGCGAACAGAGACTCCGTATTGCTGCATTGCGATGGGGTCTAATTCTATTTGGTACTCTTTCACAAAACCGCCAATACTGGCAACTTCGGCCACGCCGGAAGCGGAAGTAAGCGAAGGCTTTACAAAAAAGTCCTGAATTGAGCGAAGTTCGTGCGGATCCCAGCCTCCAGCCGGGTTTCCATCTTTATCTCTCCCCTCAAGGGTATACCAGAAAATTTGACCCAGCGCCGTAGCATCCGGGCCGAGAGATGGTTGTACGCCTTCGGGCAACGTACCGGGCGAAAGGGAGCTGAGTTTTTCCAGTATTCTTGCTCTTGACCAATAAAACTCGATGTTGTCTTCAAAGATGATGTAGATACTCGAAAAACCAAACATCGTGGTGCTTCGAACCGTGCTAACGCCGGGTATGCCAAGCAGTGCCGATGTAAGCGGGTAGGTAATTTGGTCGTCTATATCTTGGGGAGAGCGGCCCGGCCACTCGGTGAAAACAATTTGCTGATTTTCGCCGATATCGGGAATAGCATCTACAGGAACCGGACTGTTGGGCAGGCCAGTTTGCCAGTTAAAAGGAGCCGTTATAAGTCCCCAGACTACCAGAATAAGCAGCAGCAATAAGCTGATAATCTTGTTTTCAATAAAAAATCGTATGGCTGAGTGTAGCATAAAAGCGCACGTATAGGATTGATGCAGCATAGTTTCCGCAGGTCTTCATGATGGCAATCTGCCATTCGCGAAAGTGTGCTTTAGAAACCTTGCATCGGGTTTTAGTTACAAAAAAAGCGTAAGCCGGCGGTCAATTAAACGGAAGGATAAAGGAATAAGGCTACAAAATGCCTTTAAATACACACAGCTTAAATCTGAGAGGCAGATTCAAAAAAGTAAAATGGTACCTGTGGTTAGGACATTTACTGCAGCGTAAGCCTTTTAAAGAGCCGTTTATGCCAAGCCTGATGGGGGGATTCAGGCAGTTTTCAAATAAGGAAAGTGCAGTTGAGTGTACGCAAAGGAGGGCTTGGCGCATACACTTGATGAGATGAAGCATGGAATAAATAAGAAAGCTTATCCGAATTTTGAGCGTTTAGATAATCCGAAAAAAGAGTGTTACTCCAAAAAGACTCTGTTAAGAAAATATGTGAGTCTGCATTTTTATCGAAGTTTGATTGGGGGAGGACAGCATTTTTATTTACTGCTGCGAGTGGAGAAACGGGAGTACTTATAATACAAGGACAGTCTGCGCATGAAGTAACAGTAAAATCTGTTTCGGGTGTATGACAGGATGGTTCTTTTTTATCTAACAGATTTATTAAGCGGAAATCAGTGGTTTTTTTGTCAATAGAATTGATATCCGAGTTAGCGCAACAAGATGCAGCGGCATTTTCATGGGCAAAAATAGTTTTTCCGGGAGTAACCCAGCTACATAACGTAAACAAGCCCATACCGCAACTGATAAGCAGCGGCATGAGCATGTTAAAAATAAGTACAGACACAACTGAAGTTGTGCCCCACTTCATATATGCAGGTGAATTTGACATCATTTTTACATGGGAGCTTCTATTCCGGCAAATGTAAAGCCAGAATTATCAATTATTTCTGCAACAGTGGTTTCGGAAAAAATTCCTGTAACCAGAGCGCTGCCATTAACATGATCTACCTCTGCCATGCTAATATCCGGATGCTTTTCTAGCTGTTTCTTGAGCCTGTCTGAGCACCCGGTACATGTCATTCCTTCGATTTTAACCTGCAACGAACGTTCCATAATGTACAATCCCTTATGATTTTCACTTACCCAATAAGTAAAACCAACAACACCAGGACTGCAACTGAGACCTTAAATGCAGTCGCTTTTCTATTTCTCATACAGTCACCAATAAATATAAATGCTATTCTGTTCTTAACCCTTGGAAAGCGAATATACCTGATAGCAGGCACTATGGCAATACTGGTTTACAATAAAAATAGCATTATTTCAACTTGATTTTGATGACAGATGATTTTTGGAACAGAAATATCGGTTTAATATCACTTAAACAAAGCTTTTCAAAAGCTGAAAGCGTTTTTAATTTTTTCCTGATAGCTGTTCGGTCTCCTTAGATATTGATGGTTACTTAGTTGTTTAAATTAATATTGATGATTCAGTACGTTTTCCGATCTCGTACCCAAGCAGGTATAAACTGCTTTAGAGCCAAAATGTTATTCAACTTAATTTTGATGTCAGATTTTAGCGCAAGACCAGAGAACCTAAACAAGAGTTGGTTAAAATACGGAGTGTTATGGTTTATAGAAGGCTTTGAAAAACCTTCTTATAGTGTTATGCATTTCAGTGGTATGATGACCTAAGGCTGAGAAACCTCAGTTTGGGACATCAACAGAAAGAACTCTTTGAGTTCGCAATTTTCTTTGCAATTGGTTGGTGCTTAGAGAATTAAAAGTGTTCATATACATCCGTTTATAATCTTTTTATGCGAAGACTGTTGCTTACAACGCTTACCGAACTCAAGGCCATGGCAGCAGCGGCAAAAACCGGACTTAATATACCCGCAGCTGCTAATGGAATACCGGCAGAGTTGTATACAAAGGCCCAAAATAAATTCTGTCGTATAATTCGTAAAGAACCGCGTGATAAGGCAATCGCCTCAGCAACTTTGTCGAGAGATTCACCCATTATGGTAATATCTGCCGAAGACATCGCAAGGTCTGTGCCACCCGCCAGCGCAATGCCTAAATCGGCCTGCACCAGAGCTGCTGCATCATTAATGCCATCCCCGACCATGGCTACCCGCATTTCCTGCTTTTGTAATTTCTCTACCGCTGCGGCTTTCTCCCGGGGCTTTACTTCTGCAATAACTTCGTCTATACCAACTATGCCGGCTACATAAGCGGCGGTTCGGTACTGATCGCCGGTTAGCATAACGGGCTTTATACCCATCTTTTTTAAACGGGAAATAAAAGCTTTGGCATCTTCGCGGATTTCATCACCAACCGAAATATAGCCGGCTACATCGCCATCAATCTTAACGATAATTACGGTTGCGCCACTGTTTTGTTCGTTAAGGAAGCGTTCATCCTTTTGGTCATTTTCATCATCCAGCAACTCAACCGAGCCCAGCGAAAGAGTATGATCTTTAACAACGCCCTTTATACCTGTTCCGGCGAGGGTTTCTGAGGAAGAAGGTTTGGCTGTTTCTAATCCCAGCTCCCGGGCATGTGCTACAATTGCCTGCGCAACAGGGTGATCAGACTCCTGCTCTAATGATGCAGCTAATCTAAGCATTTCATCTTTAGAATAGCTATCTGTCAAGCATTCGGCTTTGCGCACTTTCATCTTGCCTTTGGTAAGTGTACCCGTTTTATCCAGCAATATAGTGTCGATTTTTCGGGCTTCTTCCAGAGTTACTGCGTCTTTTATAAGAATTCCTTTCTCAGCTGCCCGGGCCGAACCAACCATAATCCCAGTGGGCGTTGCTAGTCCCAGGGCGCAGGGGCATGCGATAATTAAAACGGCCACCATATTCACAAGCGCTTTGGCAGGATCACCACCAATAAAAGTCCAGCCGATGAGGGTGAGTAGCGCAATAGCTATAACTACGGGCACAAATACTGCAGAAACCTTATCTACTAACCTTTGTATGGGTGGTTTTGAGCCCTGAGCTGTTTTTACAGTTTCGATAATTTGCGACAGAGCTGTTTCACTGCCAACCGCAGTGGCCTGCATCACAAAAGCCGTTGCGGTATTTCTTGTGCCTCCGGTTAATGGGGCGCCTTTGGTTTTATCTACGGGTAAGCTTTCACCGGTCATCATAGATTCGTCTATTGATGGCGAACCATCCAGCAAGATGCCGTCTACCGGAACCTGTTCGTAGGCTTTTACCAGCAGGCGATCCCCTTCATTTACTTTGCTAAGCGGCACGGTTTGAGGTGTGGAACTTCCGCTGAAATATTTATTAGCCCGCTGTGGATAAAGCTCCATGAGGCCCGAAAGAGCGTCCCGGCTTTGATGTCTTGCTCTTTCCTCCATCCATTTACCGAGTAAAATAAGCGCTATAATAATTGCTGCGGTATCGAAATACACATCCATTGGGGTAACGAAGCCACCTTCAACTCCCCAGAAAACGGCATAGGCGCTAAACAGCAGAGCAGAGCCGGTACCAAGTGCAACAAGGGTGTTCATATCTGCCCGAAGGTGGCGGGCTGATTTCCACGCGCCTGTAAAAAAGCTATTCCCTGCATAAAACAAGATGAAAGAGGTAAGCACGAGCTGAATCAGGTTCCATTGGAAGAGAATCGGATGAACAGCATCGTGCCAGGCCGGAATAAACATTGGCCCCATATCCATAATACTTACCAGGATGGCGAGTGGAAGGGCAATCCAGAACTTTCGCTTAAAACTAAGTGAGGTGCTCTTTTTTTGTGCTACAGGCTCTTCATTTTGTTCTGCAGGTTCTGTGTAGCTTGCTTCATACCCGGCGTCTTGTATGGCCTTAATAATTGGGTTGATCTGCTCTGATTTAGCACGGAAGCGGGCCGTTTCTGTGGCCAGATTTACTGAAATATCTGAAGTGCCGCTTACCCTGCCAATGGCTTTTTCTACTCCAGCTACGCAGCTTGCGCAGGTCATTCCGCTTATATTCAGCTCGGTATCCACTAACCCGGTGCTTTTATCTTCCTGGATTGATGCTTCGTATCCGGCATCTGATATAGCTTGCGCGATTTGCTGTTGCGTAACTTTCTCAGGATCGAAGTAAACCGAAGCCTGCTCTGTAGCCAGGTTTACTTCGGCTTTGGAAACTCCATCGAGTCGAAGAACAGATTTTTCGACCCCGGCTACGCAACTTGCGCAAGACATGCCGGAGATTTCCAGCCAAATATGCCGGGATTCTGATTCAAGCGTTTCGGGATTTTTTATTTCGGGAGTCGTCATAAGTAAATAGGTCGTTTTGATTCACTCTGTGTGATATGGGCGAAATAACACTTATAACTTATGGGAACTAAAGCCTTTTTACTTTCATCTAAACAGAAAGTTCGTATATAATTTTCGGTTTTGTACCAATCCAATCATTTAATCCCACTCTTTACAGGGTAAAGTGGTTTTCTAAGTATTTAAAAAAAGTAACTGGAAAAATGGCCAGATTTTTATATTTTTATATTTTTATGTAGGGCATATCCGTTAGATCCTGTATTCGTTCAGCAAAGCTGACTTAGGACATCTGGTATGCCCTATTTTTTTTATCAGCTATTTTGCCCGCTACTAAGTACTTTGCAGCCCTCCCTTTTTTGCGATCCCGATTTATGTACCTCTCTGTCGGTTAATTTTGCCTGCCCGATGAAATTCATTTTCCGTAAAACATTACGTCTTAAATAAGCTCTCTTGATACACGATCACCCGGGTTCTTTCTCCATTCTCCAGGCGATTTTCCAGTATATTTACGAAATTGAGCCGAAAAGTGCTGTGATGAGCTGTAACCAAGTTGCAGGGCTATTTCACTAACACTTAGCCCTGTACTATTCGATGTGAGCAATTCCTTAGCCCGCTCTGCTCTAAATTCAATAAGTGTTTTTTCGATGGTCTTACCAGCTTCATTTTTATACTGTTCGCTAATGTGCCCGTAATGTCTCTGCAGTTCTTTTGATATAAAAGCAGATAGTTTTTCGGGTGCTTTGTTTTCTTCTACGCGCTTAAGATAGTGCAGCAGTGCCGCTTTAACGGCAGTGGCATACCAGCCGCTATCGGGTTCAATGAGATCGAAACCACGAGCGGCGAGATTTGTTTTCAATCGATTCTTTTTGTCTTGAGCAATGGAGGCTTGTTCTTCCAGAATGGCTTCACCAAGAGTAACTTTCGCCGGGTTAAAGCCCAAATGCTGTAATTCTTCCTCTACGGCTTCAATACAGCGCGGACAAACCATATTTTTTATGCGGAGTTTGATCATGGGTTAACTAATGAAGTTCCGAATTGTAAAGAAATCTGATCTATGTGGGAAAAAATTACCTGATTTGGAAAGCCATCACAATAAAAAAAGGCAAGACAAATGGTTGTGAAAACCGAATGTCTTGCCTTTGTAAACAATGTATCGGCTCAAAAAGTTGGGTGAGCCGTTCTGTGTAGTAGAATCCTTTACTCTACCGTAACGCTTTTCGCCAGATTTCGCGGCTGATCGACATTACATTTGCGGTAAACGGCAATCTGATACGAAAGAATTTGCAGCGGAATTACTGTAAGTAGTGGTGTAAGCACGTCGTGCGTTTCGGGTATGGTAATGCAGTACTCGGCAAGATTACGAACATCGTGATTATTTTCGGTTGTAATGGCAATAATACGGCCCTTACGTGCCCTTACTTCCTCGATATTACTTATGATTTTCTCGTTGGTATGGTCTGTAACTGCAATTACAACTACGGGCATATACTCATCGATAAGAGCAATAGGGCCGTGCTTCATTTCGGCAGCAGGATAGCCCTCGGCGTGGATATAAGAAATTTCTTTAAGTTTAAGGGCGCCTTCAAGAGCAACGGGGAAGTTATAGCTTCGACCAAGGTACAGGAAGTTAGGAGCGTAGGCAAAAAGACGTGAAATCTGATCAATTTCTTCCTTTTTCTCCATAATCTCAGCAACTTTTCCGGGAATTTCATGCAGTGCTTTAATCATAGCAGCGGCATCGGTTTCGCTTAACACCTTACGACGCTGACCAAGCAGAATAGCCATCATGCTAAGAACGGTAACCTGCGCGGTAAAAGCTTTGGTTGAAGCAACCCCGATTTCGGGTCCGGCATGGGTGTAAATACCGGCATCTGTTTCGCGGGCGATAGTAGAGCCAACCACGTTGCAAATGCCGATTACAAGGGCGCCGCGTTTACGGGCTTCCCTAATAGCTGCGAGCGTATCGGCTGTTTCCCCACTTTGAGAAATAACGAGCATTACATCTTCCGGACCGATAAGCGGATCGCGATAGCGAAATTCGGAGGCATATTCAACTTCTACAGGAAGTTTGGAAATGTACTCAAAAAGATATTCGCCAACGAGGCCGGCGTGCCAGCTTGTGCCACAGGCAGCGATGATGAGTCGTTTAGCGTTGGTTAAACGATCCAGAACGCGCTCGATGCCGCCAAGCACAATTTTATTTTGGTCTGGCAACAGTCTGCCGCGCATACAGTCTGCAATTGTAACACTTTGCTCATGAATTTCTTTGAGCATGAAGTGGGGGTAGCCGCCTTTTTCTATTTGTTCTATACTCATTTCGAGCTCATGTACTTCTTTAGTGAGCTCGATATTACTAATGGTTTTTACCTGATAGCCATCTCTTGAAATAATAGCCATTTCGTCGTCGTCCAGATAAACCACTTTATTAGTGTATTCGATAATTGGAGAAGCATCGGAGGCAATAAAAACTTCATCTTCTCCAATACCCAGCAACAGCGGGGAGCCTTTTCTGGCTACAATAATCTTGTCTTTTTCATGCTTATTAACAATGGCAATACCATAGGTACCATCAACTTGCTTCAGGGCCATTTGAACAGCCGTTTCGAAATCAACCTTGCCTACAAGCTCGATTTCCTCAATAAGGTGAGCCAGTACTTCGGTATCGGTTTCTCCATCAAATATGTGGCCTTTTTTGGTTAGTTCTTTTTTGAGTGCATCGTAATTTTCGATAATTCCGTTATGAACCAGCGCAAAGTTGTGTTTGCCATCCCAGTGAGGATGGGCATTTACGTCGTTTGGTTCTCCGTGAGTTGCCCAGCGTGTATGACCTATACCCACATTGCCTTTAATGCCGCTTTCAATAAGCATGTTTTCAAGGTTTATTACCTTGCCTTTTCCTTTTCTAACTTTTACGTCTCCATTAAGAATAGCAATACCGGCTGAGTCGTAGCCACGATATTCAAGTCGTTTAAGTCCTTTGATGATCACATCTGATGCATCTCTGAATCCAATGTATCCGACGATTCCGCACATAAATTATATCTCTAAGCTTAGTTTATTATAAATCAGGTTTACCGTTAAGCAAATCTGCCGGCATTGCGATAATACAAATCTTGTGCACGTAATTCTGTTATAAAAAAAAATATGGCACATTGGTCGTAAAAAAGATATAGCAATAATCTTGCCAGCCTGAGTGCTACCTCAATTTGTTACATTGTTTAATGCAGGTCGGTTAACCGTGTTATGGTTATTCCTGTTTCGCAGGAAATAATTTAAAAAGGGTTGATGGTTGCTTGTGTTGAAACTTCTTAATTTAAGAAAAATTAAAGCTAGGAAAAACACCTCGTGAAATATAGCTGAGGCCTCGCTCCAAACCAGAGCTCAAAAACCGCTTACGATAGAAAAAAATTTGGGATATTCAGTATCATGTTCTCATCTTCCGCTTAAAGTTTCTTTAAATACAACATAACTATTATGAATATGCAAGTATGCTTTTTTGATGATACCAACGCTTCTTGCCTGATGCCCCTAACTCTTACCAGGCCTGCTCATATGCTGAGGTCTGGAATTCTTTTGATTTGTGAAAAGTGGCAGAAATACCTGTCTGTAAGCAAATCAAGCAGTTTATTACCGCCTTATATGAAGGGCGTGTATGAATCAGCACCCATAAGTGGAGAATCGGATTGTATCTGGATTAATGGCAGGTTTTTGCCCGATCATCTTGTTGTTACAGATATCCTGAAGCTAAAGACCGGCGAAGGACTTACCTCCCGGGGCACACCGGTAGCTATTCGGGCCGATGGTAAACTTAGTAGCTCGCTATATGAATCCGGCAAATACCCGGAGTCTGGAATTGAGTTTTCGCCAACAGACGGAGGAACGTTACTGAAGGCTCCATGGATGATTTTCTCGGTAAACGGAGAGCAAATTCAGCAGGACATTAGTCTTACAAAACCTAAGGCTTATCGTGTTGATCCCGACAGGTATCCCGGCGTGCATTTTTTGAATACAGCGGAAATTTTTGTGATGGATGGTGTTCGTATTGAGCCGGGCAGTGTTATTAGTGCCGCAGATGGCCCTGTTTTCCTGGATTCATCTGCATGGGTTATGGCAGGTAGTCTGGTACAAGGACCTTTCTATCTGGGCAGGCACTCTGTCTTAAAATTAGGGGCAAAAGTATATGGCAACTCTTCTTTAGGCCCTTACTGCAAAGTGGGCGGAGAAATAAATAATGTAGTATTTCAGGCTTATTCGAATAAAGGCCATGATGGCTTTTTGGGCAACAGCGCAGTTGGGGAATGGTGTAACTTTGGCGCAGATACCAATAACTCGAACCTTAAAAATAACTACAGCACGGTAAGGCTTGCAGACTGGAACAGCAGAAAAGAATATGACACCGGCCTACAGTTTTGTGGTACTATTATGGGGGATCATTCCAAAACGGCCATAAATACGATGCTTAATACCGGCACAGTGTGTGGTGTTTTTGCCAATATTTTCTGCGGAACGTTTCCTCCCAAGCTTATTCCTTCATTTAGCTGGCTTGGGCCCGATAAAACAGAAACCTATCGGTTCGATAAGGCCATGGAGGCCGCAAAGCGCATGATGGATCGGCGTGGGGTTGAAATGAGCGAAGCATACGTAGATATGCTTCGCCATATCTTTGAAAATAAGCCGCCACAGATTAGCTGAAAACCAGGTTTTAATTTAAAATAATGGTATTTCCGGCAGACTCATCTTCATGATCCGGCTCGGTTACCGTTGTAACCCCATGGGGTTTAGGTCTGCCGTTTTCATCTACATGAACGAATACAATTTTGTCGATAGTAAGAATATTCTCTTTTGTAAACTTATTGCGAACTACGCACTTAAACGTTATGGAAGTACGGCCGAACATGAGCACTTCCATACCCATTTCGATAATGTCGCCAGCTCTTGCAGAGTTTATAAAGTTAATTTCAGAAATAAACTTTGTAACAAGTTTATCGGTGTTAAGCTGGCAGATTGCAAAAATAGCGGCCTCCTCATCAATCCATCGGAGCAAGCTTCCGCCAAATAACGTATGGTTTGGATTAAGGTCTTCTGGTTTAATAAGTTTTCTGGAATAAAAATTCATGGTATTAAATAGTAGCGGTTAGTTGAATTGGGCGGGAAAAAGCCACCCTGGTAAATATTTGCATTAACCCGTTTACCCACAAAGGGTGTCGCCCTTTATTTCTGTAGATATATACATAGCTGAGGCTTACATTAGTAAAATATTCTGTTGCTAAGTTTACTGAATGGGAAATATGGTAAGGAATATGCTATGCATAAACTGGTCTTATTGGTACAATTTTTGTTGTTTTAGGCTAAAACACATAGTTAGCAGCTGATTTATACAAACCTTTTTATTCGTTTTGTCGTTGCATAAACGTAGCTTTACAGCAAAGGTGAAAAAGCGGTTCTAAACAAGATTTGCCGGTGCAGATGAATATTTTGTTATTGAAACTGTTTTGGAATTAACCATAATATGAAGAGACTAAATATAGTTATAATCGACTTTTAAAGCCTTTCTTGTCACGAAATTTCAGCAAAAGTTATTTTGACAGTTTATTAATTAGCCGGAGTTACTTAGAAAAATTATCTCCGATTTTAACCTCAATTATTGCTAAACGCTTACGGCAACTCATTTTTGAAACCTCTTAATTCCGAAATAGAATCTTTAATTTATCTGCTTGAGGATCCCGATGATTTCATTCAGGAGCAGGTAATACAGCGTCTTACGCAAATTGGAGAGTCTGCTGTTCCGTTACTCGACCAAAAGAGAGTAACAGTTCGAGATGCAGATACCCGACTTATATTTGATAATCTAATCCATACGATTACCTACCATTCTTTCCAGCAGGATGTGGCCTTAATTGCCAATGATGGTATTTACACAATCGAAGATCTCGAGGATGCCGTTTTTCTCTTTTCAAGATTCGATAATCCTACAATACGCATGCAGCCCTTTTCTGTGCTGTTGGATCAAATGGCAGACGAGATTGCGCTGAAGCTCAGGAAAGCGGAAACCGACAGAAAGAAAATGCAGATTTTCCTGCAATACCTATACTCACAAAAGCAGTTTGAAGGGTGCCAAAACGAGTATTTGCATCCACACCATTCTTACATTCATCACGTGCTTAAAAATAAAAAGGGAATACCGCTGTCTCTGGCATTCGTAATTCTTTTTTTGGCACGACGGCTTCATCTTCCTTTTTTTGGTATCAACATGCCATTACATTTTTTGGTAAAGTATGTAACCGTTAATAATGATCATGTGCTGGTAGATCCTTTCAACAATGGTTCGGTACTCAGCCGGGAGCAGTGTCAGCTTTTTTTGCGTAAAAGTGGTATCAAATTTTATGATCAGTATTTCGAGGTCGCATCACCCTATGCAATGTTTAGCCGCTTTGTAAGGAACTTAATAAACGGGTATACCGAAATGGGAAAGCAAGAAAAAGCCCGGCAGCTGCAGGAATTATTCGGTCAAATAGAAAGTCTCAGAGAGCTATAGTTCTTATCGGGATGATCTCGTTTAAGTCGACTTTACATGCGCTGCCGTAGTAATAGCGCTCAGTATTTAGAAATGCTTAGTCTAATTATATTTCATATTCCCGTAAAAACAAAGGATGCCCAGTGTATGGGATGTCTATAGGCGCTTTGTTGCATTAATTCTACGCGTGCCATGCGTAGAGCGGTTTCATAGGTAAGCCGGCTTCCAATGTCTCCGGCGGCCGAGGCAAGATTTCGGTAGAAACTGCGCATAAGTAGTGATGTGCTTCTGTCTTCCACACTCCAAAGGGTAACGGCTACCGCATCGGAACCTGCAAAGAGAAATGCTCTTTGAAAGCCGAGAACACCTTCACCGTTTACAATGCGACCAATACCGGTATTGCAAGCGCTTAAAACGACAAGATCTGCATTAAGCCTTAGCTGGTAAATTTCTGAGGTGCGTAAAAACCCATCTGTGGTGTCGTTTTCGCCATCGGGAACCGATAAGACAATGCCGCTAAAGGCAGGGTTTCGTTCATCCAGCAGACCGTGTGATGCAAAATGCAAAAGTCTGTACCGGCTCAACTCTTTGCTACGAATGGCTTTTTCTGTGGCATCGGCACCGCTAATGAGCGTGGTTTCGCCCGGAAAAAACTGCTTTATCCAATCGCCCTCAAGCTTGCTGAAAGGTAGCGCCCTTAGCTCTATATCGTCGCGAAAAATAGCTCTTCTTTCGTCCATGCTACCGCCCATAATGGGATTTACAACGGCCATGGCCCGGATATTTCCTGCCAGCTCACGATGCTTACGCCGCTCTCTTAGTATCGATTCTATGGTAAAAGAAGGAACCTGACGAATGCTAAATGATTCCGTAAAATATTTATTATTAAATCGCAGCGCTTCAAATGGTATAAATGCAAGAATGCCGTCTGTAGAAATCGTTACGCTATCGAGTATCCAAATGAGATTAAGCGCATTTTCCGAAAAGATTTGCAGGGCAGCTTCGGCAAGCATTGCGTTTACTTCTTCAAGCGGTGCAATGGAAACAATCGATTCGCGCAATGAGTTTACAAGCTCGAGCTGATTGTCGCGGTCTATATTTTTTTGCCAGCTGTACACTCCGTTTCTGGTAATAATAAAACCGGTAATTCTTTCTGCCGATACTGAAAACTGTATGGCTCCTTCTCCACGACCGAGATCGCGTTGTATATCTCGGAGGCCCGCCAGAGCTGGCTCTTTAAAAGATTGTATGTGAGGATTGGCGCGCAACACATCTGTGGTTATAAGCTCTTTTCGAAGCTTTATCTCTTCTATAGCGCGCTCTGTTTCGGAGTGCAGTACAGTATAATCGTGGTCTGTATTTTGGTTGCCGGCCAGTAGCTGATTTTCGAGAGACTCAATCTCTCCCGACAGGTTTTGGTAACGGTTTCTTTGCTCTGCCGACATAAAAGGAAAAAGAGCTTCATCATCCATCATTAAATCTTCTGCAAAAGAACGGGATTTATAGGATTCTATAATCCGGAAAGCCCGGTCCGGATCTCCGCGACGTTCATAAACTGCCGCCAGCTCGGCGAAATGATGACTTAAATGCTGTATGAAAAATGTTCTGAATTGACCAGTTGCCGGAGACTCGTTACGGTAGGTGAAGGTATACTCCGCGGCCTCATCACCAAGCTGCAGCGCTTTATCCACATCTAAATGCATCATGTTAAAAGCACGCATCCAGTAAAGTCGTGGGTCTGCGCGTTCATCGGTTTCCCGGGTTAGGGCCAAATACGCCAGGTAGCTTTCTTCGGCAAGCTGATGATCACCACTCTGCTTATAAAAGTTTCCCTCAAAAAAATAAAGCTCTCTCCGGAATCTTGTACTGTCGTTACCCTGTAGGTGCTCGCGTGTTTTGGTAAGCCATTTTCGGGCTTCTTCTGTTTGGCTACGGCCAATATAAAAACTAAGCAGCTGTAAATATGCACCGCCAAGTTGAGGCGAGTCTACGGTAGAAAGTAGCTCAACGGCTTCGAGAATATATTTTTCTGCTTGCCCGAAGTCTTCCAGAACGAGATAAATACCCCCTATATTCGAAGAAATTTGACCTTTTATCCAATTATTGCCTAAATCGCCGGCAATATTGTATGCCTTACTATAATACACGAGCGCCGCGTCGTTATTGCCGGTATCGTACTGCAGGTTGCCCATTGTGTTTACAACCTGAAAGCGAAGTACCTCTGAGCCGGCTTCATCCAGTAGTTCTGTTGCCTGCAGCATATACCGTATGGCTTCGCTGCGGTTTCCAATTAAATAATGTATGCGGCCTTTAAAAAAGTAGCCTAAACACCAGTCGTACGCGCTGGCATTAAAGTTATCCCGAAAACCAAAAGCTGCCCGTTGATAGTTAAGCGCGTTTTGGTACTGACCCATTTCGGAATACACATTCGAAAGGTTATGGTGCAGGTTGTGCATCCGGAAATGATAAACCTCGGTTTCCGGGTCCATGAAACGCTCTACATTATTGATGTTTCTGTAGTTGTAATCCAGCGCTAAGCTATAGTTGCCGGTAAAGGAGTAGTAACGCGCATATTCTAACAGAGTAGGATAAATAAACTCGATATCGGGATGGCGGCTGGCGAAGGCTTCCATTTTTTCCAGGTAAATGAGAGACTCGGCCGGGTAACCAGTGTTGCGCATTCGGCGATACTCCTGCAACCATTCATCGAAAACCGCAGAACTGTCGTTAACGGCCGCAAAAGCATCTTTTTTTACTAAATAATCTGCTCTTGGGTGTAAATTCTGAACGAAACCAGAGGGGCTTTCATACAGCCCGGAATAAACGGAGTTTTTATCTAAATAGATATTTGCCGCCGTATACAAAGATTCTGTATGCGGGGGGGGTGTGGTGCCAGCTATAGTGGTATATGCCAAAGTGGCAATCAGAAGTAAACAGCGTATTTTTTCCATAACATCATATTTACTTTAAAAGTAGATAGCTAAGCGACAGATTTTCCCTTACGGGTTAATGCTTAATCCAAATAAGGGAGAATTAGTCAATTTAAATGATATGAACTATAAATCTCTGCTCAGCTTTTTAGCTCTTTTTCGAATAAGGCATTCACAAATCGTTCACGTTCAAAAATCTGCAGGTCATCGGCCTGTTCGCCTACTCCTATATATTTAACGGGCACGCTAAGCTCAGAGGAAATACCAATTACGATCCCGCCTTTGGCGGTTCCGTCGAGCTTGGTGAGAGCAAGGCCAGTAATATCTACAGCTTCTGTAAAAGCAAGGGCCTGTTGCATGGCATTCTGCCCGGTTGACGCATCCAGAACCAGGAGAACTTCGTGTGGTGCTTCCGGCACGACTTTACTCATAACACGCTTTATTTTCGTAAGCTCGTCCATAAGCCCTTTTTTATTGTGAAGCCTGCCGGCGGTGTCTATAAGCACTACATCGGCTCCCTTAGACTTTGCAGAAGAAACCGTATCGAATGCAACGGCCGCGGGGTCGGCTCCCTGCCCTTGCTGTATGATGGAAACATTTGCCCGCTCGCTCCATATTTTGAGCTGGTTTACCGCCGCCGCGCGAAAGGTGTCGGCGGCACCGAGCATAACATTTCGACCGGCATTTTTATAGTGCCAGGCTAACTTGCCAATAGTTGTGGTTTTGCCAACACCGTTAACGCCAACTACCATTATAACATGCGGCTTGTATGGCGAAACCGCATCGAATTCGGCAGGCTTGTCGGAGTCGCTTTCTTTAAGCAAAAGCACAATTTCTTCGCGAAGAATGCGCTGAAGCTCGCTGGTGTTGAGATATTTGTCCCGCTTTACCCGCTCTTCAATTCGTTTAATAATTTTAAGCGTGGTTTTAACTCCTACATCTGAGGTGATGAGCACTTCTTCGAGCTCATCGAGTACCTCGTCGTCTACAGTGTCTTTCCCGGCTATTGCCTTTCCTAATTTGCCTAAAAGACCGCTACGGCTTTTTTCGAGGCCATCCTGCAGACGTTCCTGTTTCTTCTTAAAACCAAGTTTTTCAAAAAAGCCCATAAATACCTAAAAAATGACGCAAGTAATAAGTTCCAAAGAAATTAAAATACCATAATCCCCTTAATTTTTCATGAATAGTATGGAATTTAGGAAGGAAAGATGCCAATTAAAGTTTTGTGGCATTTAGTTCCAAAAGTCGACTTGTTTTAAAACAATAGTGGGATGAAATTTGGTACAGCAGATTTAGGGTTAAATTTAGGCTGAATTGTGATTTGCGATGATCAATTTGAAAGTTTTCCTAACGGCTGTTTTACACTCTTATACGACAAAGCCATACGGGGGCAAACTCGTTTCATCACGCATTTTATGCGGGCGAACCCTTTGTTTAAGGCGTCTGTCACATAAAGTATAATTGAGTGGGTATTTCCCCGAATTTAGCATTGAACAATACATTAAATGCTAACTAACCGGAGAAACAGACATGTTTACACCCCTTTTGAAATCTGCACTGCTTTTCGGCTTATTGCCATTCATCATAAGCCTGATGCCGGTGCAGTCTTTTGCTACCGGAAACGGCGTATCTGCCCACGATTCAACGAAAACCATAATCCCCGATACCCCGAAATCTGCAGAAAACGCTGTTCGAACTACCCCGAACAGCTGGTGTCTTTTCTGGGGATTAATCGGAAACGGATGCCCGCAAACGGCAAAATTAGCCACTGAGACTGCCGAAAAGCCCGATAACTCAAATGAACGCAGCCTTGTAGCTCAGGAAGACTCGCATCAGAGGTCGATACTGTGGGGTGCTGTTAAATGGCGGATGAGCAGAAGCGTGACCGTTTACAAAGAAGATGCGGAGGTCGAGTAGTATGGGCAAGTTTATATATCTTTCTGCTGTAAACTTGCTGGCCACTCTGTTTCTGCTAATCGGATGCTCATCAACAGAGCGCACAAATGAGCGTATCTTTACCCAAATACCAGATGACTGGGCTCAGAAATACATTCATCCTCTGTCTGCAGACCATACAGATTTAAGCGACCTGCATTTTCTGCAAGCGCTTATTGGAGATAGGCGCATTGTAGCGCTGGGAGAGCAAACGCACTTTGATGGAGCCACATTCGATATCCGCTCACGAATAGTTCAATACCTGATTTCAGAGATGGGTTTTGATGTCGTGCTGTTCGAAAATGGAATGTTTGATATGCAGTTAGCTTCAGATCGGTTTGCAGAATCATTAGACATAGAAGATATTCGCGCGAATCTCTATACCTTTTGGAAGGTACAAGAGCACGAAAATATGTTTCGTCACTGGCAGGAAGTAACCGACTCAGGGAAAAAGCTTGGCTTCGGCGGTTTCGACATAAAGCATACTTCGGAAGGCTATACAGCAAATAGCTACAGCAGAAGCATGCGGGAAACCATGCAGCGTGTTAATCCTGAGGCAGTGAAAAGCGATGCATTTTCTGAATACATCGCGATTTGGGAGGATATTGAGCGCCGCGCCGACCGTAGCGGCTTTCGGGGCGCATTAGGGAAGTTGCGCTATAAGATGAATAATCGCAAGAAGAAAGAGTTCGCACAGTTAAGCAATGATGTTGCCGGAATGTTTGAAGAAGCCGATGAATTATGGTGGGCTCATACCGTTAACATGCTAGATCAAGGCATTCTTGCCTACTCAAACGTTCGCTTGTGGAGACTTCTGCTTAACCGATCCAGCTTTATTCCTGTTAATAACCGCAGAGATGTACTCATGGCCGAAAATCTGGCCTGGCAGCTCGAAAACAAATACCCGGACAGGAAAGTGATTCTGATAGGCGCAACCTATCACTTTATACGAAACAATCGCCATCTTGAACCAATTAAGGTGCAGGGAATACCGCTGCACGAGGCTGTGGTGATGGGCGAAGTGCTTCGCAAAGGGATGGATGAGGAGGTATTCACGATTGGATTTAGCGCCTATGAAGGCGCGCATGGGATAATTCGTCTTGGTGAAGAAGGCACCGAGGTGGTTCCGCCTCATGAGTTTAGTATAGAGCATGAGGTTGTTCGTCTGTGGCACGAACAGGCTTTCCTTGTACTGCGAGATTCTGAGCCTTCGCCAGGCTTCTGGGAAAAAGGACCGGTTATCAGACTTTTTGATTACGAAAGTGATACGCGTAGTAAAAAGTGGAATCAGATTCTGGACGCGGTAGTCGTAATTCGGGAAATGTACCCGGCCCGTGGCTACCAGATTGTAAGTAGCTCAATTGATGCAGATCAAAATCAGGAACAATGAGAGTCGCTTCGGTCTAAATGGTGAATGGTGAATGGTGAATTGACCGATGAAGGGGTCCAGAAGCAGAGGTCGGGCATCAGTTATCGATCAAAAAATGACTGCTAATAACAGTGGTGGCAGGCACATCTGTTAGTGAAATGCAAAACCTCCCGAGTTTGTACATCATAAAAACACGTTAATTTAACGTGTTTTTATGATTCTGATTGATGATTTCATCAAAACACAAACTTCCAAGATTCAAAACTAAATCCAGCTACAGGTTGCAAAATCCGAAATTCGAATCTTGAAAAACCTGATGTCTGATTTCTGATCGCGTAATTCGAACAGCCAAAGTTGAGTAAGTCAATTGTGATAAAGGGAATCTGCTTCAACCCGGCAGAATCGGGACTATTGGTAATTTGCCCCGCCCAATATGTCCCGCATTCGCTTAAGATAAATAAGGCTGGAGTAAACCAGCATGGCAACGCTTGCATATTTGAACACAAGGCTCAGTTCGGTCATATCGGGTAAAAAGATGATCGTAAGCCAGTAAAGCGCGAGAATATTAACAGCAATTTTACCTGCCATTACAGACATGGCAACTTTGCCCCTTTTTTGTAGGATAAAATAGGAGCCCGCGAGAATGGCAAGATCGCGAACTACTATAAAACCAAAAAGCCAGTCGGGAACCAGCCCGATAACCCAAACATAGGCAAAAAGAACAGTAGCGCATACTTTATCGGCCAATGGATCTAGCCACTTGCCAAGTTCGCTAACCTGGTTGAGTGCGCGAGATGCATACCCATCCAGGAAATCGGAAGCAAGAATATATATCACAATAATTTTTAACTCGATACTCGGCTGGTAATTATTAGCCTGATGCAGCCAGATTAAAATAGGCAACACGAGAATTCTGGATATCGACAGGAAATTTCCCAGCGTCCAGATTTGGTTCGTAACCTTAATAGCTTGTGTTGCAGAGCGTTCCAAAAATCTACCTTTCTGTAAGATGTGTAATAAATAAATTCGAAAAATCTGTGAGGTTTGTAGCAGACCGTTTTAACTGTAAATAGATATCTAAGTCAGTTTTGGAATACAAGTTATTATCCATTAACAAAATAAAATCCGCGAATAGATAGTCTATACTCTGCTTTTATTTTTGCTTCGGCATCGAATGCGAACAAAATAGAAGCTTTTTTAAAACCTCTTCTTACTACAATATTAAATGTAAAAGACTGCATTGCAATAACCAGGCTTTCATAAGCTTTCTATTGCAGGTTTCTCGAAGGTTTTACACTTAAGAAAACATTTCAAGACCAACGGGATTAGAATTTACTTGAGGTTATATAAAAACCGGTAACTTCTAAATTTGGGTAAAACGGGCCATAATCGTTCGTATACTAAACCTAATCCAAAGTATACTTTTGCAATATACCAATGGGTTATTCTGCCTGAAATACATGATATCGTATTTCGGATTATGGTGTGGCTTCTTTAATATACGTAGCCGTATAAATTAAAAATTGGAGCCTCATAAAGGCTTTGAAAAAAAATTTCCGAAACTAAGTGCAGTACTGTTTAGTTAATTTAGCACCACGGCCTTTCATAGACAAAATTAATGATCAAAATTTTATGTACCGCTTACAAATTAAGAGTTAGCCTGTGGTAGTTTCGAACACCGAACCTGCTTCCTGTTCTGTATTTTATGGCCTTAGAACTTCTTTAATAAGTACGATAAAGGCAAAGAAGAAAGGCATATGCTTACTTAGAAAACTGCTTTTGCGGGAGATTGAGTACCGAATTCGCTATATTTAACGCTTATGCAACGGCCAGTAAGCCATTTATACGTTTAGAATTAATAAATCTGTTTTTGATAACAGCGGTTCCGTAATGTTACCCGGCCCCGAAGCCTCTTATACGAACACCATCTAAAATTGCGATCTATGAGTTTATTATCCCGCTGGGATTCCATCACCTTAAAACTAAAAGAAGAAACGCTGGAACAGCAGCAGGTATTTAAAGGGGATTTATTGAACGTGTGGAGAGACCGGGTGAAACTGCCCGATGGTAAGGAGTCGCATCGGGAGTATATTCGACATCCCGGAGCTGCAGCCGTATTGCCGGTTTTCGAAAATGGTGATATACTGCTGGTTGGTCAGTATCGGTACCCATTGCGAAAAGCGATGCTGGAAGTGCCGGCTGGTAAACTCGATGCAAACGAGCCTCCGCTTCAAACCGCAACCCGAGAACTTAAGGAGGAAACCGGGCTCGAAGCCGCTCATATAGCAGAAATTGGCAGCTATCATCCTGCTATTGGCTTTGCAGACGAAATTATCTATCTGTACGCGGCCTGGGGCTTAAGCCAGAGTGCATCGAATATGGATGATGATGAATTTCTGACTCACCACCGGCTGCCGTTTGCAGAAGCTATTGAACTGGTGCACAGTGGGTTTATATCAGACTCCAAGACGATTATCTGTTTGCTTAAAGGTTGGCACTGGTGGCAAAAAAACGCCCCGTTTCCGGTTAAGGGATGAGCAAAAGAATTAAGAGGCAAAACCGGTTGCAGCGTGTTTTGTCTTAAAAACACATTTATTTTTGATATAAAACTTACTTAAGACTTTGGGAAACTGTTTTTTTAACCTGTCTTGTGGTAAAAATGAAATACTCAAATGGATAGATTATACTACGCTTTTCTCTCTGGCGCCGATACGACGCAACCCTCACTACTGTGTTTTTTTGAATCTGGTTTTAAAAGGCCTTCTACAAACTCATTCAACTGAAATCTGATAATTTACATGCAGCACAAAAATAAAGCTATTTTTCTGGACAGAGACGGCACTCTAAACATAGATTACGACTTTGTGCATAAACCCCGGGAGTGGGACTGGATACCCGGAGTGCCACAAATTCTGTATAAGCTGAAAATGAGCGGGTACAAACTGATTGTAGTTACAAATCAATCTGGCGTTGCCCGGAAAAAGTTTACCCTTTCAGATGTGCATCACCTTCATAAGCATGTTGATGAAAACCTGAAAAAACGATACAACTTTATGATAGATGGCTGGTACATAGCTCCTTGGCATCCCGATTTTCATAATGGCAAGGATGATGCGCTTCTGTATGAACGTAAGCCCGGGACTGCGCTGTTTTTAAAGGCCGCAGAGCAGCACGGCATAGACATTAAAGGCTCTGTTATGGTCGGTGATAAATCTACAGATTTGCAACCGGCCCTTGAGTTGGGTATGCGGCCATTTCTGGTTAAATCCAGATTTTATGATGATAATCTGCAGCTCTGGTGCAGGGAAAAAGGTATTCCTGTATACAAAGATCTGGTGCAGCTGTATTATGATAAGCTGAGCAGAAATGAAGAACTACTTGATAATTGATCTCTTAACTAAAAGAAGGCAAAATGGGCAGTAAAAAGAAGCCATTTGTATCCATAGATTTTTGGAACACTATTGTAATTGCGCACACCAATGGAGAGAAGCGCCAAAAGCGACGCATTGAAGGCCTTAAAGAGCTTGCCGCTGCAAGCAACAGGCAAATTACTCCCGACGAAATAAAGGATGCTCATCGCACTGCCAGCAAAAGATTCGACGAAATCTGGCTGGGAACACATCGTACGCCAGGCTCTTTTGAGCTGGTAGGCTACACATTAGAAGCACTTGAGATATCGGCTACAGAAGCTGATAAAAAGAATTTGGCCCTAATTTATGAAGAGTCGCTTAGAGATGGTCCGCCTGAATTGGCGCCCGGCGTTGAAACAGCATTGCAACAGCTTGCGACCAGCTTTCATCTTGGTATCATATCCGATACCATGTTTTCGCCGGGCCGTGTCTTGAAAGCCTATTTACACGAAAAGGGAATTGGTAAGTATTTCAGTGCTTTTGCTTTTTCCGACGAAGTAGGGGTAAGCAAGCCCCACCCGGATATGTTCAAAAAAGTTGAAAGCGAAACCGGCGGCATAAAAGAAGGTGCTTTTCATGTTGGAGATATACAATCTACGGATATTCGCGGTGCTCAGCAGTTTGGTATAAACGCAATTTTATATACTGGCATAAGCGATGCGCATGCCCAAGGCACCACTGCGGATTACGTTTGTGATAGCTGGGATGCGGTATGTGGTTGTATCCTTAAATACCACAGTAGTAAGTTGTAGGTATGGCGTAGTTATAAAAGTTCAATTCTTGTTAATAACATATTTCCCTGCAATGGCTGGTAAATTATCTCTTTCTGATTACGATTATATTCTGCCCGAAAAGCTGATTGCGCAAACTCCGGCCATGCCGCGCGATCATTCGCGGCTGCTTGTGTATAATCGCAAAACCGGCACCATTACCGACGCCCGTTTTTACGAAATAGGCTCCTACTTAACGCCCGGCACAACCTTGGTTATGAACAATAGCCGTGTAGAAAAAGCGCGGCTTTTGTTCGATAATCGCGAAATCTTTATTACGCATACCCATAATTCCACCACAGTAGATGCAATGGTGAGGCCGGGCCGTAAATTTAAGGCGGGGAAAATAGTGGAGTTGGCAGATGGGATTACCGCAGAAGTGATCTCGGTAGCTGAAGACGGACTTCGCCGAATTGTGTTTAATCGTCCGCTGGATCATGCCTCGTTCGAGCCCTATCGACACACTCCTTTTCCGCCCTACATTAAGGCTGATGAAGAACTTGCCGAGCGTTATCAAACGGTTTTTGCCAAGCCTGAGGGCAGTAAGGCCGCCCCAACAGCGGGATTGCATTTTACTAACGAATTATTGGATAATCTGAGGAAAGGCGGTATTCAAACGGCAGAAGTTACCCTTCATGTTGGCCTGGGTACATTTGCGCCCGTCAAAAATGATGACATCACCGAGCATAAGCTACATTCAGAATCCTGGCACATTAGCGAGAAGGTAGCCGAAAAGCTTGGCAATGCCTCTCATATTACGGCTGTTGGAACAACTTCTACAAGAACGCTCGAGTCGGTGCCGGGTAAACGTAATTTTAAAGCTGGAAGCGGAGAAACCGATATCTTTATATATCCGGGCTATCAGTTTCGTAATACCGACCAAATGGTTACGAATTTTCATCTGCCCAAAAGTACTCTGCTAATGATGATTGCCGCTTTTATGGGTTATGATGAAATGCGCCGGGTTTATGAACATGCCATTCGGGAAGAGTATCGCTTTTATTCTTTTGGGGATGCCATGCTGATTCTTTAGATTAAACGTCTGGAAAATAAAGTATCTGAGCCTTAAAATACTACTGGCAGATAGGGTGAGCCGTTTGACCACATTAGGAATGTCTATGAGTAAAAAAAGAGATTTAAAATCTATACGGGAAGAGCTCGACAGAATCGATCAGTCGCTCCTGAGGGCGCTTTCCGACCGGCATCAGCTGATTCAGGAAACAGCAGCCTTCAAAAAAGATTCGAAAGAGGCGGTTCGCCATCCCGACAGAGAGCACGAAATTTTGAATCGGATTGGCCATATGGCTCGGAGTAACGGAGTTGACCGATACTTCGCCATGTCGCTTTTTCGCCAGATAATCGACTATTCGGTTCGTTTTCAGACAGATTATCTCATAGATCTTGAAAACGCACGAAACCGGGAAACTCTTCTTAAAGTGGGTTATCAAGGTACCGATGGTGCCTACAGTCAGCAGGCGGTTTTTTCTCATTTTAGCGCTAAACCCAACGAAATTGCTTCTATTGGTTTCGAAACCTTTCGGGAAGTGGTAGAAGCCGTAGATTCGGGTGAGCTCGACTATGGTATGCTCCCCATAGAAAACACAACCGCCGGATCAATTAACGATACCTACGATCTTCTTCACAAGCATTCTGTTTTTATTGTTGGGGAAGAGGTCGTGCGCGTAAATCATTGTCTTGTTGCAATGCGGGATGTTCCGCTTGGAAATATAAAGCGCGTTTTTTCGCATCCACAGGCCATAGCGCAATGCTCCGAGTATCTTTCAAGGTTACATCATACTAAAGTAGAGACTTTTCTAGACACGGCCATGGCTGCCAAGAAAGTTCTGGAAGATGCCGATTTGTCACAGGCAGCAATTGCAAGCGAGCGTGCTGCTGAGCTATATGGCCTCAAAATAATAGCGAGGAATATTGCGAATCAGAAAAATAATTTTACGCGTTTTGTTGTAATTTCCCGCAACGAAATAAGCTGCGACAGCAATATAACAACTAAGACATCCATAATAATGAGTGCAGCACACCGTAAAGGAGCGCTTGCACATTGTCTCAATATCTTACAAAACTACGATTTAAACCTGACCAAGCTGGAATCGCGCCCGCAGCCCGGAACACCGTGGGAGTATCTGTTTTATATAGATTTCGAAGGCAATTTAGCTTCGCCTCAGGTACAGGAAGCACTTGAAAAGTTGAAAGAATTCTCGGGTATGCTAAAAGTACTGGGATCTTATCCATCACGTATATCATAATCGGCTTGTTTTACGTTAGATAGAAACTTTGTACGGGTTCTTTGGTCGTAGACAAGTACTGAAAAAGAAAAGTAAGAAAACTATGCTTATTTAATAATTCCAAACTGTCAGGCAGTTTATAATACATGTGCCGCCTTTACAGAGAGCACGAAATCGGCATGGTATATGTTATTTTGTACTTAATCTCAGAAAATTCTTTTTATAATTCCGCTATGTTCACAAAGCAGGCATAAATTTTCAATAAGTCTTTGGAGCTAAGAGACCTTAAATACTATTAGAAAGAGGCTTGCAAAATCATCTGTTTTGCTTGTATTCGATGTCTTATCACAAAAAAAACGGAGTTTAGTTACTATAATAAAGATTTGATTTTTGATGCGAGGCAGAAGACAAGCAACAGGGTAGTTTCGCAGAGCTTTTTTGTGCAGAAAAGAGCAATAATTATATTAGCAACAATATTTCACCAACCATAAAACAGAAAAAAATATGTTACGTGTAGGATTATTTCTCCTTACTAACCTTGCCATTATAGTAGTGGCGTTTATTGTGATGAGCCTTTTGGGCGTGGGGTCTATGCTGGATGAAGCCGGCGGTTTAAATCTCACTAACCTGCTCATTATATCCTTTATTTTCGGTATGGCCAGTTCCCTCGTGGCGCTGCTCATGTCTA
Source organism: Balneolales bacterium (assembly GCA_022565805.1). GTDB lineage: Bacteria > Bacteroidota > Rhodothermia > Balneolales > Cyclonatronaceae > Cyclonatronum. Next base: position 36,751 of record JAIULZ010000006.1, read on the forward strand.
AAACGATTGCAAAATGGTCTACCAAGGCTGTGATTATTCAGGAGCCGCGCAATCAGGTAGAGCGCTGGTTACTTAACGAGGTGCGCGATATGGCTACTCGTGCAGGTATCGATATGCCCGATGTTGCTATTTTCCCGATGACACAGGCAAACGCTTTTGCTACCGGCTGGAACCGGAATAAAGCCCTTGTGGCCGTAAGTACAGGTATGCTCGAGCGGTTCACAAAAGATGAAATAAAAGCGGTAATGGGCCACGAAATCGGCCACGTTGCCAATGGCGATATGGTTACGCTAACCCTTATTCAGGGCGTTGTGAATACCTTCGTAATTTTCTTTGCCCGCATTATCGGCTATGCGGTAGATAAGTTTGTTTTCAGAAGCGAAAGCGGCGTAGGTATTGGATATTTTGTGGTATCTATTGTGATGCAAATCGTACTGGGAATACTGGCCTCTACCATTGTGATGTGGTTCTCGCGCAGACGTGAGTTTATTGCAGATTACGCCGGTGCAGAACTTGGCGGTAAAGCAGGTATGATTAGTGCCCTTCGCAGACTAAAAGCAGAGTCTGGTGTGCCAGACCAAATGCCTGAGTCTATGAATGCGTTTGGAATTAACTCCGGCGCCAGAAAAGGCTTAAAAGCTCTGTTTATGAGCCATCCGCCACTGGATGACCGAATTAAAGCGCTTGAAGCGGCAAATATTTGATTTGGCAATAATTTAATGGTCATAAAAAAAGCCCGTACAACGCGTATGGGCTTTTTTTATGGGATGATGAAAGCAAAAAGGGAAACACTTTAAAAAGTCGGTATTACTTAGATATTTTAGGAGCTGTAGATTGTCTTGCAACCACTTCTACAGGTACAAAAGAAAGCATGCCGGTATGCACTTCAAGCTCTTCTTTCTGCAAATACATAGACTTAATGGCGTTAATTGACATGTTGCCAAGGCGAATAAAATCTGTTTTTACAGAAGAAATACCGGGATACATAAGTTCGCAAGTCGGAAGATTGTCGTAACCCATAATGGCTACATCGCCGGGAATTGAAAGGCCTGCTCTATGGGCAGCATTCAAAAAACCGAAAGCCATTAAATCGTTGCTCAGAAAAACAGCCTCCGGTTTATCGGCAAGCTTAATATAGCTATTAAAAGCCCGGATACCGTCGTCATATTGGTAGTTGCCTTCAAATTCCCAAATGATAGATGTATCGGAAGTGCTGCTCACAAAGTCTTTGAATCCATTGTGCCTGAAACGGGTTTCAGGCTTAAAACCGGGCCCACGAACAATACCAAATCGCTTGTAACCTTGTTCGCGCAAATGAGTACCCGCCTGATAACCCCCACTATAGCCGTCGAATGTTAATGTAGTTAGCAACGGATTGTCGATAAGCGCATTTGAAAGAATAGGATACCCCTTTGGAATAAGCCGCGTAATCTGGATATAGTCTTCCTTCTCTAACTCGGGCAGCATTATAATAATACCATCAAAAAAATCTTCCTGAATGATTGACTTGATGCAGGGTTCTGCCTCTTCTCTGGGATTAAATACATTAATTAAATGAACATCGGTTTGCTGTTCATGGGCTGTTATAAAAAAACCATTAATGAAAGAGGCATAAAACTCGCCAAGATGAAAATCACAGATAAGCGCAATTCTGGACATCTTTCTCTTTTTACCATTTGTGACCGGGAGCCGGCCAACGCGATATCCTAACCGAACTGCTGCCTCAAGAATCTCTTCTCTCGTGGCAGAACTTATCTTGTCGGAGTTGGATAGCACTCGCGACACGGTAGACACAGAGTAGCCTGTATCTGATGCAATATCTTTAAGCGTGATTTTCATCGAAGATTTTTTAGAAAAAAATAGACCGTAATATATCATTTTCCTGACTCTGTTTAAAAATATGGGATATTTTTGCATCTTTTATGCAAAAATGGCGCCATGTTTTTGAAAGAAAAACAACTATTCAAAAGTTTAGTTTAGTAGTAGACGAGATTGGGTTTTTGAAAATTGGTTAAATACACTTGATAAAAGCCACTAGTTCCTAAAGTATAAGAACAATGACTGTAGTAGCCATATTCTGCCTGTCTGTAGACAGTGCAGGTTCGAGAAAGCTTGAGGATGCCTGCTGGAAATTGTAATTAGTTCATCTTTCTAAGTAAGGTGTTTTAAAAAAAAAGCACAGCTACTGTCAAATAGCTGTGCTTATCAATAAAATAAGTCTGGAGATCATGTATGCCTTTTCCGTTCTCTGATCTCCGGTTTTTATTTCACTGATTCCTTGCCTTTATGGTCTGTAAGCTATGCGGTAGCCCTGCCGGGGAGGTAAATAAAAAGGTCGCAATATGGCTGCCAAAAGCAAAAAATTAGTGGAGTAATGTTAATGCACATAAGTTGTATTGATTGAAAAATTATTTCTAAATATGCAAAAAAATGATGATTTCATCAAACGGCAGTTCAGTCTATTGTCATTAATCTGAAAATTGTTTTCAATTCATAGCTAGATTAAAAGGTTGTCTTGCGGGCATTTGGTACAGCCACAATTAAACCCATGGCTTTACTTTAGTGTCGTAATCTGTTTTCCGCCCATTAAGTGGCCAGTTTTTTTCACAGACTGCAGGAACGTTAACACCCTTGCATGTGTAGCATGCCTTTGCATAAACTTATGGTAGCTTGCTGCCTTGGTTAAGATTACGGCAGCATAGAATCATGTTACCCGGATTGTACTTTCATAGAATGAAGGGCTAATCTTTAAAGAATCATTTTGCTTTGCCAGCTGTTTATCACAAAGCTAAAATTCCTGAATAGCTTGGCTGTAGCTCGTTTCTGTTTTTGCACTACTTTATACGGGCTTCATTAAAGCCTTCATTAATTGAAATACTAAATTGAATAGATCCTCAGAAAATCCCTATTTGCGGCTAATTCGTGAAAACGCCAATTTTCGCAGACTATGGTTTTCTCAGATGGTTTCGAATCTAGGCGACTGGTTTGGCGTACTTGCAGTATATGCCCTGATACTGGATTTCTCCGGTTCCGAACTTTTGCTTGGGCTTATTATCGTAATTAAGATGATGAGTTTCGCCGTTTTTTCACCTATTGCCGGGTATATTGCAGATCGGTACGACAGGCGGAAGCTCATGATTATCTGTGACTTTGGCAGGGGGTTTACGGTATTGGCTTTTCTTCTTGTACGTACAGAAGACCTGCTGTGGCTTATTTATATGCTCACGGCAGTGCAAATGATCTTTGCTGCTGTTTTCGAGCCGGCAAAGCAGGCTTCCATCCCCAATATTACCAGCGGTGAAGAGCTGGTGCGCGCAAACGTACTGTCGAACTTAAGCTGGAGCATCATCTTTACAAGCGGTATGGGCATTGGCGGACTCGCGACCGCTTTTCTTGGAACCGACTTCGTATTTACAGTAAACGGACTCGGTTATATGCTTTCCACTATTTTTATATTTCGCGCAACCATACCTCACATCCGCGATGCCGATACGCTCGAAGGGCTCAGAAATCCTTTTAGGGGAATTTGGGACGGGTACGTTTATTTGTGGAAAGACAGCAGTATTTTTAGGCCGGCTCTGGCCAAAGGCACCATGAGTCTGTTTCTGGGCGCGCTCGTGTACCTGCTTATTTTAATCTCCGAGCAGGTTCTTTTGGCAGGAAGTCTTGGTATCGGTCTCATGTATGCGGCAAGAGGAGCCGGTACTGCTGTGGGGCCACTGGCGGTTCGCCGCTTTTTCCCGGATGATAAAAACTGGATTAATATTATTGGTTATACGATGATTGCCGGTGGTCTTTGCTATATGGCTCTGGGATTCACGGAATCGCTGGCAATAATGATGATTTTCGTATTTCTTGCCCATATCGGCAACGGAGCCCTGTGGGTATCGAGCACGGTGCTTTTGCAAACCCGCACCGCCGACCGTTTTCGGGGCCGGGTATTTAGCGCAGAATTTCTGCTTTTTACCGTGGCGCAATCGGTTTCAACATTTTTAGTTTCGATATTACTCGAGTATGATGTACTCACTATTCAGCAGGCTATAATCGGGGCTTCTACCGGCTTTATGTTAACGGGAGTTACTTGGCTGTATACGGTAGGGAGAAAAGAGCGGGAGTGGCAACAGCAGCAGCATGAACAGACGGCTGCAGGGGTACTATAAGCTGATTTATTCAAATATTTGGGGTTGATGCCGATGCTGACTATTTTCATTTCTTTCAATAAAGAAATCTATCCCCTTCAATCGGTTCATAAAAGCAATTACACAATAGGATCGGCCAAAAGGATAGCCGGTAGTACCGCCTCAGATATTGTTCAGGCCGCACCAAACTCAACAGCTCATAATTTATTAATGTAGATGTGATGTGTCCATGAAGTTTAAAATGCCTCAAACCTTAACACTATTGTTCTTTCTGATGGTTGCAGCCCTTGTAGCCACCTGGATTATACCGCAGGGTTCGTTTGAAACCGAATTAAATGAAGCCGGCAGAGAAGTTGTAATTCCCGGCTCCTACGAAACATCCGAGGCTTTTTACCTGAGTCCGATGAATCTCTTCACAGGAATTCCCAGAGCATTTGCTGCTGCGCAGGATATTATATTCTTCCTGTTTATAATCGGCGGAGTACTGGCCATAATCCGGAAAACCGGAACCGTTGATGCTCTGCTTGGTAAACTGCTGCAAAATCTGGGCACGCGGCCACAGGTGCTCATTTTTACAGTAATTTTTGTCTTCGCAGTAGCATCCAGCGCGATGGGGGCTTCCGGAGAATATATTCCGTTTGTGCTTATTCTGGTCGCCTTGTGCCGCGCTATGAATATGGATGCTCTTACCGCTGTAGCCATTGTAATTACAGGTTACGGAATTGGCTATGGAACAGCCGCATTTAACCAGTATACCGTGGTAGTGGCGCAGGGAGTCGCCGATTTGCCCACATATTCGGGCTGGCAGTTTAGAGCAGGCATTCTGCTGCCTTTTGTAATGATTGGGGCGCATCATGTGTGGAGCTATGCCAAACATGTGCAGCTTGATCCAACTAAAAGCCTGATGTACGGCATTGCTGCCCCCGAAGGTGGAGCGCCGCCCGCAAGCTATCCTCCTCTTACCGTAAAACACATCCTTATTTTGGTATCGTTTATTGCGGCTCTTGGAACGGCCGTTTGGGGAATTGCCACGCTTCAATGGTATCTTACCGAACTTGGTGCTGCTTTCATAATACTGGGGATTGTTACGGCTATAATTGGCCGTTTGGGGCCAGATACGGCAGCAAAAGAATTTGTTTTGGGCGCGCGCGACCTAACGGAAACAGCTTTGCTGGTTGGTGTGGCAAGAGGCATTGCGCTCATGCTCGAAGACGGTCAGATTCTGCACACAATTGTTCACTACCTTTCAATACCGCTTTCTGTGGTAGGACCCGAGCTTGCCGGAGTTGGAATGATGCTGATGCAAACAATCCTAAATCTTTTTGTGCCGTCGGGCAGCGGACAAGCATTTGTAACCATGCCGCTAATGGCTCCACTGGGAGACATTGTAGGTGTTTCGCGTCAGATTGCCGTACTCGCTTTCCTTTTCGGTGATGGATTTGCAAACATGCTGGTACCAACCAATGCCGTTCTAATGGGAATTTTAGGCATGGCCGGCGTTCCATACGACCGCTGGTTCCGGTTCTGTTTCCCGCTGCTGCTTAAAATACTGGCAGCCGCAGCTGTTGTAATCGTACTCTGTGTCTGGTTCGGTTACTCATGAAAAAACACTGCATCATACTTTATCCTCAAGGATGATGGGTTTAAAATTAAGCGGTAAGTCAGTCTAAAACGTAAAACAGTTCGCTTTGAATCTACTTTTTTTTGGTGTTGTACTCGCCTACCTGCTCATCTTAATGGCCGTTTCGATTGTTAAGAGTTTTGCTGTTAAAAACCAGGAAGACTTTATGGTAGCGGGCAGAAGTGTGCCAACCTACAAGCTGGTGGCAACCTTGCTCTGCACCTGGATCGGCTCCGGAGGCTTGCTCGCCGGTGCCGGGCTGGCTGCGCGGGTAGGGCTCAGCGAGCTTTGGATGGCAGCCGGCGCATGGGTAGGAATTATTCTGGTATTCTTTCTGGCTGGGAAAGTGCGAAGAATAGCGCAGTACACTGTACCGGATATTTTAGAACTCAGATACAATAAGTGGGCCAGAGTGCTGGGCACCATTGTAATCGTAATCGCCTATACAACTATTGTGGGCTATCAGTTCAGGGGCGGCGCATTCGTGCTCGAGCTGGTTGCTGGTATACCGCAATGGCAGGGAGTTCTGCTAACGGCCGGCTTCATCATCATATTTACCGCTTTTGCAGGAATGCTTTCGATTGTGTCGGTAGATATTATAAACGGAGCGGTCATCACTATAGCTTTGCTGGTTGCGGTTCCGCTGGTATTCTTTCATTTGGGTGGTACGGGCTATGTGCAGGCCGAGCTCGATCCCCAACTGTTTAGTTTGTTCGGCTCGTATAATTTTTTATGGGCGATGGGCGTATTTCTGCCCACTTTGCTTTTACTGCTGGGCGAGTCGAATATGTACCAAAAGTTTTTCTCCGCAAAAAGTGAGAAAGCAGCAAAACACGCCGTCGTATGGTGGGTTTCCGGCACAATTATAATAGAAACTGCAATTGCCACCCTGGCCATCCTGGCCTTTAGCTACTTTAACCGGCTCGATGCCGCATCACCCTTTTTCCTGGCCGTTGAAAATGCTGAGCAGGTAATTTTGCACACCGCCCGTTTCGGGGTGGAAATAGGTATACCTCAGGTGGGCGGACTCCTTCTAATCTGCGCTGCCGTTGCCATAATTACGTCTACCGGAAATAGTTTTCTTCTGGCACCTTCCACTAATCTTACTCGAGATATTTATCAGCGATTTATAGCACCCGAGGCAGCAGAATCCAGAATTGTTTTGGTGCAGCGCATGCTGGTAGTAGTTCTTGGGGTTGCGGCCTATCTCATGCTTACTCTCTACGACTCGATTCTTGCAATGGCATTTACGGCCTACACTATGATTGGCGCCGGTCTTACCCCTGCATTGCTCGCTGCTTTTTTATGGAAGCGGGTTACAACCGCAGGTGGTGTGGCGTCTATTGCTACGGGAATGGCCGTTACGCTGTGTATAACGGTGCTCAATAACGTTCTATCCACACCATTTCTGGACGAAGCCTATATTGTGCTTCCGGCGGCGGGAGCGTCTGTTTTAGTGCTAATCGTGGTCTCGCTGCTTACTTCTCCCGAGTCAAAAGAGAAATGGGGTAAATTTTATACAGCAGATTAATCTACTTAGCATTATTCACAGCGTAGAACAGAACTTTATATTTTATATGATCTATCTAGTTGATGTACATCGAGATAGGGTCAATTGGCCTTTATTTGTGAATAATGCAGGCTAAGAAGATAATCTGCTTGTCGTAATGTGTTGTGAATCATCCCGAAGCAGTCGTACCTTTCACAGGTGATTCGGGAAATGTTCCCGATGCGCTCCGAAACCTGACCGGGCCCCGGTAAACCGGAGTTTGGTTTGAATATGCAGCTGTATTCAAACAAAATGATCTGTAAGGCCCGCATTACTGAAGAATACACTCTAATGGATGTTATGGAAGTGCAAACCGGTTTCGACTGGTTTGCCTGGGTAGTTTTACCATTTCTTATTTTTCTGGCAAGAATTGTTGATCAGTCGCTGGGTACGCTTCGAATTATTTTTGTATCCAGAAGTTTACGAAAACTGGCTGCGCTTGTAGGCTTTTTTGAATCCCTGATCTGGCTTATTGCAATTAGTCAGATAATCCAAAATCTGGATAACTGGATATCGTTTCTGGCATTTGCCAGCGGTTTTGCAATGGGTAACTTCGTGGGTATTTATATTGAAAGCAAATTAGCCATGGGGCTTCTTTGTTTGCGAATTATAACGCATGAAGATGCTACAAAGCTTACCGATGTCTTAAGAGAGCATAAGTATGGGGTTACAACGGTTTCTGCAACCGGCAAAAGCGGCCAAGTACGACTCATACTAACCATCATTAAAAGAAAAGATCTTAATAAAGTTCAGCAAATTGTTAAGCAGTATAACCCGAAAGCGTTTGTTTCGGTAGAAGATGTGCGAACGGTTAATGAAGGCGTTTTCCCCGATCCATCTCCGGGGCTTATGAGTCGTTTAAATCCTATTAGGAAATGAGCTCTTAGAAACAACCTTTACGCAAAAGGGTTTCTGTTTTTTTAAATTCCGGAACCCACAAAAAAACCCGCATCAAATGAAGTTAACATCTGAGCGGGTTTTTATTTTTTTACTCGGTTCGTGTATTATTCCGGCTTGGATGTAACCGGCTGGTAATACTTCTCCACTGCCTTACGATGTAATGCGTTTGAGGTCTTCCATTGCAGAGCGAACGGCATCTGCAGATTTATTCATCAGCTCCTGTTCATCTTTGTCTAACTCGATTTCGATGATCTGCTTAATCCCGCCTTTTCCAAGCTTCACCGGAACGCCAACGTATAGATCTTTTTGGCCAAACTCGCCATTTAAATATGCAGAACATGGGAAAATGCGGTTTTGATCGAGTGCAATGGCTTCTGCCATTTGTGCAGCAGCCGCACCCGGAGCATACCATGCAGAGGTACCCATTAGCCCGACGAGTTCGCCGCCGCCAACTTTGGCTCTTTCAATAATTGCATCCAGTTTTTCTTTGTCGATTAGCTGAGTAACCGGAATACCGGAAACGGTTGTATAGCGCGGTAGCGGCACCATGGTGTCGCCGTGGCCACCCAGAATTTGGGCTTGAATGTCTTTAGGGGATACCTGTAGTTCTTCTGCAAGAAAAGCACGATAGCGGGCGGTATCCAGAATACCGGCCATGCCCATAACACGCTCAGAAGGTAAGCCGGAAGCTTTCCATGCTACGTAGGTCATAACGTCGAGCGGGTTAGATACTACAATAATTATGGTATCTGGCGACTTGGCCACAAGCTGCTCGGTAACCGATTTCACAATATTGGCGTTAATGCTCAATAAATCGTCGCGGCTCATACCGGGTCTGCGGGGCACACCGGCTGTAATTATACAAATATCGGAGCCTTTGGTGTCTTCGTAATCACTGCTGCCAAAAAGGTGGGTGTCGAATCCGTGGATCGGAGAAGTTTGCCACTGATCAAGAGCGCGGCCTTTAGCCGGATGAAATGTTTTTTCGCCATCTTTTCTCTCAAGATCGATGGCAACTACGGTTTTAGCGAAATCGCGCTGTGCGATAGTTAAGGCAACAGTTGAGCCAACGTTTCCGCCGGCGCCTACTACAGTAATTTTCATAATAATAATTGGTTTAGTTTAAAGAATGAGCGTTGATTAAATGCGTTTAATTAAGGAATTTACTCTCTGAGGTCTATACCCCACATTAGTTTATTCCGGAGTGTTTCGAAATAATTGCTTTCCAGAAGCTGAATAAGCTGTATGTGTTTACTTGATTTAGTAATGGCAAATGGTGTGTTAACGGGTACTTGAAGGTCACAAATTTTGCCATCATTCGAAAATAAAATTTGATGCTTGCCGGGAGAAGGAACCACCGAGATTTGGCTACTGGCAGGCAGCACAAGGGGCCTTAGTGTTAAGGCATGTGCACAAATGGGAGTTATTACCATTACATCTGTTTCCGGGTGCAGAATAGGACCACCGGCTGATAGATTGTAAGCAGTAGAGCCAGTGGGTGTCGCAATAATGAGACCATCTGCCCAGTATTTGTTTATTTTTTGCCCATCACAGAAGACTTCGAGTGTTATCATAGAAACTCCCTCCTGTTTGGCAAAGACAAATTCATTAAGTGCAAGCAGGGAATGTTCGCCAAAATCTGCTTTAAGCATTTGTCGTTTTTGGGTAGTCCATTTACCGCTGCATAGCTGCTGCAGGGCGTGGTCTACGTCTTCCATTTGTGTATCGGCTAAAAAACCAAGCTTGCCGTAATTTATACCAAGTACAGGTATATTGGCTTTGGATATCATTTGAGCGGCACGCAACAGCGTGCCGTCTCCACCAATAGTTATTACGACTTCGCTACTGTTTATAGCATCGGCTTCTTTTTCATGCACAATACCACCGTTTATCCCGCAGGCTTTAGCAAGCTTCGTGCTAAGATGTACCGTATTGCCCATGGTAATAAGCCTGGACCGAATTACGGATGCTGCCTGTACTCGTTCGGCCTGTTTGGGGTCGGCAAGGAGAGATATCTGCATTTCTAAGTTTGATATTGTAATATGAATTATGTTAATATACGCAGTTTTAAATTAAGCCTCAAACTTGCCTTATTCGCCTATATAGAGACCGCTTAAAGCCGAATTTTTTTAATGCAAAAGTTGAAAGTATGAGAAGACTTTTTAAAACCCTTTTTTCCCCATGGGGCAAAAAATGCCCCATTTACTCGATTGGGATTCGTTGGATCTGGTTTTTAAAGCTCTCTCCAAAAATACCGTTTTGAAAAAGCGCCTGTCGCTACTCAAGATACTCTTCCCTTGCCGTTTTATTGTCTTTCGAAGACAATAAAGATGAAAAAAATGGTTTTTTGAAAGCCTACTCTAAAGATGTTAATTTAGCCGGAATAAATAATACTTTGCGGTGTTAAAAAAACACTCGCTAAATAAGGTCTTATAATTGCGATAAAAAGAGGTATTCTCGAATAAATAATATATATCACAATTTAAATGGATGTTTACCTTTCGGTAGCTGGTTTCATTCGTTTATTATGGGAACCACGTATTCTTTTGAGAGAAAAAAAGTTAATTTTTTCGCATGCTGATTAGTAAAGTTAATTACATCTGCAGATTTCTTTGATTTGATTCCTGTTGAGATATGGAGACGCAACCCTTTTGAAGATTCTATTCTTTACCCAGTATTATCCGCCGGAAATCGGAGCCGGTGCGGTTCGTGCTAATGCTATTGTATCGTATTTCAGAAAAATAAACTGGAATGTTAAGGTACTTTGCGAGCGCCCGAATTATCCCACGGGTATTGTTCCCGAAGGCTACCGAAATAACGACCGGTCGGTCGAAACCGATGGCGGCATAACGGTATACCGAGTGCCAGTTTGGGCCTCGCGTCGCGAAAACAGATGGCAGCAAACGCTTCAGTTTGGCAGCTATATGCTAAGCTCTTTCTTTACTGCCTTAAAGCTAAATCCAAATTTCGACATCATATATATTTCTAGCCCGCCACTTTTTGGTGCAGTAGCGGCAGCTGTATATGCACGCATAACCGGAATTCCCTGGGTTTTTGAAGTAAGAGATCTATGGCCGGATTCGATGTTGGCAGCTAAAGGATCCAGTAATGAATCTGGTTTATTCCGGCTTTTAAAAATACTTGAGCATAGCTTGTATATGCGGGCAGCAGCTGTTGTTTGCGTAACAGAGGCAGCCGCCAGGCGAGTACGAGAAATGTCGCCTAATGCCCAAGTACATGTTGTGAGCAATGGAGCAGATACCAATATTTTCCGGGCATTAGAAGAAGATGAGAAGGAAGAATCTGCGCCGGAACTATCTCAGCAGGTCTTTTATGAAGGAGATGGTCTTAAAGCTAACCAGTCTGAAGGGGTAAAAAAGTTTAGAGTCGGTTATGTGGGGTCGGTAGGCGTTATTCACGACTTTCTGCCGGTTATAAAGGCTGCTAAACTTTGCGAAGCACTTCCCGAAATTGAATTTTATATTGTGGGAGATGGTAGCAAAAGCAGGCAGCTTAACGAGCTGCTGGAACAATACAAGCCGGCAAATGTTAAATGGGTAGGGCTTCGCCCGCACGCTCAGGTTCCTGCTATTATCCGCACGTTTAATATAGGACTTAATCCGATTCGGAATGTTTCTGTTTTTAACTCGATTATAACCGTTAAATTTTATGAATATCTGGCTTGTGGTGTTCCGGTTATATCGCTGGGCAAAGGTATGATGAAGCAAGCCGGAGACGATAGTGGAGCTGCTGTAACGCTGCCACCAGGAGATGCAGAAGCTTTATCTGCCGAAATACAGGCTATTATGCACAATAGAAAGAGATGGAATGCTATGCGCAGGGCTGCTATACAGTATACACAAGAAAATTACGACCGGGATATACAGTCTGCGCGGCTTGCAGAAATTCTGAAATCCATTGCGCGAAAGGATTAACAGCTCTTGTTTGAATCAGCTTTTTAAGTTCTTATTTTAACAGACTGTGTTTGTTTTGAACAACCCCGCCCACTTTTACCGATAGAAAAGATCTGGAAAACCTTAATGATTAGCCGTTTTAATTTTGCCAAGCCGGGAATATATCTTTGTTTCCTGCTTTTACCGCTACTGTACACAGACTTATTCGCTCAACAAGCCAGAAACGATACGGATCGAAGAAGCCGAGCTAATGTACAAACCGGCACGCAGCTTACCCTGCCAGCCGGAGACGGTACCTTCTACTTTATAGATCCGATTGGGATTAATTTATTGTCGGAACGCCTGGTTTCTCGAGATGCAATAGATATTACAACGTACAGGCTGGGGCCGGGCGATATGCTTTCTATTAGCGTAACAGGCGGCATGAACGGTACTTTTCGTGGTATTGTGGTAAATCCGCAGGGGATGGTAACCATTCCTAATGTTGGCTCTGTAGAAGTAGATAACTTACTTGTAATGGATGCCCGGGAAAAAATCGGAGCCCTCATCAGCTCGAGTTTCAGGGATACTGAAACGGTGGTATCTATAGAAGTGCCCCGCTATATTAAAGTTCATGTAACGGGCGATGTTACCTTTCCGGGTATTCATTATGTTCCGGCACAATCAAGAGTAGATATGTTGCTCGCAATTGCACTTACAGAACAGCCGGCCGAAGAGGATAAGCAAATGATTCCAGCACTCGATCGTGAAACAGTTTTGTCTGGGCCTCTGGCTACCCGAAATATAAAAATACAGCGCGAAGATGAGGTATTAACGAGCGATCTCGTTGCATATATTCTTGGCGGCGAAAAGGATGCCAACCCTATCTTAAGGAGTGGAGATGTCGTTCGTATTTCGCAAAAACCGACTTTTACTCCGCAGGTTTCGGTGTCGGGCTCTGTAAATAGTCAATTTATTGCAGAATATAGCGACAAAGATACTATTGAGCGTCTTTTGCATATGGCCGGTGGATTTGCTTTCGATGCAGATGAATCCGATTTGTTTGTATACCGGTATAGTTTCGATGGTATTCAAAAGATACAAGTCGAAGATTATAACGCGTTTCAGCTACAGCCCAACGATCGTATTGTTGTTGGGTTTGATGAAGAGCGCAGATTTAGCCAAATGGCGCGGGTTTCGGGCGAAGTGACCCTTCCCGGTATTTTTCCTATTAAAGAAGGAGTTACTACCGTAAAAGATCTTCTGGAAATGGCCGGCGGTCTAACCGAAAGAGCTCAGACAAATTCGGCAAGACTTATTCGTTCACGCCCCTGGAGCAATATAAACGAGCTCAAAAGAACTTCCGATCAGCTTCTCGAAGGGTTTGAGTACCTCGACCTTGAGAATAGTATTGGTAATAATAATGTCTTTATAGACCTTAATAACGAAGAGCAATTAGCGAGCGTTAAACTTTTTAATAACGATATTCTTTCTATACCAAGAACGCAGCGTAGCATATATGTTTTTGGCCAGGTAATGAATTCTGGCTACTATAATTTTGATGAGCTTATTTCGGCCTATGATTATATAGGCATGGCCGGAGGGTATGCACTGGCTGCAGATCCGTCGCGGGTGTTTGTTATTAAGGCGGGTACTCAGGCATGGAAACGGCCGGGAGAAACTAGTATAGAGCCGGGGGATATTGTATTTGTTGACCGTGAACCTTTGGAAAGCCTTGCCCTTGTTAGGCAAGAGCAGTTTCACAGACGTGAAATCCGGAACCGTAATATCCAGCTTATTTTCTCTGGTTTAGCTACAATTACCAGCGTTATTACCGCGTATGTAGCAATTCGCCGCCGATAAGAGCTTTTTCTAATCGAGCAAGTGGATCCCTTTATAAAAAAAGCAGCAGACCTTAGGTTCTGCTGCTTTTTTTTAGTTTAAGAGCGGCAAACAAGTTGTTGCCGTAATTTTGTGCCGGGGCTTTTTGTCTAAATTTAAGCTGTAGTTCCGGCAGTTTGAAATAAGCGGTCGAGCCGGCATCGCTGTTCGTAAACGGTATCGGCAAGTGAATTTAGGTTTTCACCTTTAAATGGTTTCTGCATCGAAAGTACATAGCAACTATCCATACCCTGCTCAATGTTAGCCTTCATCTTAAGCAGTTTGCGATAGCCGGCTTTATCGTCGCCGGTAAGTACAAGCATTTTTTCGAGATAGTTTACGTATTGGGTAAGCTCTTTAGCAAACATATGCGGGCGATCGTTATCTACAATAGATTTGTCATAACGGCCGCTCCTGCCATAGATATGATCCACCATTTCGTCCATCGAATAGGTGCGGCTAAAGTAGGCGAGGTTGGGGCCGGGACATACAGACTGCCGCCCGTGGGAATCAGGAACTATGCCCAGACGTATAAGTGCAGAAAAGCCCAGATTGTTGCATAGACAGTCTTTATCGAGTACTTGTTCAATGAGCGCTTCTTTTGTAGAAGCATCGGTTTGCTGCTGTCTTATCGATTCAATTTTTAACAGTTGATATTGAGCCGATGCTGTGCAAATAGGGTTTTGGGTGAACTCTGTGTTATAGGCTAAAAAGCCTTTTGGGCATTTCGAGCCGGGTTTGCCATTTTCGATTTGTTGCCTGTTATATTTCTCCGAGCCCGAATTGCGCACATTATTAAACGGTACGCCAAGAGGAGAAACATTACTGAGATAAAAATCTTCTTCGGTCGCATCACCAAGTAGAGTCATGGTTTCGGTATCTACGCAGGTTGCTTCTGGTACCAGTAAAAACGGACTCCCCCAGCCGGTGCCGTCTACACCATAGTGCTCGAGCAGGCGACGCATTTCACCATTGGTGCCAATACCACCCTGAACTGTAACTTTAGGTGTAAGATCAGACTCGGAAAGACCAGGCCACTGCATTTCATTATCTTCATAATATGCTTGTATCAAGGGTAGGAAAGTGCGGGCCAGCTCCTCTTTCTTTTGGGCAAACTCTTCCAGCACGGTTGGCAGTAAAATACCATCGGAGGCAAATGCGTGTCCACCACAATTAATACCCGACTCAATACGGAACTCGGCTACTTCGATTCCTTTTTTAGCTAAAAACTTACCCTGTATCAGGGCCGACCGGAAATCACTTACTTTAAGGATTACTCTTTTTTCGGGCTTTTTACCATTTAAACGATAAAAACCGCTGAATTCCGGTAAATAGCCATAAAGCCGTGGATTAAATCCCGCTGATAAAACGAGCGATCCGTTAACAGTACTTTCTGCAAATCCTCGCAGTGCGGTGCTGGCATCGCTGTAGGTTGCCGGTAAGGCAAGGCCGTCGTCTCCATTCCGGAGCACATCAACTTTCGACATTATATTAACCTGTATTTCGCCCGGACGCATTTGTTCGGTTAGTTCATCTTCGAGCAGCCTGCGGGTTGTGCTGTCGGTCATGAAATAGAGCTCTTTATACGCCTTACGCAGCGGGTGCCCGTTAGGAAGTAGCTGAAAGTAGCGGTCTTTTTCAGATTCGGTGAACAGCTGTTGCTGTTTAATCGACTCGAACCTGCTCTGCACAATGGCATCCATCATATCGAGAAAAGCACGAACCCGCCGGGTACGCCCATCTTTAGCGTTACGGCCTATATTTTGGTATGGCAGATTATGAATCGAACTGTAATGCCGGCGAACCTTTTCCAGCAGGAGATCGTCCACAATGGAAACGGCCGAGTTAATACCAAGATGACCAACCCGTATAGGGCTGTCGATGGTAAATCCGAGCCCCATTACGGGAATATGAAATTGATGCGGACTAAGTTGCATGGCAGAGAAGTGTCTAAGATTAGAAGCTTTGATTAACAGATGTGCTCAGCCGATACAGTTGGTGCAGGCTAAAACTAAATCACCTAATACTAAAATTATAATTTTTATATTAGATTTAAAAATCAACTTTTGATAATCTTAAAATGTTGGAAAACGGCTATCATTAGTATCCTGAGCTGGATTTAAACTAAATGTTGATCTTCCAAAATAAAATAGTCTCAACTTTTCTACTTAATTGTGATGGCGCTTATTGCTCTGGTTAGACCTGATATTTCGGGCTATCCCCAAATGAAATTTTTTATACACCAAATCGGAGTCGATATCTAAGTGCATGAACTTCTTTATCCCATATCACATTTTTGCACAATATATGCGTTGATATGCTACCTTGCTGGGCAAAGAATGGAGATATCAATTTTATCCAATTTTTTTGCCCTTTCATAACTAATGCTGAGTTCCTGGCTGTTGTTGTTTTAATGCGGCTATGTTTAAGATCTGATGATGTAAATAGAGCCGCAAGTAATTAAATATTTAAGTATTTAGCGTTGCTCGAGTTTTAGCGTTAGTCTGTAAAACCACACAAGGAGAATACTATTAAAAAGTATTCCGGTTGCTGAATATAGATATAAAGCGGTAATTACGCTGTTAAACCATACTCCGGTTAGCAGCGCCATAACCCGGACTACCAGATAGCAGATATCGATTAAAAAGGCGGCCCGCTGTTTGTCGGCAAGTAGGGCAATAAAGTTAAAGGGGCTGGAAATGAAGGTAAGGTAGATGAAGGGCGTGAGAATCTGCACATAAATACCGGTTTGCTCCCATCCTTCTCCCAGCAGCCAGGTGAAAAATGCGGGGCCAAATAAAAACAAAAAACCAAAAGGTAGGAGTCCTGCTGCAGCAAGCATACCCATATTCCGGAAGAAGAATGGCGTGAGTGCCTCTCTTTTGTGATGCTTTTCTGCAATACGTTGACCAAAAACCTGATAAACGGCCTGTGAAATAACCTGAACCGGAGAGTAGCAGATTTTAACGGCCATTGCGTAAAAACCGGCAATCGCCTCAGAAAAGCTTACGTTAAACAGCAGAACCGGAAAATTATTGGATGTTGAAGTCGTAAGAGCATGAGGCGCATTGTATAGTGGAAAATTTTTATACCTTAATGCCATAGCTCTAAGCCTTTTGGGAGTTACACCAGCCCGCAGCGCTTGCCCGATTTTATTGGTTTTCCATATCAGGAAAATTAGTCCGGCAGTATCTCCTGCTGCTTTTCCGAGTATAAGACCCGCATGATTTAGCAGTGCCGGCACCTGACTTAAGCTAACCTGACCCAAAGCTATAGTAGAAGATGCTGTAATTTTACCTCCCGCGATGGTGCCGTACTCTTTGCTTCTGTTTAAATGAAAGGTAAGAATCATAAAAACCGAGTAGGCAAAAACCGAAAATGGCATCAGATAAAGCAGATTGCCGGCTGCATCTAAACCGGTTAAGGCCGCGATGGCATCACCCGAAATAAAAAGGAAAAACATAAATAGTGCCGAAAAAACCGAGGCAAAAAGCAGGGCAAGTACGGTTATGTTCCGGGCTGCAGCTGGGTTCGATGGCAGTAGAGTTGCATATTCATACCTGAGGGAAGCCACTGGAGATAGCAGCATGAAGACCGCGATATATGCCGCAAAAATACCGATATCTTCGGGGGTGTATATGCGCGTGAGCACCGGATAAACTAGAATGGCAATAATATGCGCAAAGCCCGTACCCGACATCATCTTGCTGATGTTGCGCAGAAAAGGGTTCGTAAATATATCGGTAATTCGCTTGCGAATCGGCATGGAGTGAAATGAAAAAACAGTTTAATAATGGCAGGATTCGAAATCTGAAAACATCAGTTAATCACGAACAATCCGGCAGGATTGAAAGTAGCACTTTTAAGAGTGCGAATCTCAATGATGCTTCGATTTTCTATTTGAGCTTCAGGTCGTATTTTGTTGTCCCATTAAGGCCTATTCCATTAATCACGAAACCGTGCAACGCGAACAACACAGCAAACCGCTTTATGCAGATATAGCATTTCCGTCTCCGGTAAGAGAGTTGTTTACCTATGCTGTTCCAAAGCATTTGGCAAATATCTTAAAACCGGGAATGCGTGCCTGGGTGCCGCTGCAAAACAGGATTTCCATCGGTATGGTGATTAAGCTGCACGGACAAAAGCCGGATTTTGAAACTAAAGATGTGCGAGAAATTCTGGATCAGGAGCCAGTTTTAGGATCCGACTTGCTGTCGCTTACTTCGTGGATGTCGAAGTTCTATTTTTGTGGTCCCGGAGAAGCGGTACAGGCTGCGCTACCGTCGGGGCTTAATTTTTCGTCCCAAACGAAAATTCGTATTGTAGATGCGGATACAAAGCTTGTTTCGCTTACCAAAGAAGAGCAGAAACTGTTGGATGAACTGCTTCTTACCGGAGATTATCTCTATAAAGAAGCTCTTTCACGCTGGAATAAAGCGGGACCTTTAATTCGGTCGCTGGTAAAAAAAGGGCTTGCAGAGCTCTGGGAAGTACCCATGCTGGACATGAAGCCGAAAATAATACGGGTGTGGGATTGGGTTAAGAAGCCGGTAAAGCCAAGTCTGCCTTCAGAAGAAAAAACAGATGATGGTTCTGAAGAAATAAAAATGCATAAATGGCAGATCGTTTGGGAAGCTTTAAATGAGAATTCCGCTCTTTTACCCGCTACTACTTCCAGGCTAACAGATGAAATACCGGAGTGTTCGCCCTATGCGCTGAAGCGATTGGAAAAGGAAGGCGTGTTGTGTCAGAAAGAAACAGAACAAGGACTTGCCGAGCCACCGTACCCGTTTAAGCCGGAAAGTCTGTCTGCCTTAAATGCAGAACAAGAGCAAGTGGTTGGGAAGATTCGCCAAAGTATGGAAAACGAGCATTTTTGTTCTCATTTACTATACGGTATAACAGGTAGTGGAAAAACCGAGGTGTACATACATGCTCTAAAGCTGGCCTTGGATAAGGGTAAAAGCGCTCTTGTATTGGTTCCCGAAATCGCCTTAACGCCACAGACTGTACGGCGCTTTTATCTGGTTTTCGGTTCTCAAATTGCGATATTGCACAGCCGGCTTAATGAAAGAGAGCGCTACGAAGCCTGGCAGGCGCTGCGAAAAGGTGAAAAGAAAATTGTTATTGGCGCCCGTTCGGCTGTGTTTGCGCCTTTAAAGAATCCCGGTATAATAATTATAGATGAAGAGCACGACAGCTCGTACTATCAGGCAGACCCAGCTCCGCGATATCACGCCAGGGAAGTTGCGATGATGCGCGCCTATGCTGCTTCTGCACCCGTGGTACTGGGTTCGGCTACTCCCGGTTTAAGCTCTTTGGTTGCATCAGCCCGAAAAAACGGATCGCTGCTTAGATTGGGCGCAAGGCATTCCGGAGCAACACTGCCCGAAGTACATCTCATTCATCTTACAGAATACAAGCATGCTATGAAAGGGCCGTTGGCAATGCCGCTTTACAACGCTATAGAAGAAGCGGTGCAACGGGGCGAACAAGCTATTTTATTATACAATCGCCGGGGCTTTGCCGGCTACATGCAGTGCGACGATTGTGGTGAGGTAGTGGAATGTCCGCACTGTTCGGTAAGTCTTACTTATCATCGCACCCTGCAGCACTTGCGCTGCCACTATTGTGGCTACACCAGCGGTGTACCCTATACTTGCCCTTCCTGCGACAGCCATGAGCTGCAAATGCTGGGAAGCGGTACGCAGCAAGTCGAGCAAGGGCTGGAGTCGCTTTTTCCAGAATTTCGGATTTTGCGAATGGATCAGGATACAACGAGTCGTAAAAACGCACACGATGAAATGCTTTCGGCTTTTGGCAGACGTGAATATGATATCATGATAGGCACACAGCTTGTAGCAAAAGGCCTCGATTTTGCAAATGTTACGGTAGTGGGAGTCATAAACGCAGATACAGAGCTGGCTTTCCCGTCTTACAGAAGTAACGAGCGCATGTTCCAGCTGCTTAGTCAGGTTGCCGGCAGAAGCGGAAGGGCGGGCAAAAAAGGAGTTGTGTACCTGCAAACCAGGCAGCCCGAACACTTTGCAATACAGTTCGCCAAAAAACACGACTACGAGGGATTCGCCCGGCACGAACTAGCCCTGCGCAAATCGCTGTTGTATCCGCCTTATTCCAGATTACTTACCGTTCAGCTAAAGGCTAAAGATGGCGATTTATGTCGCCGGGCCGCAGAAGTTTTTGCACGTGTGATGCGGGATGCCCAAACCCCATACCCCGTACTTGGCCCGGGACCCGATGTAATTGAGCGGCTCAAAGATGAATTCAGATGGGTAATTACCATGAAGTTACCATCCGATATAAAAACCAAGCGCCTTGAAAATTTGTGTACCCATTTTATGAAATGGTACGATACCTATAAACCTGACGGAGCAAGTGGGGTAAGGGTTACCATAAGTCACGAAATGATGTAATTCCTGGCTATAAAAAACAAACAGACGTTCGCTATTGACAGATTGAATGTAGCGTTATAAACCCTTCGGGCAGTATTATTTGGCATATTATTAGATACATATTAGAATTAGAAAGGTTGTATCTTGATCGGCTGGTGTAAAAGATAAATATTATCCTAACAAGCGCCAGCCGTGAATACCAGCAGTTCCCTGAAATTTATGATCTTAAACGAATTCTGGAACCTCAAATTTAAATTTATCTACAATGAACAAATATTGGATTGTAACCTTACTGCTTGCCTGCGCAGTACTTTTTTTTAGCCATAAAGAAGCATCGGCACAATTTCAGGGGCTGGAGATTAATCAAACTTCGGGCTTTGGAGTGAAAGCAGGTTTTACGGCCTATCAAATTAGCTCTTCTTTAGGAAGTGAGACCGAAAGTTCTGATTTACGCCTTGGATGGACTATTGGCGTTTTTGGCCATATACCGCTCACAGATGCGATTAGCTTTCAGCCGGAGCTGCTTTTTGCTCAGAAAGGCGGGAGTGGTTCTGAGGCAGGATTTAATGGCGAAATTATTCTTAATTATATAGATGTACCCTTATTGGTGAGATATACATTTCCGATTGATGCTGCCGTGTTGCCATCGGTAACTGGCGGACCTGTTGTTGGTTTTTTAGCGGGTGCTACGGGAAAAGCTAGTGGTAATGGCAATAGTTCCAGCACAGATATTAGCGATGCTTACAAGTCTGTGAATTTTGGATTATCGCTTGGTGTAGGTCTGCAGCTCGACCGCTTTAATCTGGATTACCGCTATGAATTCGGGCTTGCTAATATCAGCGATTTAGATTTGCCTTCTGATGTTGGTAATGTGGATTTTAGCCAGAAAAACAGAGGGTTTACCGTAAGTTTAGGATATCGTTTTTAGCCAATAAGCGCGATAACTGCAGCGTTTAGCGATACGAAAGTATTTATTTTGTAAAACCCCTGTCTGATTCAACTCGGGCAGGGGTTTTTTTATGACACAGTTCCGGGAGTTTTTTCGCATGGGAAAATAACTACAGCGAGTAATGAAATGATTCTATAAATGCCCTTGGCTACCGATTCTTAAAAGTAATTTTCTTGCCGATTTCTAAAAAAAGGGCTGAGTATTCCCTCTTAGAAGCAGTACAAAACATTTAAAGATAACCCGATTGTTGACGCATCTCACTCACCTCCAAATATCCTTTCTCTTCAGTTCACAACGCTTGACCCATCTGAAGAGATAAGACAAAGCCTCCGGACTGCCCTTCGGAGGCTTTATTTTTTAAAAAACTTTTAGCTTGGTCGAAACCCAAAAAGCTATTTATCTAAATAATACGATGGTTTGCAGATACACTCTGCGTTTAAAGACAGGCGGTTTGCAAAGTAATGAAACAGGAAAGCATGCTAATGCAGATAATTAAAAACAATTAAATTGCGCATAAAAAGGCCCATATTCATCTTTTAAGAGAGCATAACCTTAGTTGTAATTATTTTTATATTGTTCAGCCGGAAAAACCTTACGCTCTAAAACCACATTGTAATAGATTGCATTAAATTAATGAACTTTAGTGCATGGTTTGGAATCAGCTTTATTAACAGAATTGCCGGTTATTTTTCTGAACATTTTTACTTCTTAGTTTATGAAGAGATTTACATACCTGAGTCTTTTTGGATTTATTTTTGCAACAGCAATATTGCTATTAGGCGGTTGCCGGAACGCAGAAGTAGATCGCCTTACACAGCAAGTTAGCCAGCTTGGGCGCCAGAATCAGGAAATGCGCCGCACCCATGAGCAACAGCTCGAAGAGTTACGCAGCGAGATGGAGGCGGCCCGAGAGGGTACTACCCGTCTCGAAGAACTCGCTTTATTTATGCAGGGAGTACGCGCCAGGATAGTTACCAGTCAGGGCACTATAGATGTGGAGTTCTATCCGGAAGCGGCGCCGCTTCATGTACTTAGTTTTGTATCCAGGGCAGAAAGCGGGTTTTATAACGGAACCCGGTTCCATAGAGTAATTCCAGGGTTTATGATACAGGGTGGCGACCCGCTGAGTAAAAGCGGTGATAAAGAACGAATGGGCTCTGGTGGACCGATACATGCGATACCGCACGAGTTTAACTCTATTTCGCACGAGCGTGGAATTCTTTCTATGGCAAGAGTAAGCGACCGCAGACAGGGTGCCGGTTCTCAATTTTTTATAATGCATGCCGATACGCCTCGCCTCGACAACGATTATACCGTTTTTGGCAGAGTAACTTCAGGCATGGATGTGGTAGATCGTATTGCAACAACCGAAACACACCGCGATAATCCACGTCTGCAAAACCATCCGGTAAATCCAATGATAATCGAACGTATTGAAATATTTCGCTGATCAACGCGGCATAATTATCTGTTTTAGCAAAATGAAATTCATTGCCGGGAGAATCTTTGGCAAAGTACACTCTGAATAAATAATCGTATTGAATGGAAAAGGGTCGACCTGAAGAAACTGAACTAAAACAGGTAATAGAAGCACTTATATTTTCGACTCCAGAGCCTGTAAGTCTCGGGAGTTTAAAATCGATTATTGCAGCTAAAGCAGACGGTTTCGAAGTGTCGGACGACACCCTTATGGATTGCATAGGGCAGTTAAATGAAGATTACGATGAGCAGCAGCGGGCCTTTCGTATACGAAATATGGGGGGCGGCTTTAGCTTTGCAACGAGGGAGCAATATTACCCATGGCTAGAGCACCTGCAGCACCAAAATGCGCTTAGGAAAATAACACAGACTGCTTTAGAAACGCTTGCAATAGTTGCATATCGGCAACCAATTACAAAGCCGGAGGTAGACCATATTCGTGGTGTCGATTCGGGTTATGTGGTAAAGCAGCTGCTCGAAAAGGGATTAATTGCCGTAGCAGGCCGGCACGACGGCCCGGGTAGAGCTCTTCTTTATAAAACCAGCGAACGTTTCCTGCAGCATTTTGGCCTTACAAGCGTAGATGAGCTACCAAAGCCCAGAGAAATTGAGGAAATCTTACAGGATGATGACATGGCCAAGCACCGGCAGCTTATTCTGGAATTGAAGGCAGGGATGGAGGAAAACGAAAATTAATTTGATGTGTGACTAGGCCCAATATTGCCATCTGTAATTGTTGCCGGTAAAATTGAATTCCACGTTATTAAGCAGCATACTAATGATTTCACTAATACATAGAAAAAGCTCCTAAGGCTGCTGCAAACGCTTATTTGAGTTTAATGTATTTTTGAAATGTTAATGGGTTTGTTGTCGCATAGCGCATAATGGATCTTTCAGATAAAATTTTTTCACCTTAATTCGCTATAACAAAGCTTTGCAAAACCACTCTTTTGCCAGACTTCTGCCTTGTTACCCCGATCTTTCCCGACTACGGCCTTCATACGAACAAAGTAGAAGGGTACTCAATGCCTTCTATAATCATATACCCAAAAGAAGTGCTTTTTTTAAATCAATATTAATTCGGTTTGGTTTATCCATTTTGATTAACCAATTTAAAGCACATAGGCATATTGCCAACCAAGATATTTAAAAATTTATGGAACCAGACAGAAAAAAAAGTAAAGGCAGAAAAAAAGCCGTAACCGAAAGAACATCTCCCGCTAAAAAAGCCAAAAGAAAAGACAGTGGTAGGAAAGAGAAAAAAACATTTTCCAGAGATGAAAAAAAATCGACTTCTGAAGAAGAGCAAAGCCCGAGAAGAGGACATAGCAAAGCAACAGGATTTATAAAGGGAAAAGGAAGAAAAGTTCAAAAAGAATCTTTACCCCGCACCTCAAGAAAGCCATTGCTGCCCGGTTCTGAGCGGTATAAAGAAAATGAACCGGTTCGGTTAAACAAGTATATAGCCTCCGCTGGTATTTGCTCCAGAAGAGAAGCTGATCAGCTGATAGAATCCGGCAAAGTACTCGTTAACGGTAAGACTGTTACTGAAATGGGCACAAAAATAAAGCCTGCGGATACGGTAATTGTAGATGGCCATGAGCTTAAGCCCGAAGAGTTTGTCTACATTTTGTTAAACAAACCCAAAAATACAATTTCAACCACACAGGACGAAAAAGACCGCAAAACCGTGCTCGATGTTATAGAAAACGCAACCGGAAAAAGAGTTTACCCGGTTGGCAGGCTCGACCGGAATACAACCGGGCTAATGCTTTTAACTAACGATGGTGAATTAGCCAACAGGTTAATGCATCCATCATACCGAATCAGAAAGGTGTACCAGGTAGACTGCGACCGTATTCTTACAGATGAACAAATAAGTAGTCTTCGTAATGGAGTTGAGCTCGAAGATGGAAAAGCAAGGGCTTATAAGGCAGATAGACATCCGGTACTTGCAAATGTCATACGAATGTCTATTATTGAAGGACGAAACCATCAGGTTAAGCGAATGATAGAGGCCGTTGGTGCTTCTGTGCTTAATCTAAAAAGAATTGTTTACGCCGGACTCGAGATCGAAGGCTTAAGAAACGGGCAGTGGAGAAACCTTACCCGAAAAGAAGTTTTTGAACTTCGGCAACTAACACAACTCCTTGATAAAAAAACACTTGATTTATGAGACACACATCCATTAAGAAAGAATCCGGGGCTATACAATCTACAGAAGATCTACCTATAACCTATGATATGTATCTTCCCTCTAACGCCGTAGCTTCGCTGCCCGTAGTTATATTTATCCATGGATTTAAAGGTTTTAAAGACTGGGGTGCCTTTCCCGATGCGTGTTTCGAGATTGCCCGTTCGGGCTGTGCCGTTATCGCCATGAATTTTTCCAGAAACGGAGTTGAAGGACATAATGATACTTTCGACCGGCTGGATTTATTTCAGGATGAAACCTTTACACAAGATTTAGCAGACATCCGTTCGGTTATTGATGCCCTGCAATCCCAAAAAATTAAGAGTAATTCCACAACACTCGAAACAGATTATATCGCTCTAATTGGCCACTCACGTGGGGGGCACACTGCCGTAACAGCGGCCGCAGAATTTAATGAAGTAAGTACGCTTATAACCTGGGCTGCGGTTGCAGATTATACCAAACATTTCCCGCCGGAAATGATTAAAGACTGGGAAAAGAAAGGATATACCGAAATTAAAAACAGTCGTACTGGCCAGCTAATGCGTGTAAATAAGTCTGTATATGACGACTTGCTGGAAAACGCCGATTTACTCGTAGCCGTAAAAAGAGTACAAAGCCTTATGATTCCTTGTTGCTTTATTCATGGTACTTTGGATAAAGCCGTACCTATGAATAACTCCCAAATGCTCTTCCAAATGTGCAGAAGTGCCGAAAAAGAGCGAATAATGATAAATGGAGCAGACCACACGTTCGGAATTAGCCATCCCTGGGTCGAAGACGATATTTCCGAGCATTTTTCCACAGTAGTTGAAAAAACAATAGAATGGCTGGAAACTTATTTTTTGAGGCACAATATGTAGTTATACACACTATCTAAAAATCTAATTTCTTCCGGTCTTCATCGTTAATAATCAACGATATAAGAGAGATTTAAAATTTGGCCATGAATCTGAACAAAAAGGATAAAGTACGACTGGATGACAAACTGTAATTTTGGCTGTGATGGACTTAAGACGAAAACCAGGTTACTCGAAATCCTGAACTTGAACTGTGCGTATTTCAAGCATTTCCTGCTGCCGTGTAAGCATTTGTTGCCTATGTTCATGCATGGTCGCTACGCAGTTTAATCGCTAACCGTTATATGGCAAAACCCGACAGGTTTTATTTTGGAAAACTTATATGCGATATGAAGTGTAAGCTTCTACTTATGATAATTTTTTCTTTTTTTTGTACAAATGTATTTGCACAAAATGAAGTTGTAGTAGATTTTTTGAAGAGCGCTAAAGTCGTAAATACTACAGATTTCAGGTTTTCGATTGAATCATCATCTGACACAGTGTCTGTCTTCAAGTTTAGTGCTTTAGATGGTTACATAAGAAAAATAAACACGGTTTCAGCTGCCTCAGAGACTCTTAAAGGTGTGATTGAATTTAAAGTTGGCCATAATTCCTGGGAAGCGATAGAATACGAGTTCGATGTTGATCCAAATGATCTTAAAAGAATTGAAATTTAACTTTTATTTGGTGCTAATGACAATGGTATAGAATTTCTTCAAGACTTCACTGTTGATAAGATTTATCACACCAATCAAGTTTCAATTCATGGTGATCAATTTACAATTGAAGATCGTCCAGTATTCATTTTGGAAAGTCATTCTGATTACGAGCTTTGGGGATCAAGCATGACAAATCA
>JAIULZ010000007.1 GCA_022565805.1 Balneolales bacterium
CAGGTAACAGGTAACAGGTAACAGGTAACAGGTAACAGGTAACAGGTAACAGGTATCAGGTATCAGGTATCAAGTATCAAGTATCAAGTATCAAGTAGCGAATCTACTCATCGTTTCTTCGGTCCCCCGTCATTTCGTCCAGCGAATTAATGCGAATTCTGGAAGTTTTTTCCTGGCAGTTTTAAATGGCCAAGCAATAAACTAATTCCTAAACAAATTGTTAATTGTTAATTGCCCTTCAAACCAATTCAAAAACGATCATCATAAACCCGGCCAAAAGAACAACTCAGGTAGAAAAACGAATAGTTTCAATCATAAAAGTGCCCGTTGTCTTTCATCATTTCGTTTATTTTGTACATGAATTTGAGCGTATTAGACTCGTCGCGCCGGGCAATTTCTGTGATTAGTGCGTTTATTACCATCGATATGGCGGCTATGCTGTTTGTGAAAAGAAGATTTTCGCTCCGTACTGTTAAGAACTCATCGCACTGTTCAACAATTGGCGATGCCGGACTGTCTGTAATACCCACTACATTTACGCCCTGCTTTTTTGCCAGTTTTGCCAACGATATGGTTTCAACCGAATAGGGCGGAAAAGAAAAACAAACGAGCACGTCTTTCGGACTCATAAACGCGAGCTGTTCTTCGGCGCTAAGCTGTAAACTGAGCATAGAAAAAGACCGCTTGGCTACCTGACCCAAAGAATACGCCATAATCTGCCCCATCAGTGCAGATATGCCGAGTCCGAAGGTGTAAATGGTTTCTGCACCGGATAATAGGCTCACCACTTTATCAAAGCCGGTCGGCGACAAATGCTCAATCGTTTTATTAATATTGGCAACATCTTGCCGTGCAACGCGGTGCAGCGAGCTCTCTTTCAAATCGTTTAGCAGCTTGTAATGTTCTACGTTTGCATACTGCTGCTGTAAGGCCTGCTGCAGAGCACCTTTAAAGTTTAGGTAGCCATCGAAGCCGAGACTTTGAGTAAAGCGAACAATTGTGGCCTTGGAAACACCCATTATTTGCTCCATTTCCGTAACCGACATAAAAGCGGCTTCCTTTAAATTAGCGCTTACAAAATCCGCAATTTTCTTTTGATTTTTGGGCAGATTCTCCCCTTCAGACGAAATCAGTTTCAGAATCTGATCTATACTATACACGCTGTTCGAGGAGTTCATTATATTTTTTTTGGTGATTGATGTCTGCTGGATTACTCGATTTCTACGCTTGAAAGTCGTTTAATTATTTGAAACCGGCAGATAGATATCCGACATAATTTCTCCCTGCAGGCGAAACCGGCTGCCTGTTGGTAAAACATGCAATACTAAACCGGTAATTCCAAGGTATCTGTCTGGGTAAACGGCAGAAAAAGCTTCGGAGCCATCAATCAGCATAACCTGACTCTCGCCAATTACTTCTGCCAATCCGTCGGGTTTAATCCACAAAGCGGTGGCTTCATCAATACCGGCAGCAAATGGAATCTGTTCATCCACCATCACATTTATGAGGCGGTTTAGCCGGCTTCTGCGAATAAAATGCTGATCTACAATTAAATTGCTAACCAAGCCAAGACCCTCGCTCGTAATTACATTTTCGTGGCGAATTTGCCCGAATGCCTGCCGGAAGCCGTGTGCCTCATCACCTGTTATCATTCGCTTGCTTTGTACCGCCGTGCCTGCGCTTGTTCCCGCAATTACGGCTCCGTTATCGTATGCATGCCGAACCGCTGCCTTCATTTCTTCTGTGCCAAAATAATGCATAAGCTGCCGCTGATCCCCACCACTAAACCAGATACCCGATGCATTCCGAATCTGCTCCAGAATTTCTGGACGGTTAATATCATTATCGGTAAGCATCATAATTCGGGCTTCTTTAGCTCCGTAACTAAGCAGCATATCTCTGTGCTCCCAGCCAATTGTGTCTGCAATTTCAGACGCCATGGGCACTACGATAAAGGTAGAATCCGGGCTAAGTGAAACTATTTTCTCCATGATGGATGCCGGCCGCGGACCGCCGCCAATCATAACCAGATTTCCACGGTTCAGACCGGAGTTAAGTCCAAAGTCTGTTTCGCCATCCATACGGCTATCGCAACCATATCCTGACATAGCGAAAATACAAATCATGGTGAACAAGTAAATATATCTGAAAAATGAAAAACGGAGCATTGTTGAGACTAAGGTTGAGGTTGAGCGGGGAAGTTTTTTTTTTTTATTGCCCGCTTTTTTCACTTTGTTCGGGCATTAATACAGCGCTGTTGGCAGACTCCATTTCTTTAAGCTCATCGTAAAAAGCGGAAATCATATTTAGGCAAGAGCGCACATCCTCAATCAATACAAACTCGTTATCTGAGTGTGGATTTTGTGCTCCCACTCCCAAGTTTACGGCCGGAATTCCCGCTATATTCAGAACATTTGCATCGCTGCCGCCCGAATATACTGCCCCATTTGGCTTAAGGCCGGCGCGCTCCAGAATAGATTCGGTAAAAGAAATGAGCTCGGGCCATTTTTCCAGTGAATAAGGCTCAAAATCAACTTCTACCGAGAACCGAACCTTCCCTCCTCTTTCGGCAGCCTTTGTTGAAGCTATCTCAGAAAATTGTTGTGCAAGATTACGTATATCATCCTGATTAAACCCTCGTATCTCGCCGTTTATAGTGCAGGAATCCGGAATTAAGTTAGTCGCAGATCCACCGCTGATACTACCTATATTGCTTATAATTCCATTTGTTACGGGAAACATTTCCATTTCCGTTAGTACTTTGGCCGCCATTAAAATAGCGCTTATTCCACTCTTTGGGTCTACGGCGCTGTGGGCTGCTTTCCCAGAAAAATGGCATTCAAAAAGAGACATGCCGGCACAATTTTTAATATAGCTGCCGGGTCGCAATGCCGAATCAAAAATTATGGCCTTTTCTGGTCGGCATATTGAAAAGTCGAGGCTTTTGGCGCCCAGCATGCCGGCTTCTTCAGCAACTGTACAGATTCCAATAATATTTGGAGGATTTTCATCGTCGTTTAAACATATATCCAAAATATTTAAAAGCATGGATAAACCCCAGCGGTTATCTGCTCCAAGCTGCGCAGGAACAGAAGAAAAAATCTTTTCATCATTTATATCAAAGACCGACTGCGACGTATCCCGCACCGTATCCATATGCGCCACAAAAGCGGTAACCGGCTTTGATAAATCGGTGGAGTTTGGAATCAGCCATAGATTCCCCTGATTTCCGCCCGTTTTAATGCGCGCATCATCCTCTTTTATTTTCATTGAAGCCTTATCAAAAAAGGAGCGAATAAACCCGGCAACCCGATGTTCCCTTCCGGAAACGCCGGATATCCTGCTCAGCTCTTTAAAAAGACCGATCAGATTTTGCTGATTAATTTTATGCTTAATGTTTTGCGTTTGGGTCATAAAAGTGCACTACGGCCGGAACTAATTTTCCGGAATAGCAAACGGTTAAAGATTTAGGATGAGATCTGAGTCATGCTTAATGACAAGCTATCGCAAATCAGAAGCTTAGTGATACGCTTAGTCTTCGAATGCCGGGCAGAAATTCGTGCTCCGACCAAGAATAGTCGACCAGCACATCATAGCCGCTTAAATCGATAAGTAAGCCTCCCCCTACCGACCATTTCTGATCCGGATTGTTAAAGGTATACCCACCTCGTGCAAACACGCTGGCAAAGTCCATTTTGATTTCGGCTTCCGAGCCCAGACTTAACATTTCGTAATTATCACTGGGATTCTTTAGATCTGCGGCCACAATCCAGCGTAGATAAGAAGTATTTACTGCATCAATCACAGCGCCTACCTGAAAGTGTAGCGGCAGCGGGAAGCCCAGCGTTTCAAGATTGGTTAAAGGTCTGCGCGAAGGCGGCTCAGACGGATCGTTCGATGGAGGAATAAATCGTGCAAGGTCGGAGCCTTCGAAGCGCATATCGGCGCCAAAATTATGCACTGCCATACCCAGCGTGAGATTTCTGAAACCGAAATTATACTGAGTACCGATGTCGAATGCGAGTCCGGAAGCGCGTTCATTCCAGATGCGCTGCGTTACATATTTTGCGGTAATTCCAACAGAAAATTGAGGCAGCAAATGGCGGGCATAGGAAACGCCAATCATAAGATCGCCGGCGTCAAAAAAGCGTCCGGTGCCATCAGGCTGATCTACGGTTCTTATTTCCTGCTCCGGAACCGAAAGCGCCATCACGCTAACACCAAAGGTGCCGATTCCTTCGAAAGAAACAGCACCTGCAAATTGATTTACTTCGATATCTGCCCACCAGGGAATATTGGTAAACATGACTGAAGCCTGATTAATATGCGCTATTCCGGCAGGGTTCCAGAACATGGCCAGCGCATCGTCGGTTATACCAACAAACGCTCCTCCCATAGCCTCGGCCCGTGCCCCGGCATTAATTTTTAAAAACTGAGCTGTACTCGTGCCCACATTTGTAGACTGAGCCTGCACCTTAGCGCTTTTCCCGGAGTAAAACCCTGAGCTTAGAAGTATCAGTGTGGCTGCAAGTAAAGAATTGCGTAGTAATTTTAACATATATCCACTCCTTATTTAATTACAGCAAAACGACTGATGAAATCACCCAAGTCGGATTTTACCATATAGATATAAATCCCGGGCGCGATTTCTCTTCCGCTTTCGGTTCGTAAATCCCAGCCAATTGTATCGGATGAGTCATTTTTATGAATTGATTTCACCCTTTCACCTACCAGCGTAAAAATGTGGATGGTACATTCTGCGGGTAGGTTTCTGAAACGAAGAACACGTTCCGGCTCTCTCCTTTGCAGACTTATATCGGGCTCCCAGGCATTCGCCACCAAATACGGGTTGGGCACAACATGAATACGCGAAAGCACATCATCCTCGGGCTGAGTTGTTATAAATCCGCTGTCTTTTTCGTAGCGGTAAATATCAAACTCGGTGGGAAAACGTACCATGCTTGTGGTGATGGCAAATGTGCTGTTTACGAGGTCTCCGGCCGTAATTCCATCCAGATTTAGCGTAAGACTAAAGCTGAATCTGGCAAGACTTATTTCGCCCCCGTTTACAATCGTATGATTAGTTTGTGAGCCATTCGACTGCCGGGTTATCTGCACCTGAATGCTATCGGCCTGCGTTCCCGTAATTCTGCCGCTGTAGGTTTCGGCTATGAGCGCATCAAAATTGGCCTGCTCTATATTTACAGAAATTCTGCTTGAGCTTCGTTCAATAGAAAATGGATTGTGTTTCAGCTTCACTGCCACGCCATCGGTGGTTATAAACTCTGTATCGCGCTGATAAAATCTTTTAGGAAGAACAGCATCACCCGTTATTAAACTTATAACCTCTACCGAAGGAACAATCCGAAGCTCATCGCCAGCCTGAGGCCTTAAATCGGCGTCTTCTGATCCCTCGAAAAATGTAAATGCGATAAAATCTTCTTCTATTTCATAGCGCTGACCAGGAATGTATGCTTCATTTCTTATTCGGTTTCGGCCGGCTGCATCGTTTCTTACAGAAAATACGTCGGGTTCGCTCCAGGTTACCGTAAAACTTGTCGCGGGCGTTTTGGAAGCATCTATAGCTTCGCTTGTAACCGTGGTAAGAATATTGGTTACCGGCCTTGCCATTCTGCTGAAACGCACTTCATATTCTCCGAAATCGGTATCCAGCGGATTTAGCACCCGCAGAAAAACGGAGTCTGTAGAAATTCCTCTTGCGTGGTCGGCCAGACGCACCTGCGAACTCATCCAGTTTGTGGCATTTCCTTGTGGGGTAACTACGGCGATATTAATTTCGTCTTCGCTGTTTCCAATAGGCGATTCCAGCGAGCCAATGCCGGGTAAACCGCTGTCGTAGGCCGTAAGACTGTACCAGTATGTAAATCCTTCGCGTACGGTATCGTCGGTAAAACTGTACTGAATTCCGTCTTCATCTTTATCAAAAACTGCAATAGGCACCGGATCTGCGCCTACATTCGGGTTTCGGTTTCGATCGATCTGATCCCAGCTTCGTCCGTTATCGATCGAGCGATACAGCCGGTATCCCTGAAAATCGAACTCGCCCGTAAATGGATCAGGCTCGGTTTCGCTGCGATTATCCCAGGCAAGCGTTATGGCGTCGTTTGTTGCATACGCGCGCAATTCTGGCCTTGGTGGAGCCGAAGGTAGCACCCAATTATTTTGATACGCCTGATGAATATTCTCTACCGTTTCGCGAATTCCCGGATAGTCGGGGCCGGCAACTACGGCAATAACAAAGCTAAGCGTATCTCCTGGCGCAAATGTATACGGTCCCGAAGCTGAATTATTTACCAGATCGATTCCTGTTGCAGGAATAGTGCTAAGGTCGTCTATTCTTCTTCCTGGCTCTACCGGATGGAAAAAAGATGGCCAAAGCTCCTCCGGTACCATATCGTAATTGGAAGTATACACCCCGTAAAACCAGTTCGGATCTTCGTCGAGTAATGGAGTATCCTGCCATAGATTATAGTGTAAATCGGTCATTCCAAGCTGTTCTCCATTAATCTCGGGCGTGGAAACCCAACTGAGGCCAAAATGACCGGTTGGCCCGCCCCAGTCTGGCGAAAATCCATTATCGAAATAGTAGAAAAAATCGAGATCCTCATCCAGCTTCATACGATCATTCAAATATCCTGCATAATCTGTACCGGGACGATTGCCAATATCGAAGTCGCTGTACATTCCAAAATACATGTCTTCATAGGTATTTTGTGAATGATTTACTACGTCGAAAGTAAAAATAACCGCATCTCTGATAAGCGGAAAGGCAAAAGAGTAACCAGTTTGATAAATGCTGATGTTCAGAATCTCTTCGCGGTTCAGGCTGTCGTTATACGCCGCATACGTATCCTGATCAGAAATAATAATAGGGTTTCCGTCGGCATCCTGCACCGGCCAGCCGCGGGACGGCCATGTTGTGGGGTCTGTAGAAGTTGCCACCCGAACCGACTCTGGATTGTTAAAACCAAATTCGGCTTCCCACTCTTCGTTAGAAGTATTGCGGCCCTGAATTACGTTTCCCGGTATTAACACCACCGGATTAAGCTGAAAAATATACTCCTGCTCAGAATTAATCGGATATTCCCCGGATACGCCAATAGCGTTAGAGCGTGCATATAGTTTACCCCTGTTTTCGATAAACATGCCGATATTACTGCGGTTATGGGTAGTAAAACCCCGGTCTTGTATGCCAAGCAAGCCAGCCTCCCCGTCGCCGGGAATAACCACTTTCTCTTTTGAACGGGCTCTTTCATCGGGAGAACTGCTCCCGCTTTGTTGCGCAAAAACAAATGTTCCTGATGCGAACAGAAGCAGAACAAAGGTAATAAACAGACGTACGGCTGATTTTATCATAATTAGAAAGTATATCGGATGCCAAAGTTGACGGTGCGGGGAGGAAACCAGTTCGATGGATTCAGAATCCATTCCTCAGACTGTGGCCGGAGAGTAAATTCATCCGGACGACCAGTGTCGGTATAAATATTCCGCACGTTTCTGCGGTTGGTCAAATTGGTGATGTTCGTAAAAATGCTCATTTGCTGTCTGCCGCTAATCGTAAAGGAACGGCTGGCAAAAACATCTACCGTATACGTTATCGGATAGCGCTCGCTGTTTCGGTCAACGAAACCGATATCGCGTCCGGTTGGTGTGTACGGATAGCCCGATGAACCGCTTATCACAATGCCCATTATTGAATTGGCGAAAGGCCGGATATTAAAAAACTGCGGACCATCGCTCTCGCCCATATTAAGCGTAGCGCGAATATTAAGAAGATGCCGCTTGTCGAAATCCAGGAAATAAAGGCGGGATGATGGCAGCCTTCGCGGGAAACCCTCCAGCTCCGAACTCGCGCTTCCTTTTGCGATGCTGTAGGTATAGGAGCCAATTACATCCAGATTTCGGGTTAGCCTCAGATCGGTGCTTAGCTCGAAACCGCGCACATTCGCATAGGCTTCGTTCACAAATACCGAATACGAGGTAAATGCGGGCCTGTCGTTTACCAAAGCTCCCTGCGGAATATATTCGGTACCGATTAACCCCCTGATATCTTTGTAATACGCCGATAAAGTAACCGCGGCGCGCTCAGAAAACTGATGAATTAGTCCGAATTCGTAGGCCGTTGTGCGCTGCGCATCAAGGTCTGGTGAACCAAAGAGAGGCTCGCGGGTACCGAATTCGTAGAAATTATTTTCGTAGATATAGCGAAAATCAGGATTCTGGAAGAAACGACCGTAGCTAAAACGCAAAATGGAGTTGGCGGAAATCGGATGAGAAATTCCGATTCTGGGACTAAACTGATATATGGGCTCTGAGCTCACTTCTGTTTCTTCCCGCAACGGGTCTGCGCGGAAATTTGAGCGCTGATTCGCAAAATCGAAGCGAAGACCAATATTTAGCACAAAATTGTCTTGCTCTATTTTGTCCTGAACATAAATGGCACCTTCGTACGGGCGCTGCCCTCTAACATCGGTAATGTAGGGCTGTACAGCCTGTATATTTATGATTTCGAACCAGTCTATATTAAACTGCTGGAACTGCACACCGGCCTTTATTTCATGAGTGTTATTCGGTGCCCAAATAAGGTCTGCGCGGGCATTTATGGTAGATGTTGTGGTTTCTTCCCGCGAAGTAGGATTTGCCGAAGCATAAAACTCTCCGACAAATTCCGGGTTTCTGAAGGTTACCGACTGCAGATAATCTTCTACCGGCTTATCCAAACCACGGAAATAATCTTGCCAGAAATAGCTTACCGTTGCATTTAATGCCATTCTTGAAGTAAGGCTCTGCGTGAGCTGTATCATACCCTGAAAACTTTCAGCTTCCTGAAAATTCCAGCTATCGGGTATGTATTTGTACGAATGGTTGTAGGTCTGATAATTTTCCTGAGAATAGCGGCCGGAGAAATTTAGCTTGGTGCCGGGTCTTGGTCTTAGCGTAAACTTGGCGAAAGCATTGTAGCCATTATCGTAGCCAAATGGCGTAAACGGATTTTCATCATAATGCTCTGCAGAAATAAGAAAGCTAAGCCGGTCGCGAATAATTGGTCCGTCGAGTCGGAAAGCGTATAAATTACTGGCCGGTCTGCCAAAAAGCGTATCAGATTGCTCATTTATAAATCCAAACGACTGATTTACCTCAGCTAAGCCACGGTAAGTATTGCCACCTTCGCGAGTGGTAATATTAACCACACCCGACATTGCGTTTCCATATTCAGCGTTAAATGTACCTGATAAAAGCGTAAGCTCTTCTATCATGTCGTTGCCGATATTGGTTGCAGCCGTGCCGCTTACCGGGTCGCGAACCATAATTCCATCAACCATAAAAGCAACTTCATTCGAGCGCCCACCACGCACGTTAAAAGATCGCCGGCCTGCCGAAACTACGCCACTTTGCAGGCTTACCACATCCGCAAAGTTTTGCACCGGCAGCGATTTAATCTGATCTCCAGAAATGGTCTGCCGTGTAGCTGTTTCATCTTTTCGAATAAGTGGCTGCTCGGCAATTACCACAACCTCGTCTCCGCTGAGCGCAGGGTCGGTTTGCATGGCTACATCTATTCGTGTGGTTAAATCGGTGCGAACAACCACATTCTCGATGCGCTGTGTTTGGTAGCCCACATAGGTTATGCGTAGCGTGTATGTTCCGGGCCCTACATTAAGGATAATGTACTCTCCATCCAGATTTGTGGATGCGCCCTGCCCTGTTTCCAGGATAAAGACGTTTGCCCCGATCAGTTCTTCTCCGGTTCGCGCATCTGTAATTCGCCCCGCAATTATGTCTGCCAAAGCAGTTTCAGTAATCCCCTGACCAAAAACCAACAGTGCCAGGACGAAAAATGAACGTAGTTTCCCCATTATTCTATCCAGTATACAGTTAAAAGTGCGGCATGAATAAGCAGCGGTGATCAAATAAACATGCTTTGAACAGAAGCGATAAGGCAACTAAGCATGATTTTATTAAGGTTGAGCACCGCCGCCGGATCCTGTGAAAATCCGGCGGGCGCTACTCTTATTTCATTTCTCAACAGCAGGAACTGAAGCCATCCTGCTTAGATCAGGCTCTATTTTATGAGCGTCATCATACGGGTAACCACTTCCCCGGCAGACTGCAGTCGGTACATATAGGTACCCGATGCGAGTGAGGAAGCATCAAACTGAATACTGTGCGTACCGGCAGACATATGCTGATTAAGCACCGTAGCCACACGTCGTCCGTTCACATCAAATACATCCAGAGTAACCTCGCCCGATGCAGGCAGGTCGAAACGGATCATGGTACTTGGGTTAAACGGATTTGGATAGTTTTGCTCTAAAGATAGTTTGTTGGGAAGATCCAGTCCAGGCTCGGTAGATACAGGTGGCTCGGTTTCAATAATCCCCAGCTCTTCTGCTTTTTCAACCGCAAGATCGAGCATATCATCCACATCATCCAGATCAGATCCGTGGGTGAAGGCAAGCCATACGTAGGCGGTATCTCCGGTAGCAATCTGGCTAATATTACCAAAATTCATAAACGCCCATCCGCCATCGGGTCCGGCTGTAATAGATGATGCCGGAAATCCTTCCTGCTCAACAATATCCCAACGGGCAAAATCGCGTGCATTGTCGCGAAGCGGGTCTGTAGAATCATACTCATCAAAATCGAGCAAAACCACGCCTACTGGATCGTGAGTTAACGACTGCAACCCTATAGAGCCATCGTTATTAAAGATGTAAAGACGCTCGGTATTAGCATCCCATTCGAGAGTTTCGCCACCAAACTGCTCAAAAATCTTGCCTCTTAAAAGAGCTGTAAACTTAAATTCCTCATCCTCGAGTCTTATCACTCCCAGTCGAGCAAGGCCGTAGCGCTGCTCTTTAAACATTCTTACCAAAGTATGAACTTCGAGATCGACCGGCGGATTAGAACGGAATGAGTTATCCATGAGAAGCTCGCGAACGTATTCAAGCGAGTCGGCTCCGGTGTAGTAAACCGTATCTACAAGTGCGAAATCATCAGGATCGTCGTTTGGATTCCAAACGTAGGAGTCGTTTAAACCAACCAGCTGATAAAAGCGGTCAATCATTTTATCCTCTACGGAATCGTAGCGGCCATCTGCACCATCATATGTTTGTATTCTGCCGAAAGCATTTGTAGTTGATACAAATGAAAAAGTAGTGTCGTTATGCGGAAAAAACTGAGCCTCGGCTTCTTCTGCTTCTAAAAGCAAAAGACCGGCAAGAATCAGCGTTCCGGTTAGTAGCAAACGTTTCATAAGCAATATTCCCCGGTTGTAGTTTATGATATAAGCAGATTTCATCAATCTGTACAGCTTAGATTAGATTTTTGTAAAACCAGCTTTTTTTGATTTCAGATTTTATTCCGGACATTTTGAAGCCTGAACACTACTTATTAATCTGACTGTAGACTTGGCTCTGAAATATCCGGTTTTTAACAATTACTTAATGAAGTAAAGAAAAATATTTTTCATAATCAAACATAAATGAAAAATTTGTTTCATTTATTAGCAAAAAAAATACCCTCCGGATTTCTCCATCGGGTATTTTATCTAATCAATTGCAGTTCAGTTGGCTAAAGCTATTTATTCATCATCAGTCAGAGTTCATTACAAACAAAAGCTCCTTGTCTGCCCTGCCGGGGTTGCACCAGTACTGCTGCCGTAAGTGCAGGAATAGTTACATCACCCTGAGACGAAACCACCGTGCCTTTTACAATTTCATCTGCGCCGTTCTGCTGTATATGATGTAGCCTCAAACCTTCTATTCCGGTGGAGAAATTCTGGCTTTCCAGCGCTGCGTTAAAAATAATTACGAGACCGTTATAGCGCGAATCAAGCTCACGACCGGCACATCTACCATCCGAAACCGACATTACAATAAGACCAGGAACTTGATCCGGTCCTGTATTATGAAATGCCACTCGCTTCATTACATCTTCGGGATCGAGCAGGCGAAGCAAACCTGTGCTGTAACGAATACGAAGCTGATCTTTAAAGATTTCATGGGCAAGACGCATGTGTTCTTCAGCCGGTAGGCTAAGCTCGTTTTTCAGGAAAACCTCCTGCTGCTCCCATCGGTCTCTGTTATCCCAGGCCGGTGGTAATCCTTTGCCCCAATTGTGGGTTTGCATGGTAAAATCTACCCTGTTGAACCAGTCGCCAGAGTCGAAGCTGTTTCTATCCAGAGATTTAGATCTTAAAATATCGCTTCCCATTTGGTGAAACGGCACGCCCTGACCAAAATTAATCATCGCAAGGCTTAGCATGTGAACTCGCACTCGGTCTTCGGTGCTCATATCGAGCGGAAGCTTGGTTTGCGTATTATCCCAAAGCGTTTCATTATCGTGCTTATCGATATAGTTAATGGTTTCCTGCGGCATATCCGTAAAGCCAATCATATCGTTAAAGCCGGTTACGATATCGCCGGAGCTGTTTTGATATCTGTAGGCGCGCATATTTCCCGCCAATCCCACACGAATACGATCGCCCTGCGATAATAGCTCTCTGCGCTGCGCATCAGCATCGTCGCCGGCATCTTCATTCGGGAACAAAAACTGACCGCTCGTAAAGCCCTGAAAGCGTCCGCTATCGGTGAAATTACGACCTCTTATACCATCTCTTTTGCGGTCGTTGAAATTTCCGATACCGGTTCCGTTGGTCATGAACTGCGTAGCCTGATCGAAAATGCGATTATCAGCGACTTCACCAAAATTCCAGCCCTCACCATAAATATAAATATTAGCACCATCAACACCGTGCTCTTCCAGCGTTAGCAGCTCAAGCTCATCCTGCAACCGCTTCATGGTTTCAAGTGAATGATGCCCCATCAAATCGAAGCGAAAAGAGTCTATTTTGTAATGCTTAGCCCAGAAAACAACCGAATCGATCAGCAGTCTTTCCATCATAAAATGTTCCGACGCGGTATTTGGGCAGCAGGTAGAGGTTTCGATATTTCCGGAAAAAACATCGTAACGCTGATAATAACCGGGAACCACTCGATCTAAAACTGATCTTCTTGTGAGTCCGTGAGCCGACGTATGGTTGTAAACCACGTCTACCACAACTTTAAATCCAATTTCGTGTAGCGCTTTCACCATTTCACGAAACTCTATAATTCGCTGAACGCCTTCCGGGTCGGTAGAGTAGCTACCCTCGATGGCGTTAAAGTGAAACGGGTCGTAGCCCCAGTTAAACCCATCCATAAAAGCCAGCGAATTGTAGCGACCGCGCAAACTGTATGGCAGCTGTATACTTTTGGTTACAGGGTTTTCGGCCGCAAGTTGCTCGAAAGCTTCGATAATAGGCATATCCCCAAAACGCTCGCAATAAGGCTTAAGCTCTTCGGAATTAGCCATTTCTTCGCAAATTTTGCTGTATGGATCGGCTATATCGATACGATTTTCCCGATTTTCGATTACCGTTGTTATATCAAAAACGGGAAGCAGGTGAATGTGCGTAAGGCCGGCATCGCGCAAAGCTTTAAGATGAGCCATTCCATTAGAAAGCGCCCTGCTGTTTCTCCCATTATATGTAAAAGCCATAAATGTGCCACGGTCCTGCTCTTCAACCGATTCATCCAATGCGCTAAAATCGCGAACATGCACTTCGTATAGGGTGATGTCGGTCGGGCGAGGAAGCTGCTTCCGGATTGAATCCCATCCATCGGGCTTTAGCTCGGGATCACCGGCAATATTTGCGAACTGCGAGTAGTAGCTGTCTGTAGACAAGCTTACTGAGTACGGGTCTGTAACTTCATACGTATTGATCTGCGAGTTCTCATGATGAAATACCGTCATGTTAAAACGGTAGAATGCGCGATCCCACTCTGATACCGGTCCTGAAAAATGCCACACCCCGGTTGAAGCGTCAAACCGATCGGCTTCCACTCTCGATACTTCCTCTTTCTGATTGGAATACAGCACCAGTTCGACATTTTGAGCGGTTGGGGCCCAAAGCCGCAAATGCAATGTATTTCCATCATAAATCGGACCAAGCATACCTTCAAAAGCAAAAAGCTCATCAATAACGCCGGGAAACTGTACCCGTGTTGCTTCAATAACGTTTCCTGAAGCATCCAAAGCTACGGCAACAAGCTGACCTGTAATCGCATCATATATTTCTTCTGAACCTGCTGAAAGCGAGAAAACCGGCCAGTCCTGAATATGTCTGTATTTATTTGCTGTCTCGGCATCCAGTTCTCCTTCTCTGCTCAGCAGAATTCTGCCATCTGCGTTCTGGTTCCCGGCCGAAAGATCTAGCTCAGCGTTACGGCTATATATAAGGGCAAATTGATCTGCATCGGCCTGTGTGTACCAAAGCAACTGACTACTGGAAATCCAATGAGCGGAAGCATTTTCTATTTCTGGTGATTCCTTGGAACAGGCACTTAGAATAAAAATGAAAAAAACGAGGGGAAAAAGATAATTTCCCAAGTTAAAATGAGTTGAGCACATAATCTGTATACATTTATAGTTTGTTTGATTTAGGTGATTTATACCTTGGTTATGGTCAGAATCCAGTCATAAAAGTGCGTAATACGATCCTAATAATTTGGTATAAATGCTGTTAAATCCGGGTGGCGGATTTACTGTAAAAACGTCTTATCACGCAAAGACCGAAAATGGCCAGACAAATTTCGGGAATAATACGGCAAGGAAAATGTAAACGCTTACAACCCTAAATAAATGAAATGGGATGCGTTTGATAGCCCAAAACTGCCCTGTAAATATAGAAGAAATTGCGTTGTAAAACTGTACTAAAACTTCAGATTATCACAGATAAGGTTTTGTGGTCATAGCCGGATTTCAAATTACCCGCAAACCGTTTTCCGGATGTTGTCGAATTGCAACAAATAGATAGGTCAAAAATCTTTTTAAGAGAATATTCCATTTGGGCAAAATAGCCCGAGAATCGATACTAAGCATGTATCATATCAAATTTGCCATTTAATAGGCATATTAAATGTAGAATTTTACAATAAAGTCGACTTTAGCCTGGCTTATTATTTCCATAGCAGAACAAATTGCTTCTTAACTGTGGAAATATGATCTTAACCCTTTCTCATAAAACCTGAATTTCATTTTTTTCGCCATTCCGGCAAATGCATGTTTACAGAACCAACAATTTTAAATCGTAGGGTTGGATGGATTGAAGTTATTTGTGGGGGAATGTTCAGCGGTAAAACCGAGGAGCTTATCCGCAGGGCCCGCAGAGCGCAAATAGCTGGTCAGCGGGTGGTAATTGTAAAGCCTGCAATCGATAAGCGATATTCCGAAGAAATGATAGTATCCCACAACTCCACCTCATTACCCGGCATCATCGCCTCTACGGCTGATCAGATTGTTCTTATGACGGGAAACGCTGAGGTTGTTTGTATAGACGAGGCACAGTTTTTCGACAACAGGCTGGTAGACGTGGCCAATACCTTAGCCAACGACGGTAAAAGAGTAATTTTAGCTGGTCTGGATATGGACTACCTTGGCAGGCCGTTCGAGCCTATGCCTCACTTGCTTGCCATAGCCGAATATGTAACAAAATTGCATGCTATTTGCGCAGAAAGCGGGCATATTGCCAATTTCTCTCAACGAATTACGCAAAGCGGCGATCGGATTCTAGTTGGCGAAAAAGACGCCTATGAACCACGGGCAAGGCATTGTTTCCGGCCACCTGTAGATCAGAAAAAAGGCAGAGAAATTATTCCATTCGACAATGGCGGAGTAAAAGCCGGTACAGACGGTAACAATTTAAAGTCTTCGGATTCCGACGCGTAACAAACATAGCTCACTTCCTTCTTTATAACTTATATATATGGACTTAATTCGCGGGATTATTGGCATCGCCATTATACTGGGCATTGCACTTGCCCTTAGCAACAACAGAAAGGCGGTTAACTGGAGGCTGGTTGGTATTGGTATTTCCATACAAATTACGCTGGCCGTTTTTATTCTTAAAGG
Organism: Balneolales bacterium; assembly: GCA_022565805.1. Taxonomy (GTDB): domain Bacteria; phylum Bacteroidota; class Rhodothermia; order Balneolales; family Cyclonatronaceae; genus Cyclonatronum. The sequence goes on from JAIULZ010000007.1 coordinate 15,976, forward strand.
TGCTGCTATGGCAGAATTTTTTGCACCTTTAGGCTATCCCAAGCTCTTCTTCAGCTTTGTTTCTTCCTTTTTTGTGGCAGTATTGGATTTTACCACCGAAGGAGCAACATTTATCTTCGGCGATTTAGCCAAAGGTCCGGGAATGGAGGGAAGCCTGGGTTTCTTTTTTGCTTTTCAAGTATTACCCACCATTGTTTTCTTTGCGTCTATTACCACCTTACTCTACCATTACGGCATATTGCAGTTCATAGTTAAGATTATGGCAAGCGGCATGCAAAAACTAATGGGGACCTCCGGAGCCGAATCTCTGTCTGTAGTTGCCAATATATTTGTAGGGCAAACCGAAGCGCCACTTGTAGTAAAGCCGTATATCGAGAAAATGACCAAATCGGAGCTTTTAGCCGTAATGACCGGAGGCATGGCTACAATTGCCGGCGGTATTATGGCCGCTTATATTCAAATGCTCGGCGATTCGTATGCTCAGGCTAATGACCTGGCTCTTGCTGTTGGCCGGCAGCTATTTGCAGAGCAATTACTAGGCGCAAGTCTCATGGCTGCTCCAGCAGCTCTGGTAATTGCCAAAATACTTTACCCGGAAACCGAAGAGCCTGTAACCAGAGGAGATGTAAAGCTCGAGGTAGAAAAAATAGATGCAAATGGTATAGAGGCTGCTTCCTCCGGAGCTTCGGAAGGTCTAAAACTTTCCCTTAACGTAGGTGCCATGCTACTCGCTTTTATTGCGCTTCTGGCACTTATTAATAGCTTCCTTGGTTTTGCCGGAACTTTGCCAAATTCAATAGGTGAATTTGTTGGTCTGGATATACCCATTTTTGAGGTAACCATTCAGGGAATTCTGGGCTACATTTTCGCACCACTCGCTTTTCTTATTGGTGTTCCCTGGCACGATTCTGTAGCTGTTGGCTCCATGATAGGCACCAAAATAGTACTTACCGAGTTCATTGCCTTCTTAGATTTGTCGCAATTTGTACTCGAAGGTACTTTAGATGAGAGAACTGTTTTTATGGCAACCTTTGCTTTATGCGGTTTTGCTAACTTTTCTTCCATTGCGATACAAATCGGTGGAATTGGCGGACTCGCGCCCGGTCGAAAATCCGATTTGGCCAGATTTGGTCTGCTTGCCGTAATGGCTGGCACTCTTGCCAATATGATGACAGCAACTCTGGCGGGAGTATTATTTTAGCCGGTACACCGTAGTTACCACCCAATCTTTTCCATATCTAAACAAACCTTCCTTAAGGAAACGTTATTCAGAACATAAACAGCCTCCAAACAGGAAAAACTGTAGTGACCTGCCTAAGTGAACAATTTCAAATAAATAAGCAGTAAAGTAAGCGAGCATTTCGTATCGGTTTGCTTAAAAGGTTAATCCTTACTTTGTTCATTTTTTTAGTTATTTTGGCATGTCATTTCACCTGTAAAACAGCTGGTCTTTTATAATAACTTCAGAATTTATCCGTTTTTCAACGATTAAATTAATTACATGCTTTACCATATGCTGTTCTTACAACAGAGTCTGGTAAAGCAATTACAGATAGTGGCTCCTCGCTAGAGCAGCCATCATAAAGCACCAAAACAGACTCGCTACATTAAGAAGCAAAAACCATTACACAAGCAGGATGTCGCGAATACAATCATTGTTTCTTCCCTCCTGCCAACAATCTCAAACAAACGATCACTAACTTTTTATATAACTATGCAGACTGAAAGTTTGTCCAAAAATGCGATCATACTTTCATTAATACTGTTGCTTAGCGGCTGCAGTTTTTTTTATTCCGGCAAAAAAGATTATAACAAGACGGTTGTCGGAAATGTTAATGGTAATGATATCACTTTTAAAGAGCTAAGAGCCAGCTTTTATGCTTCACCTTTGCTCGAAGACGAATCTGACGAGGTAGTTAAACAAGAAATGATGGATTTTCTTGATTTATACCTTATATATGTGGCAAAAACGATAGATGCCCGGGAGAATGGCTATTTCGACGATGAAGAAATATTATCTGAGCTACAAAGCTATCAGATGCAGTCTGTATTTCCCTACTGGCTAGAAATGCGCTTCCGTGAAGAACTGCTTGACGAGCTCGTTGACAGGTCTAAAAAAGAAGTAGGCACAATGCATATTCTGGTAAGCACCAGAGAAGACGCTACTCCGGCAGATACCACCCGCGCATACGAAACACTACTCGAGGCCCGCCATGAATTTCTGAGCGCCGGCGAAGAAGGCGATTTTCTCGCCTTATCGGAGAAATACTCTTCCAGACAGAGAGGCCAAAGTATGGGAGGAGATCTCGGTTTTATATCGGCTGGCTGGGCAGTAAAGCCCTTCGAAGACGTTGCATACAGCCTGCAGCCGGGTGAAGTATCCATGCCTTTCCGTACAAGCTTTGGCTACCACCTTGTATACGTTTATGATGTGCGCGACAAGCAGCCAGACAGAAACTACTCCCACATATTCTTCCAAAGCCGCGGACCAAATGTAAGTGTGGAAGCTGCTATGGTGAGAGCCGACTCTGCATTTGCGCAGCTATCGGAAGGTGCAAATTGGGCCGATGTTGTAAATACATTTACCGAAGACGGAGATACCCGCGCAAATGCCGGAGATATCGGGTGGATTCAGCCAGCGCGTTACCAGCCTATTTTTATAGAGAATATCAGTAAAATTGAAGAGCCCGGCGAATTTACAAATCCGTTTGAAAGTGAATATGGTGTGCACATTGTTCGTCTGGATTCTGTTCGCACATTCGAAAGCGAGCAGCACCTAAGAGACGAGTTGTATACTTTGCTCAGAAATCTACCCCGATATCGCGAAAATAGAACATTTACGCTGCAAAATGTGCGTAAAGCCGGCAATGAAAGCTGGCATCAGGATACTTTCGATCAGTTTATTGCGGTTCACACAGAAAATCATGCCACATCTGTTGGCGAATTACCATTTTCTGAGGAACAACTCAACAAACCCATCTACACAATTGATGGCAGAGACTTTGATCTTTCTGATTTTAAAGCCTTCGTAAGTGAACGAGCTTCCGGCACACCTGCACGTTTCAGCTACAATATGATTGAGCAATACAAAAACAGCCGTGCAGAAAAAGTAATTGTAAACATTACAAAACGCGAGTTTCCGGATTTTGCAGATCTTAGTGAGCGCTACCACGAAGGACTCGCGGTGTTTAAATTAACTGAACATCAGGTATGGAATTATGCGGCTCAAGACACCAGCAGGCTTCGTCAAATATTTGAAGCAGACCGCGACCGGTATCGTTTTGGCACGCGCTACCGTTATTTCAGGTTAAGCGCCGACTCCGACTCGACACTAAATGCGGCAGCAGACAAAATTAATTCCGGAGTACCGGTGGAAGAAATCCGAGAGCACATTTCCGGCATCATTCTGAGAACCGATACTATAAATAATTTGATCGATTTCCCCTTCGACCATCTTGAAGGGCTTCAGGAAAATGAATTTACTTCAGTTTTTGAATTCAGAAACCGTCCCACAAAGCTGTATCTTGCAGAGATTCTTGAACCCCGACAAATGACGTTCGATGAAGCCTTTAACCGAGTTGTTGCAGATTTTCAACCCATTCGCGATCAAGAATGGAACGATGAACTGAGAGCTCAGTATCAGATCGTGGCTTTTCCCGAACGTTTAGAACAAATACTCAACAACATTGAGCTTTAAGAAAACGCAACATTGTATAGAAACTAAATATGCCGGATGGTCTGCTACAGGCCTTCCCGGCATTTTATTTTTGCTTTTATGGCTTATAGCGGCCATGCCAGCCTGTACCCTGTCTACAACAGCCGAAGATGAGATAATTCTTGCCGAAGTCGGTACCGAGCGTTTAAGCTTAAACCAGGCAATATTACGAATTCCTGCACTTCAGCTCATGTCTGATAGCGCTGGCGCAGTACATAAGTACCGCGATCAGTGGATTCGGGAGCAAGTACTTGTAAATGAGGCAAAACGAAGAAATCTGCAGGAAACAGAGGCATTTAAGACAGCAAAAAAACAATTTGAGCGCCAGCTTTTGCAGCAGTTATTGATGGATCAGCAGCTGCATAATGCAGAGACAGCTTCTGTAAGTCGTGAAGAGGCTATGCGTTTTTACGAACAGCATCGCGATCGTTTTGTCTTACAGGAAAGGCATGTACGCTTTCATCATATGATTGCCCCAACTATGGCTGAGGCAACCCGTGCAAGAAATGATCTTATGCGGGGCGTAGAATGGAATACAATTGCAGAGAACTACAGCACACAGCCAGAGTACAGCATAAGAAATTCTACGCTTTTTCATCCGCTAAGTGAAGCTCTTAGCGAATTAACGCAGCTGGCACAATTTTTAAACGTTATTGGAGTTACCGAAGTAAGCCCGATACGCGTTATTGATGGTAACTACCATTTTGTTCAGCTACTTGAAAATCAGGATGAGGGTACTGTTCCTGAATTAGACTGGACCCTTAGCCAAATTCAGGACTGGCTGGCCATCACTCACAGAAATAACCAGCTCAACGCCTTTAAACAAAATCTGATACGTCAAGCCGAAGCAAACCGGCAGATTCGTCAGTTTCAATAGCAGCTTTTCAATCATTTTTACAACCAAAAATAACTGGTTTTAAAAGTATTCGCATTATCCATTTATATACCGAACACGTAAAGAAGCCGACCAACCTATCTATGAAATATTTCCTCCGTTTATTACCGCTTTTCCTTGTTATTTGCGGAATTTCGACCCAGCAATCAGAAGCACAGCAAAGGCAGGTATTAGACAAAATTGTTGCCGTTGTAAACGATCAAATTATACTAAAATCTGATATCGACGCCCGGGTTACAGAATTTTTATCCATGCGTCGCGGCATTGAATTTAGCGAAGAGCTTTGGTTTGATGTGCTGGAAAACGTGATCGACAATAATGTTTTATATGAGCAGGCACGCTTAGACTCCGTAATTGTTAGTGAAGATCAGGTGAGTCGTGCCATGGATGAACGAATAAGACAGCTTATTGCACAAGTGGGCTCAGAAAGAGCACTCGAAGAAGCTCTGGGACAAAGCCTGGTACAGGTTAGAAATGATTTCCGGGATCAGTTTCGCAGGGAAATGAAAATTCAGCAGCGACGTGAAATGAAAGAACGCTCTATTCGTATTACAAGACCCGAAGTCGAGGCCTTTTTTAATCGAATACCACAAGACTCCCTTCCAGTAATTCCAGAAACCGTAGAATTATCTCAGATTATCATTTTCCCTCCACAGCGTGGAGAAGCAGAAAGAATTGCAAGACAAAAAGCTGAAGCACTCAGAGACTCAGTATTAAATCATGATGTACCTTTCGAAGATATTGCAAGACGCCACTCTCAGGGTGCCGGAGCAAACAGGGGCGGACTCATTCCCCTTATGCCTATAAATGATCTGGTAGCAGAATATGCTGCTGCTGCATCGGCGCTTCAGCCTGGCGGAATTTCCGAAGTTGTTAGAACAAGAGCTGGTTTTCATGTTATTAGACTTAACAGAAGAGCCGGTGATCAAATTGAAACCAGCCAGATTTTGATTACCGTTGACGAGGAACAGCTCGATGAAGATTTTGCTATTAACAAACTAACCGCCATTCGAGATTCTGTACTTACACATGAAGTTCGTTTTTCTGACTTGGCACGCAGACACTCCGACGACAGAAACTCGGCTGTAACTGGTGGTCGTATTATAAATCAACAGACTGGTCAGAGGCGTTTGGCTGTCGAAGAACTGGAGCCGTCTCTTTACCGAGCTATAATTAACCTGCAAGATACCGGTGATATTACAGAACCTGCCCGATTTACCTTTAGAGACGGCAACCAAAGCAGACCGGCCTTCAGGATTATTAGAATGAATAGTCGTATTGAAGAACACACCGCAAATCTGGAAATGGATTTTGATATAATCCGCAATATTGCGCTGCAGGAAAAAAGAATGAACACGATGATGGACTGGATACAAGAGCTGCGTCGTGAAATGTATATCGAATACAGAATACACAGCCCGTATGCAAGTAATTAAATTAGGCTGATCCTTATTTTCGAATGAATTATCCTGCACCAAATCACGGTTATGGCTATATTTCTCCCCAAGCCGTGATAATGGTTTGGGAACAACAAATTTGATATACCGCCAGAAGACTAAATAACCAAAACAAGCGGTCCTGCATATTTTAGACCGAACATCTTAAAATAAATTCATCTGTGACTGAAGAGCAAAAACTGGAAAAAGCCAAGAAATTCCATCAGGTTTTTAACGAACTTAGAAGTGAAATCGGCAAAATAGTAGTCGGTCAGCAACATACAGTAGACAACCTGCTAATCAGCCTTTTTTCACGTGGTCATTGCGTCTTAATTGGTGTACCAGGATTGGCTAAGACGCTATTAATCAGCACGCTTTCCGATACGCTGAATCTTAGCTTCAATCGTATTCAGTTCACACCAGATTTGATGCCCGGCGACATTACGGGCACCGAAATTATAGACTCAGACGCAGCAACCGGGAAAAAAGAATTCAAGTTTTACAAAGGGCCTATATTTTCCAATATTATTTTGGCCGATGAGATTAACCGAACCCCGCCTAAAACACAGGCTGCTTTACTCGAAGCCATGCAAGAATATCACGTAACAGCCTCCGGCACTACCTACGAGCTCGACAAGCCCTTTTTTGTACTGGCGACGCAAAATCCTATTGAGCAGGAAGGTACCTACCCTCTTCCCGAAGCTCAGTTAGATCGTTTTATGTTTAATCTTTGGCTCGATTATCCTTCTTTCGAAGAAGAAATGGAAATCGTAAACCGCACTACCTCAGGCAAAAGCGCTAATGTTAAGCCCTTGCTTTCAGCTAAAGAGATTACAGAATTTCAGCAGCTAACCCGGGAAGTTCCTGTACCCGACAGCGTAATGCATTATGCTGTAAAGGTAGTAAGCATGACTCGCCCGGGCACAAAGCTGGCGCCCGATTTTGTAAACCAGTACATGTCGTGGGGGGCTGGTCCAAGAGCTTCTCAATATCTTATACTTGGCGGCAAAACCCGCGCATTGTCTCAGGGTAGATTCAATGTAACAGAAGAAGATATAAAGGCAATTGCAATTCCAGTGCTTCGTCACAGAATAGTAACTAACTATGCCGCCGAAGCCGAAGGCATTAAGATCGATCAATTAATCACCCGCATTTTAAGCGAAGCCTGATACCCGGTTCTACATGATTACAGGATTCGAGTCGGATTATACCATACTGCTGGTAGCTGCCGCCATTTTATTTTCAGCATTTATTGGTTGGTGGACATATTCCGGCAATAAGCGACTATCCGGTACAACGAGATGGCTTGTAACCAGCTTACGTACTCTGGCGCTAATAATTCTGTTTTTTCTGCTTTTCAACCCTGTTTTTGAGTTTTCTGACAGTCGCACCATTCGCAATAATATTGCTATTCTTATAGACAATACGCGAAGTGTTACTATCGAAAAAGGCAGCTGGCAAGGAGAACAATCTATGCGGGAACTTCTCGCTAACATGGATTTAACTGATACAAGCGCCACACGATATCATTTATTCGGGTTCGATGGCACCCTCTATGAAATGCAGCAACAAGAAGAATTCAGGTTTGATGGCAGCGTAACCGATATTAACAATGCTATAAACCAACTCTCACAGCAATCAACCGGATTCGATGCAGTTGTATTGGTTACCGATGGCATTTTTAACCGGGGGCTGGATCCATCACGATCTGCGGAACGACTTGGTGCTCCTTTTTTTACTGTTGCGGTTGGAGACACATCCCGGGTGCGTGATGTACTCGTTCGAGACGTTATTTATAACCCCAACGCATTCGTTAATTCATCTGCAGATATAGAAGCCGAAATTGTAAATGAAGGCTTTGCAAATCGCTCTATAGAAGTTCAGCTTATAAGAGAAGGGCAAATTGAGGAAGTCAAAACCATACAGACAACCGAAGAGCGCTCGGTGCATAATGTTTCTTTCAGCGTAAATTTTACTGAAGAAGGAACAGAATCGTTTCGGGTACAGATACCAGAGCTTGAAGATGAATGGAATGTAGCCAATAACCGTTTTTCATTTAGCATAGACGTGCAGGACGTTCAACTCAGGATTATACATGTAGCTTTCGAGATTCATCCCGATGCTGGGGTTTTAAGAAACCTACTGGCTACAGATGAAGGCATTATTCCCGGTTTCAGGAACTGGATTGGCGGCTCTAACTTTACAGGTGGCGAACCATTAACAATAGCAGCAGCTGATACTCTCGACTTGCTTATTTTACATGGATTTCCGCATCAAACAACACCAGAAAGTGTGCGTCAGGAAATTGCTGAGATTGCGCTTCAAACAAATGTAATGCTCTTAAGTTTGCCTGGAACAGACATCGAAGCTCTGGAAAGACTTCTTCAAAACAGTACGCCCATGCGCAAGACGGCACAAAGTCCCGTTGGTTCCGTGCTGCCACTTATCAATAGGCAGGAACAAGATCATCCAATTTTCGATTTCGACCGGGACAGCGCCTTACGCGGACCAGAACTTCGGGGGCCGGCACGCAACATATCGAGTGCCTCGACCGCAAGAGAACTGCTTCGTACGCAGTTCCGTAATGATGACACCGGATCTTCCATGTTATCGGTACAACAAATGGGCAACACACGCATTTCACAAGTATCCAGCTGGCAATGGCACCGCTGGCAACAGTCACCCGATGAATCGAACCGGTCTTATTACAGAAATCTTTTTGACAATATCATAAAGTGGACTGCAGCCGGAGTTACAGATGGCCTACTAAATTTCTCACCTACCCGAAACAGCTTTAATGAAGGTGAGCCGATTACATTTAGGGCAATCGTACAAACCGAAACCGGATTACCTGATAACGAAGCCCGAGTTTCTGTAGAGATTACTGGTGATGATACCGAAACCGGAAATCTGCTCATGAGAAACCTTGGCAACGGCAGATTTAGCCTCGAGTCGAGAGCCCTGCCTCCAGGTAGCTATCAATACCGTGCTACTGCATTTAGAGGTACTACAGAAATTGAGCAGGTAACCGGTTCTTTCACGGTGAATGAGAGCATAATTGAGTTTTTAGATACCATAAGGCGTGATGCTTTACTTCAGTTTATAGCCGAAAATACGGAAGGCCGCTTCTTTACACACGAAGAAATTTCTGATCTTAAGCCTGAATTCAGAAACCGCGGTTTACTCGAGCGAAGAACCGAGTTTTTTACAACTACAAAGCGTGCACACCATAGCCCATGGTGGTTTTTGCTCGTTATTCTTCTTGTGTCTGCCGAATGGGGCGTGAGAAAATGGCACGATATGGCGTAACCCGGCCCGAAGGTTATATTTCACTTGGCTTAACAGATCTTTCCTTAGACGATAATTTTTTATAGCATATCACACTGCTAGCCGCACGCACCCTGCCTTTATACCAACAACTCGCTTTGCCTTCGGTCATTAATCTGCTGTTCCTTACTTTTTTACCGACATTTATAAACTCAGCAATTCTTTTAAGAATACATTTCAAGGAGTTGCTGTAAAGACTGTGCGGCTTTTTTCTGATGTTGAATTTTATCAAATATTAATGGTGGTGCTACCCTGTCTCTACAGTCCATTATACCACATCGCTCACAGGTCTTATTAACAATAAGCAGCTTAATTCGATCGTCGCTCCAAAAACGAACACGGCGCTTAAATTTTTCGGTCATTACAAATCCAAGCGTTACACAAGAGCCGGTATCGCTTTGTAAGACCAGGGGTCTTGCTACCGAAATACAAAAGTACTCGTTGTCTGTTTTGTGAAACTGAGATTTCTGTACCCCAACAATCGGATAGTTAGAATCTCCCCGCTGATACATAGCCGCAAGCTCTTTAAGTAAAATAAGAGTAATCCACCTGCGGCAGTAATGCTCGTTTAGACCGATACCATGTGGCTGGTGTAATCTGGAAAAATGAAGTTCTTTGGTAAGTCTGAAATGATTCGTTGGTAAATGATGGTGAAATCGCAGAAAATAAAGCTGATCGATGTCGAAATACTTTGGAAGAATTTGAGTGAGCCTGTGAAAAAACATTTCAGGAGTGGCCCTAAAATCATCCATAATGGCCAAAAAGGCTTTCCCATCCCATTGGCTCATTTTAAAAAATTCTTTCAAACGGCTAACAAGCTCGCCACGCTGCAGTAGCAAGGCACCCGCAAAATAAGACGCCTTAAAATTATGTAGTAATTCGTCGAATGTTTCTGCATGCGTAACATTAAGGCTAGGTGCCCGCTCGCTCAATCCCAAAATGCTGTAGCCAATTTCCTTGCAAAGAATAAACGATTTCTGAGATGAAATAAGCCGCTGATTAAGAATTATTTTAGGCTTTTTCCCATCCACGTAAACAGATCTTACCCCATCTAAGCCGTCGTGTTCGGTAAAGTCTTTCTCTACAATTTCGTAGTTCAGTTTCTGGCTTACATAATCGCGAATAAGATGTAAACCAACCTGCTCGCCTTTAAAAGATGGATTCTTCCGTATAAAGCTTTCAACCTGCAGTTCCAGATCCTCGAAATAATTATTATTCATCTCTTGATACGAACGCATAGCAGCAAAAAGAAGATGCTCTACACGCATATCGTAATTCCTGGCAATTTTTGAAAAGGTATCGAGTAAAGCCGAAAATTTCATAGGCGCGTTCGACATCAGCTCCATAATATCGGAAGGCTCCAATCCGAAAAGCTCAAAAGGAATATCCTGTAATGTTCCACTTTTTAAAAGATCGCTTAAGGGATTAAGCTCGGCCTGTAGCTTTAATGAAACAAGCTCGTCGTATGGCGTATCGAGCGCCTGCGCAATTGCAACAATCTTATCGGCTTTTGGATATTTCTTGCCCTTCTCAATTTCATTTAAATAGGAAGCCGATATTCCTGATACAGCTGATAACTCCTTCAGGGAAAGCTCTTTTTTCTGCCTTAGCTGACTAAGCTTCAGACCGAAAATAAACTTCAGGTTTTGTTCATTCATCATGATGGTAAAATCTACAGGTATAAGAAAAAGAGCGTCGCAAAGTTTTTTTTACGGTTATAGCCAGAAAACACAATTTCAATATCAATAGGCTTCAAAAAGCAGCTCATGTTGGTCATATGCAACTCCCGAACAAAAATAAAATTACATCTATAGGTTAAATGTTAGCGGCACATTTCATCTTTTGAAACCAGACAGAAGAGAAGTAAAAAAAGGTTCACTAAATCGCCTTCCGTTCTAAAAGTGAAGCAGCCGGTAAAACTTCACTATGCGAAATAAATTCATTGAAATAATTAAGCCGCTAGCGGGTAACACAGCCCGGTATAAAGTTCATTTATTACATCCCCCAAACAGCTATAGCCAAGAAAAAGAGTAGGTCTGATCTTTATAATTATTGTACAAATCAGGGAGATTAGAATGAACGTTTATTCGCTATTGGCGAATATAACAAAATTTAAGAAGAAATTAATCATCTTGAGAAGAATATTAATTTTGCGAATTAAAATAATTAGCGAATATTCGCTTGTTGATTCATATTCGTTTTACTATCTTGAATATAGAGTTTGGAAATACTTATTCAATAATGCGATTAGACATGGAACAAGATCTCAAAGAAATCAATACCTTAAACCTGCCAAAAGGCCTTCATATCACCGATAGGGCACTGTCGAGCAAAGCTAAGAGGATCTTTACATCAGAAAATTTAAGACAACTCGTTAGCCTTCATCATACTTTTAAAGAGCCGCGTCGCGAGCTTTTACTTGCCAGAAAAGAAAGACAGCAAGCATTCGACAACGGTGCTATTCCGGAATATCTGCCAGCCGGCACCGAAGCTGCATCGGGTAATTGGATTGTTAACCCGATTCCTGCCGACCTGCGGAAACGCAGAGTCGAAATTACAGGACCGGTTAACTCCGCGAAAATGGTAATCAATATGTTATCCCGAAACGAAGAGGGCTATCGTGCAGATATGGCGATGCTCGATTTTGAGGATTCCATGAAACCTTCCTGGGATAATGTGCTCGATGGTATTCTAAACGTTAAAGGCGCAAGCGAGGGCAACCTTTCTTTTCAGGATCCAGGCAAGCCCGATAAAGTTTACCGGCTCGATCCGGATGATATGGCCGGAGTAATGGTTCGGGTTCGCGGGCTTCACCTTGAGGAATCGAATATTCTAATTGATGGAGAGCCTGTTTCTGCTGGTCTTTTCGACATCTGGATGAGCAGCTGGGTAATGGTGCGTCAGCAAATTAAAAGGGGGAAAACACCAAAGTTTTATGTACCAAAGTGCGAGCATTATCTCGAAGCAAGATGGTGGAATCAGCTTTTATCGGCAATTGAAGACTATTTCAAGCTCAGCCCGGGTACAATTAAGACGACCTTCCTTATCGAAACATTAACCGCAGCCTTTCAAATTGAAGAAATTTTATTTGAACTAAGGGAGCGTGCCGCGGGTCTTAATGTAGGTCGCTGGGACAAAATTTTCAGCGATATTAAAGTGCTCAAAACCCATCGGGACAGAATTATGGAAGATCGTGCTACCATAAACATGCATAAATTCTGGATGGATAATTACGCCAAAAGACTCATTAAAATTTGCCATTCGAGAGGAGCATTTGCAATTGGCGGCATGAGCGCATTTACTCCTGGAAAAACAGAGGAGATTCGTAAAGATCAAACATCCCGTGTAATTGCAGACAAAGGCTACGAAGCCGCAATAGGCCATGATGGATGCTGGGTTTCTCATCCTTACTTTATTGGCTATGCCTTAAAAGAGTTTACGAACGACAACCAGTTAAGTCGCACGCTGGATGAGTTCGATAAATACCCCGATTTAATACCCGATTCTAATGGTGCCTGTACTATAAAAGGACTTAAAACAAACATACGGGTCGGTATAGCCTATATACAGGGCTGGAATAAAGACATAGGCTGCGTTGCATGGGATGGGCTCATGGAAGATCTTGCCACACTCGAGATTTCCCGCGCACAAACCTGGCAGTGGATGCACCATAAAATCGTTCTGGACGATGAAACTCCTGTTACGCCTCAGCTTATAAAAAGCCTTTTCGAAGAAGAGCTGCAGAAAATAATTCTTGAAATCAAAGACGAATACGAGAAATCTAATCCGGAATTATGCAAAAAACTTATTAACGAGTTTTCTGTGGCTGCAGCTGATGCCGAGCGCATTTTTACCGCCAAAGAACTCGCAGATTTTCTTACTACCACCTCAGACCTTGTATGAATCACAAGCCGGTTTTACCGTGCTGACTACCAATAGTTTGCCCGTAATATGGAAAATACATACACGAAGCAAACATCAGAAGGCTTTGAAAAACCTTCCTGCAACTAAAGAAATCATCGCCTGTATCGTATCCTTCTTTCAGGCTATTTGAGTACAACTGTAAAAAATATTATTAAACAAAGGACATCATTATGTACAATGCTCAGGAAATCGAAAAAAGCTGGAATAACGACACCCGCTGGAAAAATATTAAGCGCAATTATACAGCAGACGAAGTTGTAAAGCTACGTGGCAGCCTTAAAATAGACTACACTTTGGCAACTGTTGGAGCCGAAAAGCTCTGGAAAATGCTCCATGAAGAACCGTTTATAAATGCTTTGGGAGCACTTACCGGCAACCAGGCCATGCAACAGGTAAAAGCAGGTCTCAAAGCCATATACTTAAGCGGTTGGCAGGTTGCCGCCGATGCTAATAATGCCGGCCAAATGTATCCGGATCAAAGCCTTTACCCGGCAAGCAGCGTACCCGATGTGGTGCGTAAAATTAATCAGTCTCTCATGAGAGCCGATCAGATTCATCACTCCGAAGGAGACTCGTCTATAGACTGGTTTGCCCCTATCGTTGCAGATGCTGAAGCAGGATTTGGCGGGCCGCTAAACGCATACGAGCTTATGAAGGGCATGATTGAAGCAGGTGCAGCCGGCGTTCATTACGAAGATCAGCTTGCATCGGAGAAAAAATGCGGCCATATGGGCGGAAAAGTACTTGTGCCAACTTCACAATTCATTCGTACCCTTACCGCTGCGCGCCTTGCTTCAGATGTTTGCGGAGTCCCCACAGTACTGGTCGCACGTACCGATGCAAATGGCGCTTTTTTACAAACATCCGATATTGATCCGTATGATGAGCCTTTTATAACCGGCGAGCGTACCACTGAAGGATTCTTTAAAATAAAAGGCGGTTTAGATTCTGCAATTTCACGAGGACTCGCCTACGCTCCATACGCCGATTTGGTTTGGTGCGAAACCTCTAAGCCGGATGTTGGCGAGGCAAGAGCATTTGCCGAAGCTATTCACGAAAAGTTTCCTGGCAAACTACTGGCTTACAACTGTTCGCCATCCTTTAACTGGAAAAAGCATCTTGATGAAAAAACAATTGCTTCATTTCAAAAAGACCTTGGCGCAATGGGCTATAAATTCCAGTTTATAACACTTGCTGGTTTCCACGCGTTAAATTACAGCATGTTTACTCTGGCTAACGCATACCGCGATTATGGTATGTCTGCCTACTCCGAGCTGCAGGACAAAGAATTTGCTGCCGAGCCTATTGGCTATACCGCCACCCGGCATCAGCGCGAAGTTGGTACCGGTTATTTCGATTTAGTAAGCAATACCATTACCGGCGGACTCTCCTCTACTTTAGCCCTTAAAGGCTCTACAGAAGAAGAGCAGTTCTAATATTTATCTGTAGCACAAGCGGTGTCTGGTGTAGGGTGATGGCATTTTCGCCCTCACCGACATCTCTTGACAGATAGGTTTAAACCTGATCTAATTTCAGGATTACTAATTAACAATTAACAATAAGTTGAGTAATTAGTCCCGTACTAAATTCAATTTCATTTTTTTGGACAACCCTACTCTGTGAAACTCCCATACCTTTGTGGTGAGGAGCTACTGAGTTCTAATTAACTCGGAAATCCAGAATCCACACCATGCCCCATCAAAACAAAGAATATTCGCTAAATCCTCCGAATAGTCGGGGGCGGCAGGCTGGGGGGGCGGCGCGTTAATTCGCTCGATAAAAGATATTATTGCAATTTACTTCCGAAACTAAAAAGGGTTCTTTTCGAACCCTTTTTAGTTTTAGTATCTAAACATTAAATCGGAAATGCAGTACATCTCCATCCTGCACGATATATTCTTTGCCTTCGCTGCGCAGTTTGCCGGCTTCTTTGGCCGCACTTTCGGAGCCCAGGCTCGAAAAATCTGCAAAGGCAATGGTTTCGGCACGAATAAAACCGCGCTCAAAATCGGAGTGGATAACGCCCGCTGCCTGCGGTGCTTTAAATCCGCGCCGAATGGTCCATGCGCGAACTTCTTTTTCGCCGGCTGTAAAGTAGGTAATAAGCCCAAGCTCTTTGTAAGCCGCCTGTATAAGCTGATCGAGTCCGGCGCTTTCAATATTCAGGTCTTTCAGAAATTCAGCCTTTTCATCTTCATCCAGTTCGGCGATTTCAGCCTCAATTTGGGCACATACTACCACTACATCCGAACCGCGCTCTTCTGCCAGCGTGCGAACTTCTTTTACGTATTCGTTATTCATGCCGCCATCTGCGATATCAGTATCGGAGACATTGCATACAAACAAAACGGGTTTTTCTGTAAGTAAAAACAGATCTTTGTAGGCTTCACGTAATTCGGGGCTAACTTCAAAAGTACGTACGGGCTCTCCGTTTTCGATATGATCTTTTAGCCACTCTACAGTTTCGAGCTGCGCTTTAACCACTTTATCACCCGATTTAACCCCTTTTTTTAGTCGGTCGATACGTTTTTCAACGCTTTCGAGATCTTTAAAAAGAAGTTCACTATCAATAATCTGAATATCACGAACGGGGTTTACGCCACCTTCGACATGAATTACATCATCATCATTAAAACAGCGAACTACGTGTACAATAATATCTACATCACGAATATGAGAAAGAAATGCATTGCCTTTTCCTTTACCTTCAGACGCTCCTTTTACCAAACCCGCGATATCTACGAACTCGATAGTAGTTGGGATGGTTTTCTTGGGATTTACCAGCTCGGTTAACCTGCTCAGGCGTTTATCCGGTACCGATACAATACCAATATTTGGATCGATAGTACAAAAAGGGAAGTTAGCGGCTTCTGCGCCTGCATTCGATAATGCATTAAATAAACTTGACTTCCCCACATTGGGAAGTCCTACGATTCCGCATTGCAGACTCATTTTTCACGATTTAATAGGTTCATATTATTCAGAATATTCTTGTTGCACAAAAGTGCGCTCAGGAAGCACAACAGCGGTGAGTTTACCCAAACCCGGGTGATTTTTATACACACATCCGGTATCGATGCCAATCTTTTTTTCTTCGCTCAGTACTTCTCTAACCGGAGTATGGCCAAATACAACAGGTTTTTCCCATACAGGGTTATTGAAATGAATATGACTTCGCTGCCATAAAAAGCTCTGGTGCTCGGCCTCGTCCAGGTTTTGTTCGATGGTTAGAGATGGATTTAACCCACCGTGGGTAAAAAAAAAGTCTTTAGATTCGTAGTACATTCTTGTACTCTCAAAAAAGGAGAAATAAAAAGAATTTTTAAACTCAGTAGATGAAACTTCACCAAAAGACTTCTTAGTTTCTGCGCCGCCATTCATCACCCAGAGTTTAAAGTTATTAGAATCATAGGCATCAAGAAGTAATTGCTCATGATTTCCCCTCAAAAAAACGCACTCTTCCCTACCTGCAAATTTGCGTATTACATCAATTACGCCCTTGCTGTCTGGTCCACGGTCTATATAATCCCCAATAAACACAAATTCTGCACCGGTATACGATTTAGAGAGTGTATTAAGGAGTTTAATTAGCGTTTTAGCGCAACCGTGGATGTCTCCAATTGCAATAATATTTTCTTGAGGTGAAAAAATGGGTTCGAATTTTGGTACAAAATTTTTTTAAAGAGGCATAATGCCCTAAGATCACGAAACCATTGTTAAGGTGCGGCACGTAAAACAATACCTTTACTTTG
Organism: Balneolales bacterium; assembly: GCA_022565805.1. Classification (GTDB taxonomy): domain Bacteria; phylum Bacteroidota; class Rhodothermia; order Balneolales; family Cyclonatronaceae; genus Cyclonatronum. The sequence goes on from JAIULZ010000007.1 coordinate 33,025, forward strand.
GCATGCTTTGCTGAATTAACCCGGCTCCGCTTTTTCGAAGCAAACCATCGGCTTCCAGCTTTTTTGATACAGAATCTAAAATACCGTTTATAAACTGACCTGACTTGTGCGTTGAAAACTTTTTAACGATTTCTATTCCTTCGTTAATTGTTACTTTTACAGGAATATCTTCGAAATGAAGCATTTCTGTTATACACATCCTGAGAGTACATCGGTCTATAATAGCAATACGCTTGACATCCCAGTTCTTAACGAATTCTGAAATAAGCTCATCCGCTTTTTTCTTCTCTGATATGGTGGTCAAAAAAAGCTTTTCTGCAAAATCCAGGAGTTTGGCGTCGCCTTTTAACTTACTATGAATCTGCTGAGATAGAACAAGCTCAACCCTGTCGTCGCTTAGCTCAATAGCATATAAGGCAATCATCACGGTTTCGCGGGCAGTTCTGCGGTTTAAAGACATGATTTGTGTCGAGGATTCATTATTTTGATTAGCCGTATAATTTACGGAAACTGATAAAGAATAACCTGCCTTTTTTATTTTTTCGCAAAAGAAACAATTCGGGTGTTATTATGGTTTTTCGCCTGCCATTTCGTGCACCTTTCGCCATTCCTGAGCAGTAACCGGCTGGATGGAAAGTCTTGAACCCTTTTTTAACAACAGCATTTCTGCCAGTTCATCCACATCCTTCATATCGTCGCGAAGTACAGGCTTTTCGAACTTACGAATAAGCCTTACATCCACTAAAAACCATCGTGGCTTCTCTTCTGTTGCTTTTTCATCAAAATACTTCGATGAAGGATCGAACTGACTTGGGTCGGGGTACGGTTCGCTTGCCACTTCCATTGTACCGACAATTGCCAGCGGATTTGCTCTTGAATGATAAAAGAAGACCTTGTGACCCGGCTTCATATCATCCCGCATAAAATTTCTGGCCTGATAGTTTCTGATTCCTTCCCAGTAGGTAGTCTGATTTTCTCTTGATGCAAGATCGTCGATACCAAATTCGTCGGGCTCGGATTTCATAAGCCAGTATTTTGTTTCTGCCATAAACTCGTTACTTAGTTAGTACTTTTTATTAGAATTAATCTATGGGATGTTGCCTTTTAAATGATTATAAGGCAAAATAAGTATGCTTTAAAAACGCGATTTGAATATACCCAGCAGAGACAAGCTTTTAAAACCCATACGAGCTTGTTTTACGAACTATAACTCGTGTGTTTCGAAGGTTTTGCAAAATCAAATTTGGGTCTGCTTTTGTCTTATTGGAAATATTTAAATACATCATATTAGATGTTGCTATAATGCCACTAAAATAAAAAGCCCGAAAACAGTATCGTTCCCGGGCTCCCCCCTATTCTCAATTTTTTAGATATCTCAATGACACATCATTTCATCAATTAATTCCGGATTTGAAACTACATCTACTAAAACTGGGCTAATATATGGAATGCCAAGGGATAAACCCCGCAAAATAAAAAGGGCACCCAAGCCGATGGCCACATAAGGAATAGCTTTCTGCATTCGCTGCCTGAAACTAATGCTCATTAATTTTCCGGAAGCCGAAAGAGCAAACATCATCGGGAAGGTGCCGAGTCCAAACATGAGCATGTATATCATCCCCTGCATCACGGAACCACTCACAAGTGCACCGGCCAAAGCAATATAGACAAAACCGCAGGGCAAAAGTCCGTTTATAAGACCCACACCAAACATGCTGCCAACCGATCCCTGCTTCAAAAACCTGCTAAGTCCTTTTTTGATTAAACCAGAAGGAATCCACACGGGTTTGATATGAAGCCAGTTGAGTTTACCAGAAAAAAGCGAAAACAAACCTATTAAAACAATAATAATACCGCCGGCAATAGAAACCCAGCTTTGAAATCCAGCCAAATAAATCCCTAAGCCCGCGAGTCCAAGAATACCGCCCATAAGCATATAGGTTATACTACGACCTGTATTATAGGCTACTCTACCCATCCAAAAAGTTGAAGATGAAGGATGTCCAGGTAATGCCAGCGCAATAGGCCCGCACATACCGGCGCAGTGCATGCTGCCAGCGAGGCCAAAAATAAAGCCGGCGAGATATAATTCCATAAAATAGGTAAAATTGAATATTCACAAGTGCTATATTCTAATATATGGATTGCATTATTCTGTGGCAAGGACCCTAGCTTATTTTTAAGGTATGTCTGGGGAATCGGTTATGGATTATGCACCGGAACTAATCTTTTAGTTTTTTTAATTCTTTATCACGAAATATTATGGAAGTATGAAATTGCACCTTGAGCGCAAAACCGGTTACTAAGTCGTACCTACAGTTTTCTGTTAACCACGTTTCCAGTATCTTTTCTTTATACTGATTGATCGATAAAGATAGATTCCATTTAGTGATATTTACTGTTCGCATTCCATCCTCATTATTTTCCTTACGCAAAAGCAGATAACCGTTCCTCTTTTTCCAGCTGTGATGTATTCACAAATACAACATAATAATAATCGCCATATTCATAGATCAAAAGCCTGCCGCGAAGCGGATAACACAGTCCGGTACGCAATTAACATTTATCCTGCATTATTCAACAAGAAATTTGGTTTTGAACAAGGCGTCTGAGAAATGGTGGCGGAAACGTAACTGAGTACGTTCAGCAAACCATTTAACAGACAACGCAGTCCAAAGGTAAATTTCACTTCGTGGGAATCGCTTCGCTCGGTGCGCTGTGTAAAACAATATTTTAAACTTAAGCTAATCCTATATAATTGAAGCACAGGGTGATACATTCAATTATAAATTATTTGTGAGTAATGCAGGTTATGGAGATGATTCAAAATCACTAAAAAAGTTATTGATTATCACCTTATATCCTTTAGCGAGTTCCGAGTCCGGATAAGCTGTGATCACTTCTTGAATTTCACGAATTGCCCGATCTAATGAGTCTGTAAATAGGTAGGTAAATGCAATTTCTGATCTTATGAGATCTACTTTTTCAGGGCGATTCCCTTGATCTATTATTTCATTATATCGATTCCGCGCCATTTCAAACGCAAGCTGCGTCTCATCTGTAATTCCTTCTAATGTGAACAGATATAACCCTTTTGAGAAGTAAAGTGATGCTGTTTCGGGTGAGTCAATTTTGTCTATGGCTACATCTAAAACTTGAATAGATTTTTCAGTCTTATCTTGCCAATTATAATACATGGCAAGATTACTGTAAGCATCGGCATTAAGGCTATCAAGTTTAATCGCTTCATAAACTAATTCGAACGCATACTCGACATTAATCTCATCCTGAAAGCGATTGAAAAAAAATTCAGCTGACTGATTATTTTTTTCAATTGACAACAAAAGGCTATTGGGTTTAGTCTCCCTATTACAGCCTGAACAAATAAGAAATACGCCCAAAATAATCGCAAACAATATTTGACCGTTTCTGAACTTGATCATTAATACCAGATTTATAATACCAGATTTCTACGAGGGCTTTCGATTTGATTGAAAAAAACGTGATGTAATCTAATGGCTTTCCATGTAGCATTGAAAAAAAGAGCAATAAATGCTCTTAAAAATAGATGAGCCTCATTCTTCCCGCACCAAGAAAATCAGAATATAGGCTATCTATTCGAGGATTGTATTTTCTTCAAAGAAAAAAGACGGGCAAAAGAGTGGTCTCGCAAAGCCTTCTTATGGTAAAGGTATTCATTTACAGCACTTAAATGAAAGATTAATTAGCCAATTTAATTAAAACGGCGTAAGTAAACTTAAAAGCCAAAGGCAAGCATTCATACATTTCAAGCAGGTATGCTTTGCTCTTGCCTTTGGCTTTTTTAAGAATCCGCTTCAAAAAAGTTCGCTCTATGTTTGCAGCACTCCGGATTTGAATTCCGGGATATCCGGATTGTGGTTTGCAGCCTCGAGCGCGCGGGATATTCGGGCACGGGTTTCATCGGGACGAATTATTTCATCTACCCAAAGCCTTGCGGCGGCGTATTCCACTCTCGTTTGTGCATCGTACCGTTCGGTTATTTCCTGAAGAAACGTATTTTTTTCTTCTTCGGTTAGCTTCTGCCCTCTTTTCTCCATTGCCGAAACTTCTATTTGCATAAGCGTTTTGGCCGCCTGTGCGCCGCCCATTACCGCGATTTTTGCCGATGGCCATGCATAAATAAAGCGGGGATCGTATGCTTTCCCGCACATGGCATAATTGCCGGCCCCATAGCTGTTGCCCACAACTATAGAGATTTTGGGGACTACCGAATTACTTACGGCATTTACCATTTTGGCGCCATCTTTTATTATACCACCGTGTTCGCTTCGCTTGCCAACCATGAATCCGCTTACATCATGCAAAAATAGTAGGGGAATTCTCTTCTGATTACAGTTCATAATAAATCGCGCGGCTTTATCGGCGCTGTCTGAGTAAATTACCCCGCCAATCTGCATCTCTCCAGATTTGGAGCGCACTACTTTTCGCTGATTTGCCACAATTCCGATGCTCCACCCGTCAATTCTGGCATAGCCCGTAATAAGCGTTTGACCATACCCTTTTTTATACTCGGTGAAGGAATCTGCGTCGATAAGACATTCAATCAGCTTCATCATATCGTAAGGTCGCGCTCTGTCGGCGGGCAGAACTTCGTTCAGATCTTCTGTACTGCCTGAAGGCGCAGTCGGTTCGGAGCGATTAAACCCGGCTTTTTGGAACGGACCCATTTTATCAACCAAATCGCGGATGGTGTTCAGGCAGGTATCATCATCGGGCATTTTATAATCGGTTACGCCGCTAATTTCGGTATGCGTTGTTGCCCCTCCAAGGGTTTCATTATCTACATTTTCGCCAATTGCGGCCTTCACCAAATAACTGCCGGCCAGAAAAACACTTCCGGTGCCTTCAACAATAAGAGCCTCATCGCTCATTATAGGAAGATAGGCGCCACCCGCTACGCAGGAACCCATTATTGCCGCAATTTGAGGAATTCCCTTTGCGCTCATCACCGCATTGTTGCGGAAAATTCTGCCAAAATGTTCTTTATCCGGAAAGATTTCGTCTTGCATAGGTAAATACACACCGGCAGAGTCTACGAGATAAATGATGGGCAAATGGTTTTCAATGGCGATTTCCTGAGCTCTAAGGTTTTTCTTACAGGTCATCGGAAACCAAGCACCGGCTTTTACGGTAGCGTCGTTGGCAACAATCATGCAGAGTCGGCCAGAAACATAGCCCATGCCAATTACTACACCTGCAGCAGGACACCCGCCCGCTTCTTCATACATATTATAGGCTGCCCAAAGACCTATTTCCTGAAAATCGGTATCGGAATCTATTAGATGATTAATTCTTTCTCTGGCTGTTTTTTTGCCTTTACTGTGCTCTTTATCAATTCTTTTTTGCCCGCCCCCAAGCCGTATTTTGCCGGCAATTGCTTCCAGTTCCTCAATTTTAATGGTGTTTGAATTCAAAGTATCTTTCATTTTTTAAGTAAGAATGGAGTGAAATAGAATAATATTTAGTAGAATTTTGTGCAATTATGGTATTCTAAACCCGGGGTTTGGTCGAATCAAACTCCGGTGCTATAATATGGATTAATACGTAGAAGCGCTTCCAGCAATCTTTGCTGCTACATCTTTTTGCAGAGTTAGTTTTTAGTCTGCATTATTCACCAATAATACAGACTAAGATGATAAGATATGAACTCGATTTCCGAAGTTCAAAATCAGGCTTTTTGTAGGTTGTTGAGGTATTAATTAGCTTCTTCATCGTACCTTAAATCTGCCGCCTTCTTTCATCCCTCAAAATTGGCAGTTTATAATTTGAGCCCCCTTCTGGCCTTGCAATAAAATGGCGTTAAGAACCGCAACGTAAGTAAAAGTGCAGCGAATTTACATGATTATGCTGCACAAATTTTAGCCTCCAGGCCGAATTACACTAAAGCATTTTTCAACCCGTTGTATGGAAGCGTTTTATTTTCAGATTAAAATAAATGCGTCTGATACTCAATTAAATTCACATTAAGAACTACCGGACTGAACTCATTATATTCTTACGGAGTTAAACAAACTGAGCTATCTAAATCGGCAATGTTTCACATTTACGCAAGCATATGTATTTTGACACATCCAAATTATTGATTTGCAGTGCGATACGATTCTGACTCTGATTTTTATTTTGCTTTCCTTTCTGTTTTTTTCTTTCATTTAAAAACTACGCGAAGATCACTTTATTTATGATTCAATTTAAACCTCTGCGCGCTTCATCGCTCCCCGGCGTAATTCTTGTTTTTTCAGCTTTACTTTTTGTTTTTGCGGATTCCGTTCTGGCTCAGCGTGGGGTTACCTATCAGCAGTTGCGCGCCCAAAACGCTGCTCCTGGTTTATATCTCGATCATAATGTTTTGCTACCGACTGAAGGCAAGACCTCAGAAGTATGGTTCAATTTCCGGTTTGGTTATGATGTCCTCAATTTCCGGCAAATACCCAGCTCTGCGCGAACCGAACAGATGCCCGAAGATGCTCGTTTTCAGGCAAGAGCAGAGCTTTCGATGCAAATTTTTAAGGCAGACTCTTCGTTTAATCCCGAGCAGCCAGAGCGTAGCAACGCAATTCTTACCCTTCCCTGGAGAGGTACTGCATTCTCGACCGATTTCGATCAAACCCAAAAAGCTACTTTGTTTTTAGATGGCAGCCTGCAAACCGAGCTCGAACCCGGTAGATACGCCTATCAGCCGCGCATCACCCTTGATGGCAGAAGCGTGCCATTGCGCAGAAATATTCGATATTTCACGGTACCCGATCCGTCCGAAGCTTTTTCCAAAACACTACCCGTTTATTTTATTGAATCCGAAGAACGAGAACTTTCTGCAACAGATCCAAACGACTTTAAATTGATGAACTACGGGAGATCTGTTTTATATGGACAAAATTTTTCGGTACTGTTTCCAGTTCCCAATGCCGACAAAAACATTCGTGTAGTGGTAGATCAGCTAAATGTACAAAGCTCGGATACTACTTTTAGAAGAAATGTATTTTCAGAAGAATTAGACCGTAATTCTCATTTTCTTACTGGTAGCAGACTTAGTCTAAGGCAGACAAATGATGACATCCCTTATTTTCGCTTACAGCCTGCATCAGAAGGCGGGCAGCATTTTGGTTACATCACCATTCCTAACAGAAAGTTTGAAAACAGCTCTTTCCGCCTTCGCATAATTGAAGATGACAAAATAATTGGCGAAAGATTTTTCAGGAGTCTTTGGATCGACATACCGACAAGCTTGCTAAATATTGATGTAGCCATTTCGATGATGAACATTATTCTGGAAAGAGATCAGCTTAGAGAGCTGAGACGAGGCAATGAGCAGGAACGTATCAGAAAATTTCGCGAATTCTGGTCCGAACGTGACCCGGAGCCGGAAACCGAGTATAACCCGCTTATGGTTGAGTTTTTCCGGAGAGTTGATATTGCTTTCGATCGTTTTACAACCCCTAATTTCGCAGGTTATACCACCGATCAGGGTAAAGCACTCATCAGAAATGGCGAACCCGATCGGGTTACGCGCAGACTGCCTGCCGGTAGTCCCGCTATAGAAATCTGGGTATATGCCGATCGCGAGTTTATTTTTGAAGCTACGAGTGGCTTTGGCGAATACAGATTAATTGCATCAAATCCCAGATAGAAAAACTCTGTTAAATCAGGTGTTTGTTGAAGAAATCATTTTTACTATTATCTAACATAGTGGTTGTCTGTTTCTTTACAGAAATTTTAAAATTGAGGCGACTCCGATTAATCTCTTATTCGAAATGTATGTCTACAAGCGTAAAATCTTGTGTCATAAAAGCAGTTACTTACCATCGTGAAACTTCGAGTCTTCGTGACCTTGTGTTTCAAACTTGACTTTTCGGAGCAGGCTCAAAATTAATTATTAAAAATTTATTTGCAGTTGCAAACTAATCCATTAAGGTTTTTTGCATATTATTTATCGCCAATGCGCTAAATAAAGTATTAAACTACTGCAACGCACAAAAAGCCATAAACAACAAACTATTTTTCATTTTCTGAGCCATTTAGATTCTCAAATTAATTATAATAAACCCAACCTATTGATCGAATTTTCTACCATAAATGTCAGCTTCTGACCCTATAAAAGTTTTAATTACGCCTGGCGATATAAATGGGATTGGTCCCGAAGTCGTTTTGCGCTCTTTGCTTCAACTAACCGGCCACTCCAATTCTGCGCTCATTTTATGCGGGCCATTATCAGTTTGGGAAACCTACACCCAAATGCTCGGTGTAGAGATGCCAACTGTAACTGAAGTTGCCGACTTTGGCCAAATCAAGCTACCCGGCATTCATTCTATGAATCCTTGCGAAGCTAAAACTGTTGAGCCAAAACCGGGACAATTCACCCGTGAATCGGGTCTTATTAGCATGCAGTGCATCAAGTTTGCTGCCGAATCCTGCAGGATGAAGCTGGCTCAAGCTATGGTTACGGCACCCATCAGCAAAGAAGCAGTAAATCTTGCAGGTTACCAAATACCCGGTCATACCGAGTATCTTCAGGAAATTGATAAAGCTTCTGATGTTGCGATGATGCTCGTGAGCGGCAACCTGAGAGTGGTTCCGCTTAGTACTCACATTCCTCTTTCTGCTGTGCCGAAAGCGGTAACCAAAAGTTCAATTAGCCTGAAAACTTCTATCATTAGCGGTTCTCTAAGGCGCGACTTCGGCATTTCCAAACCGCGAATAGCTGTGTTGGGATTAAATCCACACGCAGGCGACGGGGGTGTAATTGGTATGGAAGAAATTGAAACCATAGTCCCGGCGATAGCTGAGGCCAAAAAAAACGGGATAGATGTACATGGCCCCTTCCCCGCCGATGGATTCTTCGCAACGGGAGCCTACACCAACTACGACGTCATTTTATCCATGTATCATGATCAGGGACTGATTCCTTTTAAAACCCTCACATTTAATAAAGGAGTAAACCTTACGGCCGGGCTTTCGTTTATTCGAACCTCGCCCGATCATGGAACAGCCTTTGGAATAGCCGGTAAAGGTTTGGCAAACCCGGCTTCCTGCACTCAAGCGATAAACATGGCGATACGACTTGCAGAAAACAGAATTAATGAATAACGATTTAATTACACTTGAGAGATATTCATGCAAGTTTGAACTTTACTTTATAATTTAAATCGTGATAGAAAGAAAGCCTTAGAAAACCACTCTAAAAGAGATAAATAAGAATTCGTCAATATATTTTCATTTTAAAACAGTTCGTATTAAACTACGCGCTGCACATATAAACCGGCCTTACAAAGAAATTCCAAGAAAAAAGAGTCTGCGTAAGATCGTCACATCTAACCCTATATAGCGTACATTTACACATAATGAGCCAGAGCAAAAGCAGCATTTATACTACAATCGCGCCAATTTATAACGAAATAATGCGGGATGTAGACTATGAAGACTGGGCTGATTTTATTGATGCCATTATTCAGGAGCATCGCCCCGATACCGTTTCCATACTTGAGCTGGCATGCGGTACCGGTAAAATTGCCATGTTTTTAGACGAGCTGGAGTGCTACGAAATTACAGCCACTGATCTTTCTGCCGAAATGATCGAAATTGGTAAGACCATGGCCGAGTTTCGGGACATGTCGATTCAGTGGGATCAGCAGGATTTTTATAACATAACCCTTGAAGAGCAATATGATGCTGTTCTGGCTCTCTTCGACAGCATAAACTATATTTTGAAAGAAGAAGAAATGCTAAAGATGCTCTCAAGCGTTGCCCGGGTTATGCATGAAGACTCTATTTTTATCTTCGATTTTACCACTCCTGCGCATAGTGAATTTGTTGCCGACAAGCTGAATGATGAAGGCGTTACACCCGATAACATCCGTTTTGAGCGGAGAAACTTTTATATACCAAGCGAAAAAATTCATGTAAATGAATTTGAGCTTGAGTTTCTCGATAAAGATAAGGTAACCGTTTTACGCAGGGCCAAAGAAACCCACAGGCAACGAATTTACGACTACAAAGAAATGAAACAAATTATAGCCAAATCTGATTTTGATATTCTGGCTGCGTATGAAGATTTTGATTTTGTGGATGCCACCAATAAAAGTGAACGCATAACCCTTGTACTTAAGTGTCGGAAAAACCAGTAATTGAATTCAGAAATGTAACGGTCGAGTTTGGCGGAAAAAGTGTTCTCGACGATATCGACTTCACCCTGCATAATGGTGAGTTTTGCTATCTTATCGGGTCTACCGGAACGGGCAAAAGTTCGCTTTTAAAGCTTATTTATCGCGATTTGTTGCCGAATTACGGCGAGGTAATTGTTGCAGAGCACGCCGTACCGCGTCTACGGGATAAAGAAGTGCCGCACTTGCGGCGCCGGCTTGGTATTGTATTTCAGGATTTCCAGCTGCTGCCCGACCGTAATGTCTATGAAAATGTGGCTTTTGCGCTGGAAGTTACCGGTAACAAGCGTAGTTTTATAAAGCAGCGGGTGCTCGAATGCCTTTCTATGGTGGGGCTTTCTCATAAGCACAGCAATATGCCAAAAGATTTGTCGGGTGGCGAACAACAGCGGGTGGTTATTGCCCGAAGTCTTGCAAATGAACCACGAATTATGCTCGCAGATGAGCCAACCGGAAATCTTGATCCTGATGCTTCGCGCACGATTATGGATCTGCTTGAGCAAATTAACAACCGGGGGATGGCTATTCTTATGGTTACCCATAATTACGATTTAGTTCGCAGTTACCCCCACCGTACAATTAAACTGGTAGACGGTAAAATCAAGGAAGTAAACCCCGCGCTTTTAGCTTAATTTGCATGAGATAAAGCTTTCATTCCAGCTTTGAGAACGATACGGTAATTCAGGCCAGCTCCTGTTCGTCCCATATTTCCCGCATTTCTTCCATCAACTCATCAAGCAGTTCGAAATCTTTTACGCCGGGGGATTCTTCTACGCTGCTCGAAAGGTCTACAGCATAGGGTTGCAGCTGATGTATTGCCCGCCTCACATTCTCTTTACTAAGTCCGCCAGCTAAGAAAAAGGGATAATCTTCGGGTAACTCGCGCAGCACGTTCCAGTTAAAGGTTTTGCCAGTGCCACCGGCCATTTTCGGATCGTAGCTGTCGAAAAGAAAATATTCTACATGGTCGCGATAAGGCTTAATCATTTCCATTAAGCTGTCCCGATCCATATCTGCCTTAATTCGAAATGCCTTTATAACGGGGAACTGAATTTCAGCACAATATTCGGGGCTTTCTTCTCCATGAAGCTGTACAAGGTGAACGCCGCTTTCCAGCGCCATTGCATTAACTTTGGGAGCAGGCAAATTCCGGAAAACGCCCACACATTTGGGACCTTCTACCCAGTTAATGAGTTCTGCTGCTTTTTCGGGTTCTATATATCGGGGTGATGACTCCACAAAAATAAATCCCAAATAATCGACCAGCGCTCCGCTTGCAAAACGGCAGTCTTCCAGCCGAGTGAGTCCGCAGATTTTTATTCGTGTTCGTTTGTCTTCTAAATACATGAATTTATTACTGTTCTAAAATGAATTGAAACCGATTGAGGTTTAATAAGCCATCACCCTACAAAGAAAAAATAAGCCAGCTAAAATTATATGCAAGTATTTATTCTTCTCTTTGCAGAAGCTCATGTAAATCATCAAGCATTTTGTTAAGAGCCTCGCCCGGCGAGTTCTGCCTCATAAAATGTTCTCCAATCAGGGCGGCATCACAACCATATTGCTTTATGAGACGAAGATCTTCGGCGGTACTTAGTCCGCTTTCAGAAACTTTAGCTACCTGCTCCGGTGCCTGCGACAAAAGCGAGAGCCCGCGGTGTACATCAACTTCGAAGGTTTTCAGGTCGCGGTTGTTCACCCCTGCAATTTTCACGATTTCGAAATTTAGCGATCTGAATTCTTCTTCGGAATAGGATTCTACCAGGCAGCAGAGTCCGGCTTCGGTTGCGGCATGGTGAAGCTCCTCGAGCTGACTCCCGTCTGTAATGCCGGCAATTAGCAGAATGGCATCTGCGCCAAATGCACGGGCTTCTTCAATCTGATAAAAATCTACAATGAAATCTTTCCTGAGCAGAGGAACTCCCACTTCCGGACGAATTTCTGCCAGAAATTCCGGCGCACCTTTAAAATAAAAGGGTTCTGTGAGAACCGAAATTGCTGCCGCACCCGCTTCTGCATAATCGTTGGCAAACGCAACAGGCTTGAAATCCTCCCGAATTATGCCTTTGCTGGGCGATGCCTTTTTTACCTCTGCTATGATGCGCACCTGATGCTCATTCGAACGAAGCGCATCGTACAGACTCCTGCGCTTCTCTTCATAAAGCGGGAAAGACTTGAAATCTGAAATCTGAAGCTTTTTTTTTCGCTTTGTGAGTTCTTCTCTCGTGGTCTCAACAATTTTATCCAGAATATTCATACCTGCAATAGAAATAGAAATAATTCACGGTTGATTTGAAATTCATCACCGTTAGTAAGTAGATTTAATTAGAGTCGATTGTACCGCAAAGCACCTGCAATTCCCGATTTTCCCTGATTTGCTATGCCGACAGGCTACTGCTTGTTTCAGCGTATTTGTCGAGAGAACGCAGTGCGGATCCGGAAAGCACCGACTCCCGCGCCCTGCTGATGCCATCGGCCATGCTTTGGGATCGTCCGGCTACGACAAGCGCTGCAGCGGCGTTTAACACAACCACATCCTGCTGTTCCCTGGTTGATGCACCTTCTAAAACTGAGCGAATAATTTTTGCGTTTGCGGCCGCATCCCCACCCTTGAGCGATTCCGGCTTGGCTTTTTTTATCCCAAAAAGCTCCGGATTAAACGGCATGCAAGCGATCTCCTGGTCCGGACCGCTCGTAAACATCACGGAATCGGAGGTCGTGCTGAACTCATCCATACCGTCGGAAGCGTGCACTGTTATGAACTTTTCGGTGCCTGTATTCATTAAAATTCGGGCACAAATTTCAGCCGTTTTTTCGTCGTAGGCTCCCACAACCTGACGCTTCACTCCTGCCGGATTTAGGATGGGTCCCAGAATATTGAAAAAGGTTCGCATACCCAGAGATTTGCGTCCGGGCATAACGTGTTTCATAGCCGGATGAAAAAGCGGTGCAAACATGAAGGTTATCCCGCATTTTTCGAAACAAACCGCAGCTTTATCCGGCGGTAGCGCTGGATAACAGCCAAGTGCCTCAAGCACATCGTAGCTGCCGCTACGGCTTGAAATACTCCGATTTCCGTGTTTTAAGACGGGCACTCCGCAACCTGCAGTTACAAACATGGCGGCCGTTGAAATATTAAACGTTCCGGAATGATCGCCACCGGTACCGCAAACATCAACTGCTCCTGATGTATTTACAGGCAACGGTATGGCAGCGGCGCGCATGGCGTTTGTAAAACCCGTAAGCTCATCAACTGTTTCTCCTTTTTGCCTCATCCCGAATAAAAAAGCGGCCGACCTTGCTTCATTTACTTCACCCCTTACAATAAAATTGAGGGCCGATTCGGCCTCTTCTCGGGTAAAGCTTTCGTTGTCTGCCAGTTTTTCGAGAACTTCAGTAAAAGTGTTGAACATTATGATGAAATTAGAATGAGTGTATGTTTGGCCGGAAAGTAATTCGGAGATCTATTTTCCGCTTAAAATACTTTGCCTGAGTGTTGAATTTTCAGAATTATGCTGGTTTTAGCTGTTGATTCAGCCAGTTTTTAACTAATCGTGGTCCTTCTGTAGTAAGAATACTTTCGGGATGAAATTGGATACCCTCAATGGGGAACTGCTTATGTCTTACGCCCATAATTACTCCATCGGGCGTACGGCAGGTTATTTCGAGCACATCAGGAACCGATTCGGGCCTCAGAACCAGCGAGTGATATCGGGTTGCGGTAAAATGCTGCGGAACATCGTGGTAAATTCCGGTTCCATTATGCTCAATGATGGAGGTTTTGCCGTGCATTAAAGAAGGCGCATGCACTACGTCTGCCCCGTAAACATTCCCGATTGCCTGATGCCCCAGACAAATCCCCAATATCGGCACCTTAGGCCCGCATTCCTGAATAAGCTCCTGCGTAATTCCCGCATTTTCGGGCCGCCCGGGCCCCGGGGAAATCAGTATGGAAGAAGGCGACATTTTCTTCACCTCATCTACCGATAAGGCATCATTACGGAAAACCTTGTAATCTGAGGTTTCCTCAGCGATAATATGTACCAGATTGTAGGTAAACGAGTCGTAGTTGTCTAAAATCAGAACCATGAACTTGCTGTTGAGGTAATTAAATTCGATAGATTGAAAAGAGGTTGAAGTCTGCAATAGAATCCTTAAAAGTACTAATGCGTTCGCACAATACCGGTAACTTCGCGAATAGGCTCCATTATGGTACGCGCTCTGTTTCGGGCTTTTTTGCCGCCATCGCTGAGAATATCCAAAACCATATCGGTATTATTCTGCAGCTCCCGCCTGCGCTCCCTTGCCGGGGCAAAATAGGCATCCATTAGGCCGAGCAGCTCTTTTTTGGCATGACCGTACCCATAGCCGCCCTTTAGATAGGCCTCCCGAATTTCGGCTGCTTTGTCGTTTTCTGCGAAAAGCTTAATTAGGGCAAAAACATTGCAGGAATCCGGGTCTTTCGGATCTTCCAGAGCGGTGGCATCGGTTTGGATAGACATCACCTTTTTCTTTAAATCCTTGCCTTCATCAAAAATAAAGATATGATTGTTGTAAGATTTACTCATTTTTCTGCCGTCTATACCGGGCACAATGGCGACATCCTTAACAATGTAAGGCTCCGGAATCACCAGAAAATCGCCCTCAAACATATTGTTAAACTTCTGCGCGAGGTCGCGGCTGATCTCCAGATTTTGCTTTTGATCGGCACCCACCGGAACAATATTCGATCCATAGATTAAAATATCCGCTGCCTGCAAAATGGGATAGGTAAACAGACCAATATTCGGAGCGAGTCCCTGAGCGACTTTATCTTTATAAGCCACGCCTTTTTCCATAAGGCTAACCGGACAAAGAGTTCCCAAAATCCAGGCCAGTTCGGTAACCTCGGGAACATCACTTTGTGCAAAAAAAGTACACTTTTGGGGATCAAGGCCGAGCGCCAGGTAATCTATGGCAACATCGAGAGTGTACTGCCGGAGGCGTTCACCATCCCGTAAAGATGTAAGGGCATGGTAGTTGGCGATAAAATAGAATGCATCCCCTTTGGAAATAAAGTCTAAATGCTGACGCATAGCTCCGAAATAATTACCAATATGCAGTCTGCCCGAGGGCGTAATGCCCGATAAAATAGTTGTAGCTTTTTCTGAAGTATTCACTTTAATAGATTTCGTATTTAACAGTAATGTGCAGTTTAGTGGGATTGCAAAGCTAACAATAAATCAATCAATTTTGGAGCTTTATAGCCAGTTTAAGCGCTTCGAACAGTGCTTTTGCCTTGTTGCGGGTTTCTTCAAACTCGTTAACGGCAACACTATCTGCCACAATACCGGCGCCGGCCTGTATGTACACATCGCTTTCTGTGGCAACCATCGTTCGGATGGCAATACAGGTATCCATATTTCCGGAATAATCGAAATAGCCCACGGCACCGGCGTAGGGCCCGCGTTTAACCGGCTCGAGCTCATCTATAATTTCCATTGCCCGCACCTTTGGGGCTCCGCTAACCGTACCGGCAGGAAAACAGTGCTGCAGGGCGTCTACGTGCACAGACGGGTGAGCCAGCCTACCGGTAACTTCACTTACGATATGCATTACGTGTGAATAGCGCTCAATTACCCGGTCGCGGGTAACTTTGACGGTTCCAGCCTCAGAAACTCTCGAAAGGTCGTTCCGGCCCAAATCTACCAGCATAACATGCTCGGCAATTTCTTTGGTGTCGGCCGCCAGCTCCTGCGCCAAATGATTATCCTGCTCTTCGGTAGAACCACGAGGGCGCGTACCGGCAATCGGCAGCACTTTTACCACATTTTGTTCTACAGAAACGAGTACCTCAGGAGACGAGCCAATTAGAGAAAAAGCGCCAAAATCCAGGTAAAAAAGATAGGGTGATGGGTTTACCATTCGTAAGGCGCGATAGAGCATAAAACGATCTCCCTTATACTGGCTTCGGAAGCGCTGAGAAAGCACAACCTGAAAAATATCACCCTCAAAAATATAGGATTTCGCTTTTTCGACCATCTCATAAAACCGCTCGCGGCTCAAATTACTTTCCATTTCCTGCTGTAATAAGCTAAGCGGAGTTTGATGACGCGTTTCTTTATGCAACTCATTCTCCATGAGCGACAAAGACTCCTGAGCGGCATCGTATGCCGACCTCAACTCTTCGTCTGTCTTTAAATCTGTAGTGAATACTGTTTTGATGAGCACAATTCTATGCTTTACGTGATCGAAGGCATAGATTTCATCATAAAAAGACCAGATTGCTTCCGGCAAATTAAGATCATCGGGCGGGGTGTTGGTAAGGTTTTCTGTTTGGCGGATAGTATCATAGGCCGAAAAGCCAACGGCGCCACCGGTAAGCCGGGGCAAATCAGGCAATGATGGTTCGGTATGGCTACCCAGCAGTTTTTGGAGATTTTCGTAGTAACCGCCTTTCAGCTCGGTAGTTTCCTCATTTTTTTGGAGAGAACACAAATTATTCTTGAACGAAAACACCTGATATGGATTTTTACCCAAAAAAGAATAGCGCGCAAGCTGCTCGCCCCCTTCTACCGACTCAAACAAAAAAGGATAGGAAGCAGCATCCCGAATTTTCATAAAAACGGAAACCGGCGTAAGCATATCGGCCATAGCAACTCTGTGAACCGAAACTGCCGAATAAGAGCCCGCAAGTTCACAAAACGAATCAAAAGTCATAAAAAAAAGTTTAAATAATCAAGCAAAATGGATGTGAAACGTAGAAATGGAAACAAAAGCTTTTTGGCTTTATTACTGCAACGAGGAAAATCTCAGAAAATAAAAAACCCGCAATCGTAGAAACGAAGCGGGTTTGGAAAAACTGGTACAAAAAAACAGCATGCAGTAGTCCGTTCCGCTCACGCGTACGGCCACCACCATAAAGTTTTATTTGAGAGTATTAATTTCATTCTTAGAATTTAAATGCCCGCAACCGGAATGTCAACCTGCATATAGGGCAAAATAAAGGAAATTTTCGGGCAGACCCAGAATATGAAGATGCCATATAAAACCGTATTTTTAGTATGATATTTTCTGGCAGGCAAGACTCGACCGGGTAACTCCAGATCAAGGGAACTATCCCCTGCATCACTATACTTTAGACACAAAAGATTGTCGATTTCAAAACGAAATCTTTTTGACATTTGGTGATATATACACTTTAAAGAAGAAGCAAACTACTTGCAACTGAATTGCATTAATCGTAAATTGAATTATGAGCGAACAATTTTATTCTGAAATCCTGAGAGAACATGGTCTGAAGGCAACAGTAACAAGGCTACGTATTTTGGAGCTGCTTTCCGAGTCGAAAGTAGCCATGTCTCACTCAGAAATCTCGGATTGTTTTGACAATGAAAAAATAGACAAAGTAACCCTTTACCGAACCCTTAATGCATTTGTCGAATGCGGAATTGCGCACAAAGTTGCAAACGAAGATCGCAATTGGCTATATGCCATTTTCGACAAAGATATTAAACCAAACGGTACCGAAGGGAGTGAACATAAGCATGAACACGCCCATTTTATCTGTAGTGCATGCGACAAAATCTACTGTTTCCCGGTTGTTGAGGAAATGAAGTTTAATAAGCTAAAAGATTTAATGGGATTCAAAATTGACCAGCACGAAATTCGTTTACACGGCACTTGCCCGGTTTGCCAATAATACAAAGCATGAATAAAACATCTATATCCAGCTATTCTTCCAGATTTTCAATTTTTTTGTCATCACTTTGTGTTGTACACTGTCTATCTGTGCCTGTAATTGTTTTTTTGCTGCCTACGGTTTCTTTTCTTTTTAACCCGCTAATTGAGCTGGTACTTATTTTATCTGTAGTTCCAC
Source organism: Balneolales bacterium (assembly GCA_022565805.1). Lineage (GTDB taxonomy): Bacteria > Bacteroidota > Rhodothermia > Balneolales > Cyclonatronaceae > Cyclonatronum. Next base: position 51,079 of record JAIULZ010000007.1, read on the forward strand.
TAAGCTTTATCGGGTTCTATCCAACCTGGAAAAAGCATCAAAATAAGCAGCTAATGATTCTCTACGTTTCTAGTTTAGCTATGCTTCTTATAAGCCAATTTGCTTTTGGTATGTTTCATTCGCACGGCACCGATGCAGCTAATACAGCTTCTTTAGGCTATCTAGCGGAAACTCTTCTTCTTATTTTCGGTGCATCAGGTCTTGGTCTTGCTATCTACAAAAACAACAAGCATACTCATGTTTGCTCGAATCCACACCACAAGCACTAATTGCAAATATAATAGCGACTTGCACCCCTTTATGCAATCGTAACAGTTGTGAAAACAAGAGCCTTACAAATAATCGTTGACAAATAAGCCCCCCCCTATACGGGCAGTTTATTATAACTATTCTGCTTTTTTATTAGATAAATCGCTTTTGCCCGATATGTGTGTTATTTTATGGTCTTGAGATTTGTCTTAAGAAGGCGTAGCTCAATCCATTAATATGATCATGAAAATGGATTAAAAAAAAGCTTAGAACAAGCTTTGATATTGTTCGTAGTTGACACCGGAGCCCCCGAGTCTTAGGATTTAAAGACCGAAGACTGGTTTAGCGAAGCTTTCTGCAATATTTTTAGGAAGTTTTTTTACCCATAATCTCAATAGCTATGTGATTAAAAAAGGATAGATATACCGGCTTAACTACGGGCTAAAATAAGGCTTTGCCATAATCCGTAATCTTCAAGAGACCATTTATCGTATGGGAATATTAAAAATATAACGACAGACTCTATACTAAAGCTGGTTCTATAGCCGTAACTTGCATCATTCGGGCTTACTACTTCAATAAACAAGCAAGATGTTCTACTCACGAAGTTCATTATATATACTCAACTTCTTCACCTTTCTGCTTTTTTCTGCTGTGCTTTTTTCCAGTAAAGATACACTGGCTAAACAGCCGGGTGTTACTTTACTTGCAGAGAATACTTTAGAGCGAATCTCTACGGCCACCCGTTCAGATGGTTTGGGCTATGTGATCAGATTTCATTTTACAGCTGCACCCGACTCATTCCGTATTTATCAGGCAGAGCCCGGGTTAATACAAGCCGTATTTTACGATTCCCGAATGCAAATTCGAAAAGATAACTTTTCCTACCATGAGCCCATTATGGAGATTACGAGTCACGAAATTCCTGGTGGAACGGGTTTTAACATTCGACTTGCCGAAAATGCCTACTATCGAAGCCGTATTTACCCCGACCGAAACCAAAGGCACTTACTTATCGGGTTAACAGAAGCATCCCCAACAGAGCTTCAGATGCTAACCGAAGGATTTTTCCCGATTAACTGGCAGGAGTTAAACAGTGCCACAGTTGTAGAAAATCCATCATCTGATAATGCTCAATCAGATCAACAAAATACTCCATCCTCCACTAATCAGGAAGCCGTTACTAACGAAACACAATCTGAACAATCAGATAATGGAGATGCCACAAACACAAACGCTGCCACAGTTGAGCCCGAAACGCCCTCACTTCAAGGAACCAATGAGGATGACTTTTCAGATTCTTTCAACTCTATTTTCGAGGTAAACCGCTCCGGTGTAGAGTTCACAACTATTGTGCTGGATCCGGGCCATGGCGGACGCGACCCGGGTGCGATTGGCTTTTCAGGATCGTACGAGAAAGACATAGCACTTTCGGTTGCGAAGCGAGTAGGCGCTTACATTAATGAATATATGCCTGATATGAGAGTTGTTTACACACGCGATGACGACACCTTTGTGGGTCTTGCCGAAAGAGGTCGGATTGCAAATCGATATATGGGGCATCTGTTCGTTTCTATACACACCAATTCTCATACCGGCCGGCAAGCCAACGGTGCCGAAGTTTATTTTTTAGGTATCGGCAGAACCTCCTCTGCATTAGAAGTAATGAAACGAGAGAATGCGGTGATACAGCTTGAGGATGAAAGTGACCGAACACAGGAGCTTTCAAGAGATCAGCTTATGATCTATGAAATTGCAAATATTGGAAATCAGCGGGAGAGTGAAAGATTCGGTCAGCTCGTTATGGATCAATTTTCGAACCGTGCACAAAGAAGGTCTAGAGGCGTAAAACAGGCCGGACTACAGGTGCTATTTGAAGCGGCCATGCCCGGAGTTCTAATCGAACTTGGATTTATCTCCAATCCCGAGGAAGAGCGTTTTATGAAAAGTGAATATGGACAAAATATACTTGCCTCGGCTATTTTCCGGGCAATTCGGGACTATAAAGAAATACGGGAACAGCGCTTTAATACCAGAATAACCGATTAAGCTTTTAAGTATATTAAAAAATAGATGGGATAAATTTATTTTGATGCCATTTTTTTAAAATTCATTGCCGGATCGTAAATTCTGCCCACACTTTCCAAAGAAAATAATACTTATTTATGAAACCCTTCGTAATTGGAGTTGCAGGCGGCAGCGGATCAGGAAAAACCACTGTTGTGAGTCATATCATTGAGGCAGTTGGAAACGAGAACCTGGTTTTATTACAGCATGATTCCTACTACCGCGATTTAAAGCATATTCCTTTCGAGGAGCGAGTAAAACAGAATTACGATCATCCCTCCGCACTTGAAAGTGAACTGATGATTCGGCACGTAAATGCACTACTAAACGGCTATAGCATTAAGGTTCCTATTTATGATTTCAACAATCATGTGCGGTCTGATGTATATAACGAGTATACTCCCATGCCGATCATCCTGCTCGATGGAATTCTGATTTTCTATGAAAAAGAGCTTCGGGATCTAATGGATATTAAAATATTTGTCGATACCGACGATGACTTAAGATTGCTAAGACGTCTGAAAAGAGACATTCAGGAAAGAAACCGATCTGTTGACAGCGTTTTGAATCAGTATGAAAAATTTGTGCGTCCCATGCACCTCGAATTTGTTGAGCCGACCAAGCGTTATGCCGATATCATCATACCACATGGTGGGCAAAATAAAGCTGCTCTCGAAATCGTCAACTCTTTTATAACCGAGAAGGTATCGCACATCAGCACCAATCTGAATGTGCAGAAAAAAACCGAAGTAGCCACAGATGTTCCAAAAAAGATGTAATCCAGCATTTAGTGATCAGAAACTAACAATTAACAATGTTAGTTTTGCAAGGTCTCGTTTTAAATAGTCTAAACAACTCTACCTAAGGACTCCACGACGGTTCGGTCAGCATTTGCAAAATTGTGCAATCCTGCGCCATACTTTGCGAAACACTGCGGTGTGAAATCATGTAATGAATTAAGGCCCAATACTTTGTAAAGTAGTAAAAAATATTTTTAAACAGTATTCAGAAGCCATAATCAGAATTGGTGACCTATAAACGGCTAATCATCCTAAATAATGACTTCTTTATACTAAAGTACCCAAAAGAGTAGTTTGCAACCATGGTATAGGGAAGCCTGAAATGCCCACTACAAGCTATAACAAAACTAGAAGTTTATAATCGGCAGGACCTTACCGAGACCGGATTTATTCCCCGCAATATTTATGAGTCCGAACTGTACACCCCGAAGTTCTCTTGAGTAATTTAACAGACCGATTGACAAGCCGTTTTGAGTACCCCGATTATAATTTACCAAAGATACAACGCCCCCATTTTGGTTACCCCCGGGCTTTACATGCGAATAAATAGCCGGGATATGAATTCCACGCAGAGCATTGGTTTCAATTACTAAACCAACAGATGCCCCCCTTTGTGATCCTGAAACGGCTACCGGAGTAAATGTAAGGCCATTTATTTCGTTCGCTGCGATTACCGCACCCGATATTTGAAGACCACTAAATTCTCCGCCAGCCGTTACGATTCCGCTTAGTGTTAAGCCACGAACAGATTCTGCTGCCACAAACAAGCCACCGAATATACTGCCCGTAAAACTACCGCCTGAAACTGTTGCAAACAAACTATTCGCAGAGCCAAAGCCATCCCCGCCCGTAACGGTAGCAAGTCCGGAAAAAGAAATTCCTCTCATTCCCTCTCCTGACACAGCCGCCAAACCACCGAATTGAAAGCCTTGCATTTTGTCGCCTGCCACTGCGGCTAAACCACTTGCTTGCAATCCGTTTACATTTTCTCCGGTTACGGCTGCCAGCAGACCGATCTGTCCCCCCCGCATATTTTCACCAGCTACAGCAGCCATTCCCCCGAACTGTAAGCCACGTAAATTTTCTCCGGTAACAGCAGCAAAACCACCCAATTGCAGACCTCTCAGGTCTTCCCCTGCTACAGAAGCCAGGCCTCCAAACTGAAGACCGCCGGATTGCTCGGCAGATACCGCAGCAATTCCACCCAGCTGAAAACCAGTAAATCCACTCGAAACCGAGGCAATCCCACCAAGAGTAAATCCATTTGTTCTATCTTCAAACACAGTTGCCACCGGGGCAATACTAATACCAAATAAGCTACGGCCACCTGTTGATACAAGCCCCACAGACAACCCCCTTATTTTGGAATTGAAATCATCGTTTGGGTTCTGTAGCAGTGTTATGTTTAAACCATTCATTTCTCTGAGCCGGCGGTCTCTGTAGTTGAATCTTATACCAGTTGTCTTCTCTGTATCGCCAAATGCTATTCCATAGGTCTGAGAAGGAATGCTAAATGACTGCTGTGCTGTAACACTAGATAGCCCGCTTAGAAAGCAGATTAAAAGAAACGCCGAAGAAAAAGCGAGTGCGTAGCTATAGTTCATATAGGTAATTTTAAATATGTTTAGTGGAGAATAAATACTAATCCCATAAATCGGTTAGCAGAATAATGAAAGCTATATTCATGAATAGAGTCTTTAGAAAAGCATAAACTACCTGTATTCTGTTTTCTTTAAAGACAAAAAAATACAAGATTTAACTCATTGATAATGAGTAAGGTATATGTATACAACCAAGTCTTCTTTTTAATCAAAATCTTATAGTATGTTGTAAGAGTCAGAGTTATGCTTATTCTCAGATTTTCATATTCTAAGATTAGCTTAAAAAAGTCTGATTGTAATGCGAAAGTATTACGAGACCTTTTTCCGAAAGTTGCAATATCTCAGCTCTTTAACCTCTCTTTTAAAGCACCTGTTTGGTCTATACCATCTTTAGCGGAGCTTCAACATCTCCTTCAAAAAATAATAGTTCATAAACGACGATTGGATTTAACCTTAAGAAAGGAACTAAATACCGTGTTCAATACAAGGCAAAAGGCGCTTGCGAAGAGATTTATTATTTTTTTAAGCTAAGCCTTAGGCAACCATAAACTATTTCAGCTTCGGAATTTTGGCCTTAGATTTTTTAGTGATTAGCTCAACTGTCGCAGTTCGAATAGTGGGATCGGCAAAAGTGATTTAGACCTACAATTTGATAACGTATAATTTGGTTATGGGTGACATAATCATGTGAGATTATCACTTTGATGTGTTTA